>NZ_JBQKUJ010000002.1:0-474218 GCF_054968525.1 Alteromonas sp. G5_S2_22_S1 | reverse complement strand
CGTTTGGCCTTGGTTAGCACCTACTAAAAAGTCAGCGGAAAAGTTGCCTTTCAGAATACTTAAGCCTGCGAACTCTGTCTCTGATGCGATTCGAGATATTTCTGTTTTCAAAGCCGTTATCTCAGACGAAAGTGCAGATCTGTCTTCAGCACTATTAATACCATTTTGCGCTTGAACCGCTAATGTACGAATCCGTTGTAGAGCAGTTGTAGTCTCATCTAACGCTCCTTCAGCGGTTTGCGTTAACGATATAGCATCATTTGCATTACGCACTGCTTGGTCTAAACCTTGAACTTGTGACGTCATCCGTTCACTAATTTGAAGACCCGCGGCATCGTCAGAGGCGCTATTAATCCGGAAACCAGATGACAGGCGCTCGAACGAAGTACTCAATGAGTTGCTTACGTCAAATAGCTGACGCTGGGCATTTAAAGATGACACATTAGTGTTTACAAATAAGGACATTTGCCTCTCCTAAACTCTCACTCCAGCAGATGCTGGCTGCCATAAAAACGGCATCTCTCTTGTATTGCACCAAAACCTGAGGGGTAATTGATGACATGACTCTCTCAGAAGGTTTATCGACATCATTTAAAATCCCTTTAGAAAAAATTACGATATTTGCCGATAAGCGGTAAGGTATTGCCGTAGAGTGACGATAAAACACGACATAACTGATCGATTCTTAAGAGAAATTTGATGTGAAAAAAAATTTGAGAGTGTTAGATTTTAAACGCATATCCAAGCATGCAACCCATTGCGCTTTCACTGATTTAATTGAAAATCCGTTCGACAAAAGTTGTAAAACGTTGATGTGCTGCTACCGACAAGCTACTGACCATGTCAGTACTGACGGAGCGGTTATTGTTTTAACTCTTGATAAAACTTCGTTTCAAGTTCGCAACAGAGTAATCATTAGAGAGAATAATGCAGACCTACGAGATCCGAAGTTCTCATACGATGGCTCTCGTCTCTTGCTTACTACCTATACTAAATCTTTCCCCGAGTGTGGGAAATTAGTCACAAAAATGGTGACTTATTTCTCTACCACGGGCCTGTCTTGGTCAGCAGGTAATAGTCACGGAAAGCCCGGTTGGTGGTTGTGGAACAATACTTTCTATAACTCAGAAGCTTATGGTTTTGCGTACAATCGACAAGCGAACTCAGTTTCGCTCTATAAGGGTGACCCAACACGTTCAATGCACGTTCACAAGGAGGAGGCTTTTTGTTTGGACAAACAAGGTAAAGGTTACCCCAATGAAAGCACAATCTTGTTTGATGATTACGGAAATGCCTCGGTATTTTTAAGACGAGATGCCGATACTTTCAGTGCGCAATTTGGTACATCGAGACCGCCGTATACCAAATGGCAGTGGCATGATTTAGGTACCTATATTGGCGGTCCGGCCGCAGTGGCGTTAAGTGAAAACCTATATATCGTTGCAGGAAGACATGTTGATTGGGGCTCACATCAATTTACAACCAGGGTATGGCTATTTGATAGCGTAACTAAAATATTCACTGAACTAAAAACGCTGCCAAGCGGCGGAGACACAAGTTATCCGGGCTTGGTGATTGAAGGCGACAACCTTTATATCTCTTACTACTCCAGCCATGTCGACAATCAAGCCAGAGTTTATATGGCGCGCTTAAGCGGCGTTAGTGATTTGATAAATTATGACCGCTAAACGAAATCGAATAGCGATAAGTTAGCTACTTTAGGAAAAGTAGCTAACGCCGCACTCAGCGCCGTTTCCTGTTTGGCAAATTCAGTTGAAGCTTCCGCGTAATCTACATCTTGAATAGACGAGCGTTGGGCTTTTGCTGCAATCTCCATATCCAAGTTACTTTCGTAGGTACTTTCCGCTATGTTCAATCGACTGCCAATGGAAGCCCTTTCCAAAGAAAGCTTCTCAAGTCCGTTATCTAATCCTACTAATGCATCAGCTATCGATTCTTGGAGCGCTGAGTTGTCGATAGTAGAGCCCATCAATATAGTTTGAATTTCGTGAATCGATTGCGCCATGCTTTTTTTCTCCGGCGCATCAAAAGACAAATCGATACTATCACCTGGGGCCGCCACCGCTTCAAACTCCATCCCTTTTATAGTGAAAGGCTGTCCAGATGTATAAGCAACCGAGTCAACCACGGTTCCAGTACCTTGGTTTACTAACTCAGCCTGCCCCGAAGCAAGGAAATTGATGCGATAGTTGTTGTTGGCGGCAACGACTGGGTCATAATTTTTATCAAAAAAGGTATCAAATGTGCCCTGCTGCTTCACTGTTGCAGTGTTAACCGTAGCGCCAGTGCTACCGTCTACAGAAAATTTAAAGCGGGATAGCACGTTTTCAAAAACTTCGTAGCCATTACTGGTTGATTGAATTTTCGAGCTATTAGAGAGTTGAACAAAGCTAACACCTGGGTCGCCCGCAAAGGTAATAGCATTGCCGCCAGCGGCTGGGTTATATTCAAACGCCTGATTACCTGATTGATAGCCCGCATACAAGTAATTACCATCAGCATCTTGGGTGTTCATAAGATCAAAAACTTCAAGTTTAATCTGTTCGAGTTCTGCCCCAAGAGCCCGTTTGTCAGGATCAGATAATATTCCATTACCTGATTGAACAACGAGCGTGCGCGCCCGATTAATAGAGTCGGTAATATTAGTCAACACAGCCTCTTGCTGCTCGAGCGAACCGGTTACCAAATCATTATTGCGTTGAAACTGAGTAAGCTCATCAATTTCTTCGGTCAAGCGTAGTACCTTTGCAGCACCAACAGGGTCATCGCTGGGTGTGATTATGCGCTTACCTGAAGCTAGCTGTTCTTGGGTTTTCGCCAAATCGCCCTGATTTTGCATAATCGAGCGCATGTTTTGATCATAAATTTGATTCGTTGTTATACGCATAATTAACCTACCTTGCCGACTGCAAAATGGTATTAAACAATTCTTGAGCCGTAGACAATATACGTGCTGCAGCTGCATAGCTCTGCTGGTATTTTATCAAGTTAGCCGCTTCTTCGTCTAAGCTTACGCCTGAAACAGACTCAAACCAATTTTGCGATTGAACTTTCATCGCTTCAGCTGATGCAAGAGAAACACTGGCCATTGATGCATCTTCACCAATGCGCCCAACCATTGACGCATACGCATCTTGGAACGTGCGTGGCTTGTTCGTGGCCTCACTACTTACCTGCACTTTGTTTTCATTTTGAATAGCAGCTAAATTAAGCGCGTTGCTGTTATCGTTGAAACCATCTGTATTATAGCTAATTGAAAAGCTATCACCGGCTTTCGGTACACCATCTAAGCTTAGATCAAACCCTGGATCAGGGCTTATTCCCGCTTGACCAATAAGGTTCGTTAAATCTGTTGTACCAGTAACAGTAGCTAAAACCGTCCCGCTACCGTCTAACACTTCATAGGTATCGGCTGCAGTAAAACTAATTTGAGCAGGGGCTGAATTTAGAATATCACCCGCTCCATCGAAAGCAGAGGTTCCCACTTCCGTATTTGAAACGGTTACGTCTATAACGTTAGCGCTACCTAAGTTTGTGCTATCGGCCCCGGCTCTTACCGGATTGGCGAAGGCTAAATCTTCAGGGCGATTTGTATCTAAGCTTATGTTTGACGCAACGTCCTTAGTGGGCTGGATCAAAAATTCATTACCAACTGCATACGGGTCCCCGCCCGAAAAGTCGATTTCAATGCCACCGGGTAGTTCATTAAAGCCCGGTGATACGGCAAAGTTTGAAAAAATGATATCATTGCCAGAACCGTCTTTTTTCGGTGTACCATCAGGATTTAAAAATGTAATTTCTATTTCGCTAGGTACACCAGCAGACACTGCGGTTACTTCAATTTTATAATCCGCATCCGTTAATTCAGCGCCCTTGCCTTCAGTGAGCTGTGCGGTAACAACATAGTCTCCGTCAGTATCTTCATACGCCAACCCTCTAAAAGAAGGAATATCGAAAATATTTCCGCCAATCTGGCCATCTAAGTCCATGCCTAGCTTGTTTTGCGTATTCATGGCATCGGCAAAAGCGACCGATAGCTGACCCACATCGCGCATAGTGGGGCCAAGCACTTCGTTTCGATACCTGAATAAACCGCCTAATGCGCCGCCTAAATCATCTTCGACAATGCGTATTGATGCATCGTTTTTTGTCTGAGAACCAAAATTAGTTTCAAGCTTAATTTCCTTGGTGGTCAAATCAGCACTGGAACTTAGCTCAAACAAATTGAAGGCGCCGTTTTCAAGTACCAGTGATTCTCCTGAAGTAAGATTGATTGTCACGGCGCCGTTTTGCGTAGTACTTTCTTTAACCGTAATGCCCATAATAGACGAGAGTTCATCTATCGCTTGGTCTCTTTCGTTAAGCAGAGCACTGGGCTGATCGCTGGTATTATTGCCATTTGCAATAACGATATTGCGGTTTAAATCGCCAATATTTCCAATAAGGGTATTAGCTCGGTTCACCATAGAAGTGAACTCCAAATTGAGTTCTTCTTCTTTTTCAAGCATGTAATCCGACAAAGTTCTCATACGATTGTAGAGGGACTCAGACTTACTAAGTACTTGCTCACGTGATGCGAGGTTAGTCGGATCGTCAGCAGCGGTTTGAAGCGCTGAGAAATATTCACTCAACCCTTTTGAAATAGAGTTTGCTTCGCTTGCTAAAAGATTATCAATGGCCGTAGTCTTATTAGAAAATGCTTCGAGTTCACCCACTGCGGTAATATCGCGACGTAACTGGTTCTGTGCAAATACGTTGATTACCCGCTCGGTATTGCCAATTTCTACACCAAATACTTGGCTGTTTTGAAGCTCAGTGCGCTCGCGAACATAGCCAGGGGTATTTACGTTGGCAATGTTGTTACTCGTTGTTTGCAATAGCTTGTTGCTTGCGTTTACGCCGCTTGTCGCTAAAGAATATAAATCAACAGAACTCACTGTATTCTCCTCACCTATGGCCTCAATGCGCTAAGACGGTCACTGTTATACACTGCCATAATCTTGCTCGCGTATTCAGGGTCGGTAGCATAGCCTGCTTCTTGAAGTGCATTTGTGTAACGCGCAGCATCAGAAGCATTTTCCACAGCACGGCTATAGCGTGGCTGTGAGGTAATAAAGCGTCCGTAGTCTTCCATAGCCTCTTCTACCGAAGAGTAAGATCTAAACGCCGCTTTTTGCTTTTGTGGTAAACCGTTATTAAACTCAAGGGTATCTACGATGGCCTGCTCACCACCCCACCCTTTGTTGGCCTTTATACCAAATAAATTGTGTGAACTACTTCCATCAGCTTTATGGATAACAAACTTTCCCCAACCCGTTTCCACCGCAGCTTGTGAAATAATGGCTTTCGGATCCATGCCGTACTTTTCTGCAACTTTTTCTGCAATTGGCATTAGGCTTTCAACGAATTGTTCAGGGCTTTCAAACATGGCATCTTTTTGCGCTGACTGACTCTTTATCGAGCTAGAAGAAAGCGCTACATCTTGTGCTTGAGCAACACTTTGTATGCGATTTCTGTTTAAGGAAGAGATGTCGCCATCGCTTCTAATTACACTAGCGGGTGTATAGCTGTCTTCCGTTTGCCCCAGCTGTTTTACAATCACATCCGCAAGGCCCAAGCCGCCGCCAGATGTTAAATCTGTAGCAAGCTGCTGGTCGTGCATGTCACGGTAAAACTTCACTTGTTGAGAATTGAACGGACTATTTTCATCGGCAAGGGCATCTTGTGCTTTACGCATAGACTTCAACATCATTTGCACAAATATTGCCTCAAACTGCTGAGCAGCTTCTTGCAATACCGTTTCATCGCCTGACGCAATGGCTTCACGCATTTTATTAATGCTGCCCATATCGTGGACATTGCGCGCCATATCAAGCTGGCTTTTTGTGCTGAGTGATTCCATCGTATTTATTCCACCATGCTTCGCTGAACGCTGTTAGATAATAACGAGCTCACCACGTAAAGCCCCTGCTTGACGTAATGCTTCTAAAATAGCCATTAAATCGCCCGGTGCGGCGCCCACTTCGTTAACGGCGCGAACAAGCTGGTCAAGCGTTACGCCTGGTTCGAACTTAAACATACGGCTATCCGCTAAATCCACATCCACAATAGATTGTGTAGTGACGGCGGTTTGACCGTCGGCAAATGCGTTAGGTTGAGACACCTGCTGATTTTCTGAGATGGTTACCGTTAAACCACCATGAGTAATGGCCGCTGGCAGTAACCGTACGTCGCTGCCGATGACGATAGTGCCCGTGCGGCTGTTTATCACTACGCGGGCTGGTGCATCTGCTGGTGTAAATTCGAAGTTTTCAAGGGTTGCTAAGAAACCTACGCGCTGGCCTACATCACGTGGGGCGGTGACGCGAACCGATGCCGCATCAATGGGCTTAGCAATAATGTAGCCATTTTCTGGTTGTGCGCCTAAGCGTTCATTGATTGTGTCCGCCAGCGCTTTTGCGGTAGAAAAATCGGGGTAATGAAGGTTAAGTGTTAACGTGTCACCGTTGGCAAAACCACTAGGTACCGATTGTTCTACCATTGCACCGTTTGGGATACGCCCTACTGTTGGCGTATTAACAACAATACGTGAACCGTCGCCACCTTGCGCGCCGAAACCGCTAACAACTAAACTACCTTGCGCCACCGCATACACTTTGCCATCAACACCGCGAAGAAATGTCTGAAGTAGGGTTCCACCTTGAAGGCTCGATGCTTCACCTACAGACGACACGGTAATATCAATAGTTTGGCCTGGTTTAGCGAATGCGGGTAATTCCGCATGCACTGCTACCGCAGCTACGTTTTTAATTTTTGGCTTGGTATTAGCGTCTAGGCTGATACCAAAGTTACTTAACATCGTTCTAAAACTCTGTTCAGTAAACGGGCTTTGTTCACCTGTGCCAGGTAAACCAACCACTAAGCCATAACCAACTAACTGGTTACTACGCACCCCTTGAATACTCGCCAAATCTTTAATGCGCTGGGCAAATGCCTGCGAGGGTAAAAGCAGTGTGAAAACGGCAAATACAACTGAAAATAAACGCATGTTCACTCTCCTTCCTAAACCTAAAGAGGCCACCAAGTGGAATCAAAAAACTTGGTTAACCAACCCTTTTCTTGCGCACGCGCAAAGGAGCCAGTACCTGAATATTGGATGCGTGCATTGGCCACCTTGGTCGAAACGATTTCGTTTTCAGGGCTAATATCTGCGGGGCGAATAATACCGGTAAGCCGAATGTACTCGTCACCTTGATTTAGCGTTAACCACTTCTCACCACGAATAACAAGATTGCTGTTAGGCAGAACGTCGACTACGGTAACGGAAATAGCGCCAATTAAGCTGTTGCTTTGATTCGCTGCGGCATCTCCCGAGAAGTCCCGTGACGAACTTACGCCTAACTGTATGGACTCACCGCCTATGTTAATGGCTTGACCTGCCAACCCTGTAATAGGATTAAGATTCACGTTCGTGTCTTTAGCAGTAGATGTATCCGCCGACTTACTCGCTTGGGTATTCTCACTTAACGTAACGGTAATGATGTCTCCCACTCTTCTGGCTGTAACATCTGAATACAAGCTATTCGCCATATTTGAACGAAACAGAGAACCATCTTCTACGACCGTTTCACGCGGGTAATCTGGCACCACAGGGGCAAACGACGGGTCGTTGGCCTGAACCGGTGGTTCGCTGGTACTGGCGCAGCCGCCAAGTATAAGTAGTGCAGCAGATATACCTAGAATACGCATGATGCTACCCATTAAAGTTGCTGAATAACCTGACCAAGCATTTGGTCAACCGATGAGATAACTTTTGAGTTCATCTCATACAAGCGCTGGCTTTCAATAAGATTAACCAATTCTTCAGTTACGTTTACGTTCGATGTTTCAAGGGTGCCTTGAGAGATATAACCTAACCCTTGAAGTCCAGGTATACCCTGAATAGGTGCACCGCTTGACGCTGTCTCTACGAAAAGGTTCTGTCCCGTAGGCTGAAGACCCGTCGGGTTCACAAAATCAGAAATATTTAATTGCCCTAACACCTGAGGCTCTGCTTGTCCTCGAATACTTACGCTAATTTCACCATCTTGAGAGATAGTGATTTGCTGCGCATCTTCAGGCACGGCCACTTCAGGCTGTAGTAAAAAGCCAGCTCCTGAGGTAACAATTTGCCCTTGGTCGTTAAGTGAAAACTGACCATTACGTGAATAAGCGATAGTGCCGTCAGGCTGCAGTATTTCAAAATAACCACGGCCTTGAATTGACATATCCAACGCGTTTTCAGTGGTTAGTAAGTTACCTTGCGTGTGGGCTTTTTGCGTAGCCACCACTTTTGAACCTGAACCAAGCATAAGCCCAGAAGGAAGTTCGGTATCAGCTGAAGAGCGGCCGCCTGGCTGATTGATATTCTGATAAAGCAAATCTTCAAACACCGCGCGGTCTTTTTTAAAGCCTACGGTTGACGCATTTGCTAGGTTGTTAGACACCACTGCCACATCGGTCTGTGCGGCGTCTAGCCCGGTTTTACTTATCCACAATGCTGGATGCATGTTGACCTCCGACGTTGCTCATAAAGCAACGATATTTAAAATTCGTTTACAGGATGCGTAGCAACATGTTGCCACGTGTATCAAGCTCTTCAGCTTGTTTCATCACTTTCACTTGAAGCTCGTAATGACGCTGAAGGCTTATCATATCTACCATCTCTTCCACTGCATTAACGTTAGAGCCTTCAAGCATGCCAGACATTACTTTTACGTTGGCATTGGCTTGCGCTATTGAGCCATCTTCCATTCTAAACAAGCCGTCATTGCCGCGTTCCATGTCGGCGTAGTTTGGAGAAACTAACTTAAGACGCCCTACCTCCTCGATGACATTTGCGGGGGCGCCTAACTGTCTCATGGACAAGGTGCCGTCGGCGGCAATGTTAAGGTTATCTAAAGGTACCGGCAGAAAAATCGGCCCGTTGTCACCTAGCACCACACGATCGCGAATGTCTGTCAAAATTCCGTCATCGCCTAGCTTAAAGTTGCCGTCTCTAGAATACGCTTCCTGACCGTTTTCATCCTGTACAGCAAACCAGCCATCGCCTTGAATCGCCACGTCTAAGTCTCGGTCAGTTTTTATCATTGGGCCCGACTCATAATTATTCGAAGGGCTCTCAGTCATAGAAAAGACGCGGGTCGGCAAGCCTTCGCCGTACGCCGGCATTGACCTTGCCTGCTCTAGCTGAGCTCTAAAACCTGTGGTTTGTGCATTAGCTAGGTTATTAGCGCGAATGCCCGTTCCTAATAGGTCTTGGGATGCGCCACTTGCTGCAATGTAGAGAAGTTTATCCATGACTAACTTTTGACTCTGATTAAACCTTAAACAAGATTTAGCAAAGGCAGTGCCAATCTGTGGATATTTAACACAATTGAAATTTACGAAAGGTATTAGATTGAAATATATAGAAAAATAAAAAGGCCGCATTTGTGCGACCTTTACATCTTGTGGGCTTCTCAGGCGGATTTAAACGCCTGAAAATTGCCGCTTTATTGCCACAAAGCCGAAGCCTTGACCTTAATTATCGAATATTAAGGATAGTCTGGTTCAGTGAGTTGTTAACCTCGAGCGCTCGAGAGTTTGCCTGGAAGTTACGCTGAGCGATGATCATGTCGATTAGCTCAGTGGTCAGGTTAACGTTGGCTTGTTCAAGGGCCGAAGAGTTAATCTCACCGAAGGTACCGGTTGTTGCTTCGCCCGCTAGTGCTTCACCAGAAAGAATACTTTCTTTCCATTGCGTGCTGCTTTCTTGAGTTAAGCCTTGCTCATTTGAAAAACGAACAAGTGCAACGCGAACAATGGGTTCAGAAGTACCGTTAGAGAACGTGGCTCGTACTAGTCCGTCAGGGCCAATATCAATACCGGTAAGTCGGCCTACCGGCAAACCGTCTTGTTCAAGTGACGTCACTTCGAACGCTGATGCAAACTGCGTTGGCTCGTTAGGCGTTGCATTATTCACGTCTAGATTAAAATCAATGCTGATTTGCTGCGTAGGATCTGAGCCATTTGCAAGAATACCTGCGCCTAGCGCTTCAGTTTGCATTTTGAAGTCTAATGTTGGCAATCCATCAGGGGTTTCCATACCAGAAAAGTCACCACCCTGCGAGAAAATCAGCTTAGATGCGGTTACTGCATTACCAGTGTTGCCACCAACACTGTTAACTGCGGTAGTTGGGTCTGTGTCATTGCCAGCTGAGTCCGTCATGTCCACAAGCGTATCGTCCACGGCAGTAGCGACGTACCACTCATTGTCCACACCAGGGGTAGCATCTTTTATGAAGTAATACGTCATTACATGGCTATCACCCAATGAGTCGTAAACCGTAACCGAGGTTGCTGCATTGTAGGTTAGTGGATCTTCTGGATCGAAATCCTGGGGGTCTAACGCCGCATCACCAGCAGGTAAGTTCATACGAATATCAACTTCTGTAGTTTGAGCAGGTGAGCCTGACGAGTCTGGTATACGTACTGGTTCCGTTGTACTTAGGGCAACGGATGCACTGGTGCCATCAGAGTTTACGGGGAAGCCTAATAGATTGTCGCCGTTGCTGTTTACAACGAAATTGTCGCTATCTAGCTTAAACTGGCCAGCACGAGTGAATGAAAAGTCACGCGACGTAATTTCTGGTACTGTCGCAAAGAAACCGTTACCCGTAATCGCCAAGTCGAGCGACGTGTTGGTAAACTGAAGGCTACCTTGTGAGAATTGCTGTGCAACTTCTTGGGTTAGTACACCGTCACCTACTTTCGTTTTACCACCTGAGAGAAGCGATGCGGCATACACGTCACCGAATTCAGCACGTGATTCTTTAAAGCCAACTGTATTTACGTTTGCGATGTTGTTGGCGGTCACATCCAAATCTTTTTGTGCGGCTGAAACGCCACTCAGTGCAATATTAAAAGACATTATTGATTCTCCTGCTAACTGCCGATTTGAATGACGTCATCAAGATTGATACTGACATCACCATCCAAATTCAAAATTACGCCTTGGCCACTACCTGCCAAGCTTACACTTCCAACATGACGATTAACGGCTGTGTTTAATTGAACACCTTCACCATTTAGCTCGCCCGTAGCGCTGATGACATATTCACCTGGCGCCATTTGATTGCCGTGCTGGTCTTTGCCGTCCCATTCAAACTCAATGTTGCCAGCACTTTGTGTGCCTGCATCGATAGTTTTGATCACTTCGCCAAACTGGTTCTCGATGGAAATTGTCATGTTCTGAACGGTTTTTTCGTTCACAATAACGCCGGAGAGGCCGTCACCTTCAGCTGCCATATAGCCAACGTTGCCTTGGACAAGTACGTTTTGACCAATTAAGCTCGATGCCTGCAGCGCTTGATTTGACGTCATTGAAGCAGCAAATGACTCGAACTTTTCGTTGAGCTGAGAGATACCATCAGCCATAGTAAAAGAGGTCATTTGCGCGACCATTTGGTCATTGTCCACGGGCGCAGTGGGATCCTGGTTGGCAAGCTGTTCTGTTAGCATTGAGAAGAAGTCTTCTTGCGTTAGCTGCTGTTCAGTTCCATCAGCTATCTTGACGGTTTCTTCCTGCCAATACAGATCAGTATTTAAGCCGGTGTTATTAATAGTGTTCACTTATTAATCCTCACATTACTCAAGAGACAAATTACTGCCCTTGACCTAGCTGCAGTACGCGACGGAAAATGCGCTTTGTTGTGTCAGCTACCTGAACGTTGGTTTCATACGCTTTTGATGCTGACATCATATTTGCCATTTCTTCCACAATGTTCACGTTCGGCTTGTAGATATAGCCATCTTCATCAGCCATAGGATTGTTAGGTGAGTACTCAACTTGAAGTGGTGCATCACTTTCAACAATACCTTTAACTTGAACACCTGCGCCTTTTGACTGGTCGCGCATAGCGTCTTGTAGTGCCGTTGCGAAAACGGGATGACGTGCTCGGTAAGTTTCGTCATAGCTACTGCTAACCGAGTTTGCGTTGGCAATATTACTGGCCGTGGTATTTAGGCGTACGTTTTCTGCCTCCATCCCCGTGCTCGATATTTGCATTACGTTAAATAAACTCATGACTACTGGCCTCCTGAGCTAAGCGCTTTTTTCATGCCTTTAATTTTTCCATTCAAAAACTCAAGACTAGCTTGGTAGCGCAATCCGTTGTCTAAAAATCGGTTTCTTTCCGCTTGTACTTCTACCGTGTTTCCGTCTCCGGTATCAGGCTGAGTAGGTATGCGGTACTGCATGTCAAAGTTTGCCGCTAGTGACGAAGGATTGCCGCTTAAGTGGCGATCATTTGTCCGCACTAGACCTGAAGAAGCCCGGCTTGATGAGCTGCTTGATGCCTCATGCATTGCCGACTGCATCGCTTTATTAAAGTCGATGTCTCTCGCTTTGTAGCCTGGCGTATTTGCGTTTGCTAGATTCCCTGAAATAACTTCCATACGCTCTGTGCGTATCTTGAGCGCCGACTCGTTAAAGCCAACCAGTTTATCTAGGTTAATAGCCATAACATGACCTCTGACATACTTATAAACATTTCATGGTGACAATTTGACGGAATTAAGATGTGACGGTTTCCGTTAAATGTCGTCTATGAAAATAGTTAGCAAGGCAGATGCCATAATGAGTTTTTGACGGAGGTTTTTTAAATAGTGGTCGACCTGATCGATAAAAAATTATTATTTATCAGACCGATAAGTGAGATCATTTTTTCTGGTAGTAGAGGCCAGGGTGGCACTTCACCATATTATATGTATCGCTTGCCGCGCTGATAGACTCAGAAGCGCCAAGGAAAAGTATGCCTTCAGACTGCAGTTGTCCGGCAATTTGTTGCAGTATGCGCTGCTTGATGTCTGCTGAAAAATAAATGAGCACGTTGCGGCAGAAAACGATGTCAAAGCGGCCAAGGGCGGCATAGCTTGAAAGAAGGTTAAGGCTTCTGAAGTTTACCATTCGGCGAACATCAGGCTTTATCTGCATCAAACCGCTTTCATTTTTTTGAAAAAATGCTTGTCGTCGTTGGGGCGATAAACCCCGAGCCAACGACAGCTCGTCATAGATGCCCGATTCGCACTTTTGCAACATTTCAGAGGACAAGTCAGTGGCAACAATTTCAACCCCCGCACGCAAAGCGCCGGGACGCTGACGCTGATACTCAAGTACAGACATAGCGATGGAGTATGGCTCTTGACCGGAAGAGCATGCTGCGCTCCAAATCCGTATCTTTTGGTTCTTTGCCGATAACTTAGGAAGCAGGTCTTTAACAAGAAGGTCAAAAGGATAGTTGTCGCGAAACCAAAGGGTCTCATTGGTCGTCATTGCATCTATAACGCTTTGAAGTAAAGATCTGTCAAAACCTCGTACAACGACATCAATCAGTTCGTCAGCCGACTCGTATTTATATTTGAAGAGCAAAGAAGCCAAGCGGCTGCGCACTAGATATTGTTTATTATCACCTAGTACTATACCGCACTGCTTTTCTAAGAATTCTCTGAACTTCAGGTAACTTGCTGGCGAAACGTCTTTATTAGCCAATCCTATATTGCTCCGTTATTCGCACTCTGTCATTAGCCATTTTTGTACTGCGGTCGCAAGCTCATCAGGATGAAATTTTGCGATAAAGTCATCAGCGCCGACTTTCTGTACCATTGCTTGGTTAAATACACCACTAAGTGAAGTGTGGAGCACGACGTGAAGCTTCTGCAATTCCGGCGTATTTTTTATTTCCGCCGTCAGCGTATAACCATCCATTTCCGGCATCTCAATATCAGACACTAAAACCCCAACACGGTTAGTTACATCGCCATACTCTTCAGCGATTTCTTTCAACCGTTTCAAAGCCTCTAAGCCGTTTTTCGCAAGCTCAATTTCAAGGCCAAGCGACGTTAATGCTTTTTTAACCTGATTTCGAGCCACTGAAGAATCATCTGCAATAAAGATAATCTTATTTTCTTGGCCCTCTGTGGTTAAGCCTTCAGCTACCTCAGTACTTACTTCTGCATTAAGCGGCGAAATTTCATTGAGAATTTTTTCTACATCAAGGATCTCAATCAATTCATTTTCAACTTCAGTAACCGCGGTTAAGTAACTTGCTCGCCCCGTACCTTGTGGAGGAGGCATAATTGCGTCCCAGTTGGTATTTATAATACGTTCCACAGCGCCCACTAAGAACCCCTGCACCGAACGATTGTATTCTGCGATAACGATAAAGGCATTAGAAAGGTCCTCAATCCGTCGGCCTCTCGTTGCCATGCTTAAGTCGATAACTGAAATAGTTTGCCCACGAATATGTGCCACCCCCCGCACCAGAGGATTGAGTTTTGGCATAGCGGTTAGCGGAGGACATTGCAGCACTTCCCGCACTTTAAAAACATTGATCCCAAAGCGTTGGCGGCCGTTCAGTCTAAACAGCAACAGCTCCAAGCGATTCTGCCCAACAAGCTGCGTGCGCTGGTTTACTGAATCTAAAATCCCCGACATAGGTCACCTCTAAATAATACTGGGCATGATCATTGCCTCTCATAGTAAAGATAGACAATATCACTAAAATTTTGCAGGTCAAACGACAGAAAAATGACACTTAATATCATTTTTGTTTTTGTAATTGCCAATTATTACAGCGTTGATAAGCCTGCGTTGAGACTAGCGCCTATTGACCTTACTGTACGCTTTGCAATTAAATCCAATGCGGATTTACACTGGTGTTACTAAGCATAGTCAATAACTCGTAAACTGAACACGAAAAGTCACTATGAAACCAAATAACGCTACAATGCACCAATCACTTACTCGCTTACTTCTATGCGTGGTACTTAGTGTGATTTCAATAAGTTGCTTAGCGGCAATGACTAATCACGTACGCGTAGAAGAAGGCGCAAAGCAATATTTGCTCTCTCAACTTACTGATAATGCGCAGGATACTAGCATTGATGTGGCTATTGTGAAGATAGACGATAGGATAAATATTCCAGATTGCCCCACCGGTTTTCAGTATAATGCTTCGCAAGAAGCGCTAAGTCAGTCGTATATATCGGTGCGCGTTAGCTGTCAAAATAATGAATGGTATTTGTTTACCAGCGGCCAAGTTACACGCACAAAAGAAATCGTTGTTACCCAAGGAGCCGTCAGTCCTGGCACGGTTCTTACTTCTTCTAATTTAACACTGGCAAAAGTTGACGTTAGACGATTGCGGCATACCGCATTTACCGATTTAGAAGCCCTTATTGGCGCTAGAATGAAGCGCCGAGTAACTAACGGACAAGCAATACAATCGAATATGCTATGCTTTGTCTGCAAAGGCGATAGAATTACTATTACTGCTGAGGTAGCTGGCATGGAAGTTAAGACTGCCGGTATTGCGCAACAAGACGGCGTCGTGGGTGATAATATTAAGGTTTTAAACGCAAGCAGCAGAAAAGCAGTAATCGCTAGAGTCGCAAGCCCTGAAGAAGTCGTGATACACTTGTAATTGAGGCAGTAAATATCTACTTTTTTGTGCATAATTTGGCTAAAGAAATAAGCGTAAAGGCCGATATACTTTACAGAGGCAAAAAAGTAGTGAGGACTTATTATGGCTATTAATAATATAAACAATGGGTTACCTAAAACACCCGTTGATAATGGGAAGGTTGCGCAACAAAACCAGACGCAGCAGTCTCAGCAACAGGCTTCGGCACAAACCGCGCAGACGGCTCCAGCGCCACGTCAAGACTCAGTGTCGCTGACTCAATCTGCACAGCAGCTAAATCAAGTGCAGAAAAAAGGAACTGAAGCGCCTGTTAATCAAGACAAAGTAGATCGTTTAAAGAAAGCGATTCAAAGTGGCGAATATAAAGTGAATCCAGAAGTGCTCGCTAACAAAATAGCGAAACTTGAAGGTGAAATTTTCGGTACCAAATAAAAATAATCAAGTGAATAGTAGAGCGTAAGAGTGACTGAACAAAACAGCCCATTATCCCAAGCAATAGCTAAGCAAGTAGAGCAACTCTCTACACTTGTTGCCTTGCTTGAGAAGGAGCTTCAGCTTATAAGCTCTCGTGACGCTGAATCGTTAATGAAAGTACTAGACGAAAAAACGCAGCTACTTACGTCCATTCAGACACTTGATAGTGATATTGAACGTACTCTTGCCGGCTCTGCCTCATTGTCCCAATACGATGAAGATTTAATGGAGCAAGCAAAGCGTCTACTTGACGATTGCAAGTACCGCACACAAGTCAATCAAAAAGCCGTGGAGCAAGGACAGCTACGCCTCACACACCTGCGGAATTTGATGATGGAAGTGCGTGCGAAAGAGTCGCTTACTTATGATAAGAAGGGAAAGCCAAAAGGCGGAACCTTAGGTTCTGGCGTCAGCGCTTAGGCCCTATATACCAAGGTAGCCTGCGCTCCTTTATATCGCCCCATTCCTAATAGTATTTTACGTCTTTGACTCTTCTTGGCTTCGCGGTAGACAAATAAATATCATAAACTTGCTGCATATCTAAAGAGAGTTCTGTCACGTAGGTGTCCTCCCCTACCGGATAAGTTTTGACGACTTCAGCGCCTCTTATCACGCCTTCAACTGAGGCTCGCAACGATTCCGACTCTACAACAAGATGGGAAACTGATTGGCTGCCTTCAATTTTTTGTCCATAAACTTGTTCTGTGAGTTCTCTGTATGCATCTAATTTTGACGCTTTCATTGCCATTATCAATTTCATACTATCACTTTCACCTCGCTGAGATGAAATCGGCGCATAGCCAATGGCCTTCAGAACGGGATAACTTTCTGGCTCAACCGTCTCCCACTCGACATGTTTATCAATAATGCCACAGCCACTTATACTGAGAGCGAAACCGAGAATGGAAGACTGAATAAGCACTTTCGATTTTTTCAATTTATTCAAGCACATGAATCTAAACCTCAATTTGCATCAATAACAGGTTACTGACGGCTTAACTATTTGTTAGCTTCTATTAGATACGCTATGACAACGCTCGATGGCCTGTTTGACCTAACGCCTAATTTTTCGGTATTCACCGATTCGCCTGCCTACATCAGGCACGCATTTACTCGCTGATATAGCCCAAAGAAAGCAAGATGTGCGCCCATTTTAACTTATTATAGAAAACCCACATCACTTGGCACTTTTTTCGCATAGTTCGTTGTATTAATCTGGCGCATAGACTGAGCAACAATAGGAGTGTGTGGTGCAACGCATAAGCAGAACAACTCTGGCGAAATTTTTTAATATTGCTGTGGCGGTAGTTTGCCTATTAGTTTTTTTTATTGGGCAAGCGCATGCCGCGTGGTATGAGGCCACGGGGCAAGCAGTTGTGCTAGATGGTAATAAAGAAGCAGCTAAACGCACGGCCACGCAAGAAGCGTTAAAACAAGCAATGCTGTTTGCCGGCGCTTCAGTGCACAGTGTTGCCAAACTCACCAATGGATTGCTTAAAAACGAAGAAATGACAATCCGCTCTACCGGCGAAGTTAATCAGCTTGAGCTAGTTAACGAAACCTTTAACGGTGAGGTGATTACCGTGCGTGTCCGTGCCGACATTTTTCCTAAAGGTAAGACGTGCGATGCACAGCTTGATGAGAAACACTTCGCCACTACACACTTTAGAATTAGAAATAGAGGCCATTTGACCCATGGCAATATGCCTAATTTCGACAAAGCTTTCACTCAGCGACTCGTAGAGGCAATGAAAGCTCAAACCAACAACCTTAGCATTACTTATGTTGCACCTCATACGGCAAAATTTGACAGCCGGTTTACCGCAGAGAATATACGCACCCTATCGGCCCAAAGTAACACTCAGTTTGTGATTATTGGTGTTATCGACGATTTAAGTATGGGCCCAAAAGATACCCCGTCTGTGTTTACACCGTGGCGTGATAGTACACCAGAGCGCGCGTTCTCAATGTCACTTGAGGTTTATGATGGAATAAATGGGGGTCTGCTTTATACCTCGTCGTATAGAAACCAAGAAGAATGGACGTTTGACAGATTCGAAGATGTTGATGAGTTTTCGTCAACCTTTTGGCAGTCCCGCTATGGTCAAGCCATTGACGTAAGCATCAGCGAGGCAATAGAAGATATCAAAGAATCCACTGCTTGCCAGCCTATAACAGGTAGGGTAATTAGCGTTGCGAACAACAAAATTTCAATTTCTTTAGGGAGAGATAATGGCATTTCTGAGAAAGATGAACTATATCTTTATCAAGCTAAAGAAGTAATAGATAACCTTGGCAGGACGTACCTTCAGTATGCTGTCTACCCTGGCACGTTTATTGTCGACCGTGCCTTTGGCAATTCATCAACGGTGGTAAACACAGGTACAGGCGTTATCGCGAACATCCAAGAAAACGATTTTGTAGTAAAAAAATAACCTCTAACAAATAAATCCCCTAGCAAATTCATGGTTGGTTTATCAGCATAGCCGTGCTATATCTATAACAACGTATAACAATCAATACTTAAGTTTAATGTTCGTCCTAGTAACCTCATTTATACTTTAGTCTAAAAATAATCAAAAACCATGACCCTTTCCCTATTTGCGTCGCACTGCTTAGCTTTCGTAGCTCTGCTACTAGCTGGCCAGCAAATCAAGGATCACTATATTATCGAGTTTCCAAAACTCGAACAGGAAGTTAAAGAAAAATTTGGAGCAGATTATGTTTTGAAGTACGTGAGTCTACCGCCACGCGTTTCCCAGATGAATTTAAAGATTTTTGTAACACGCTAAAAGCCAAAGATTGCATGATTGGCCTTAAGCGCGTTGGCGAGTCTTTCTCTCAATTATTAAACGTACAAGAGATGGGCTTAGATTATGTGAAGATTGATTCTGCTTTTATGGCGGACATCGACTTTAATCCCGCCAATCACGCATTTATCAGAGGCTTCTGCTCGTTAGCTCACACCTTTGGTATTAATGTATACGCTGATGGCGTTAAACGTGCTGATCACCAAGATTTATTTATCGAGCTTGGTATTGACGGGGTGGTTTCTCATATTGAGGTTATAGAGCATCTTTTAGATGACTAAACTCACCTAAGCGAAGCAGCAGACTAATTCTGTCTTTAGCTTGGAATTTGTTGAGCAGCGTACCGACATATTCTTTGACGGTACGCTCGGTGATACCGAGTTCCCGCGCTATTTCCTTATTACTAAGCCCATCTAGGATACAGCTTAATACATCCCTTTCTCTGTTTGTTAGGCTTTTAAGGGTTGGTAGTATTCGCTTCGTTTGGAGGTTTGAAGCAACGTTTGACGTCGTAACAGACAATAACTCGTTAGGTAGCCACATGCCTCCGGCTTCTATAACGCGAGCAACCGATGCTAATAAAGATTCAGCGCCAAGGGCATGGCAATACGCTCTTGCTCCTAGCACCAGCGCTGTCTGCATTTCTAAACGATCATACTTGTAGGTAAGTAATACCACCTGAGAAACTTTCTGTTTTGCGGCGATAAGTTGCTGGCGCCAGTCGTCGTCGGTAGCTAATATCCAGATGCAGTCACTTTCCTTACACTCAATACTGGTAACGGTATTATATTTTGTCCATGAGTACTGAGTTAGCGCGCCTTGTAAATCTTTTTCGGCAATAAAATGTCTCATTTAACGCTCCCTCAGCGCAGAGGCTGTTACGTTGAACAATGGCGATAATATATAATTAAGCACGGTTTTCTTCCCCGTCAATATATCAACCTGAACTATCATCCCCGGCAAAATGTCGAGGGATTCATCTGCTATGCTCCTTTTTGTTTCCAATCTTACTAAGTAGTAAGTTTCATCTTTATCATTAGTAATAGCATCGGCACTAATATGTTGTACTTCTGCTGACATGCCACCATAAATGGTAAAATCGTAAGCGCTGAACTTAAGAATAGCTGGCTGGCCTTGTCGAATAAACGCGATGTCTTTCGGCGAAACTTTGGCTTCTACGATAAGTTGGTCATCCTGGGGTACAAGTTCAACCACGGCACTACCTGGCGTTATAACACCGCCAACCGTATTGATGAGTAACCGCTGAACCGTGCCGTTAATGGGTGATCTGATATCAGCTTGTGATACCACATCCTCTAAGCTGGTTTGGGATTGCTGCAAAGTAGCCATCTCGCCGGTAGCATCAGTAAGCTCTTGATTCCAACGATTTACCAATCTTAATCGGCTTTCTTCCTTTTTTATGATTTCTTCTTCGATGGCATTAAGTCCGCGTTCGATGGCCACCTTAGACTTCGTGATATTGCCTTCAAGTTCTACCACTTGTCGCTCTAACCTGAGAATTTCGATTTCCGAAACGGCACCTGAAGCAAGCAGCGGCTTTGTAACGGATAACTCTTTTCTCGTTAGAGACAGTACATTTTGATATTGGGAAAGGTTTGCACGTTCCTCTTCCACATCTTGGCGGCGCTGCATAATACGTGAATCTGAGCCAGCGGCTACTTCGTCAAGCTCCGCCAGATTCGAGTTATAAAGCTTGCGCTCGTTTTCGACAATGCTGGGGGCCTGCTCTTGCAACTCTTTATTAAACCTCAGCGCCTTACCTTGAGTAAGCGCCGATAGCCTTTGCACTTTTGCTGCAAGCGCAGCGAATTGTGTGGTGTTCTCTTCAAGACTGGATAGAAATCGCGTCGGGTCAACCTTAAGCAGGACTTGCCCCGCTTTTACGGTTTGCCCCTCTGTCACTAAAATGTCTTGAACGATTCCACCGTCATACGATTGCAGCACCTGTAGCTGTTGAGACGGTATAACCTTCCCATCGCCTTTTGCCACCTCGTCAATTTCGGCAAAATACGACCAAACCACTAAAAGAAAAAGTACGATGGATACGAGGTACAATAGCCCCTTTGCCTTTACTGGCGTTTGCATAATCCGTGACCACTCGGCTTCTAACACCCAATCTTGCCCCGGAGGTGGCGCAAGCCACCCGCGCATTAATCGTTGAAGCCAGTCTTTTTTCTCACCACCACTTTTTAAAATCATGGTGCCCTCTTAAGTGTTTGACTTGGCTTTCTAAATTGCACAAGTACGTCTTCCTTTTTACCATCTGCAATGACTTTTCCGTTTTCAACCACAATCACCCGTTCTACAAGGTCAAGTAAGGTCGTACGATGGGTATTTATAATAAGTGTTTTACCCGCGGTAGCGGCTTTTATGGTCTCTTTCATTTGCGCTTCGTTAGTCGAGTCCATCGCTGAGGTAGGTTCGTCCATAATGTATATAGATGGATCGCGAACAAGCGCCCTTGCCATAGCGACCGCTTGTCGCTGTCCGCCCGAGAGTAGAGAGCCTCGCTCGCCAACTATTTGCTCTACCCCATTCGCGCTACTATTGACCAATTTTGCTAAACCACATTGGCTTAATATTTCCCAGAAATCACTATCATCCATGTTCAAGTTTTCAGGCATGATATTGTCTTTAAGCGTTCCATAAAAAAGGCTCACTTCTTGGGGAACATAACCAATTTGCTTGCGCAACAGCGTGGGATCGTATTATTGTAAATCGATACCATCCATCAAGAGTTGCCCCGATTCAGGCCGATAAAAACCCATAATAAGTTTATTGAGTGTAGATTTACCGCAGCCATTTTTTCCTAAAATGGCAACATGCTCTCCTTGTTTAATAGAGAAGTTAATGTCTTTAAGTGCAAGTACATTTTCATCGGGATATTTAAAGCAGAGTTGGTTTGCATCTATATTGCCTTTCAGTACAACGTTGCTCTTAATCTGCTTATTACTGCCCGATTCACTAGGCATTGCCATAATTTCATCAAGGGCATTTTTGGCGGTTTCCGCGTGATGGAACTGGGCTAACAACGATGCGGCTTGTGAAACAGGCCCCATCGCGCGGCTAGATAGAAGATAAGCGGCAATCAAACCACCTTGCGTAATCACGCCTTCGATAATTAAATAGACGCCAGTTAAAATAATGACCACGCCTACCGACTGTTGAATCCAAAGTGCGGCGTTATTTACCGACATGGAAACTAAGCGAAGCTTCGCATTAACTTTAGCAAGAAATATGGTCTGTTTTTCCCACGCGCTCTGGTTTCGACTTTGATAACCAAATGCTTTTATGTCTTCCAAAGACGTTACGCTTTCAGTAACAAGCGAGCTCTTACGCGAGCTTATTTCCATCGATTCTTCAGACAACGAGCGCATGACTCGCTGTGCTTTCATTGCGTATAGAAATAAGAGAGTAGCGCCAATAAGCATTGGGATAATCAAGTAGATATCGATCATTGCAATGATAACGACAAATAAAAGTCCGAAGGGCAGATCCACTAAAGCAACCAGCGTTACCGAACCAAAAAACTGCCTGATACTTTCAAAAGACTGTAAGCTGTTGATAAACGCACCGCTCTTAGCAGGTTTATTCGCTAAGTTTATCGATAGCACTTTTTCCATGATTTTTGCAGAAAGGGTTACGTCTAAACGGCTTGCCGCTAGCTCAACAAAATATTGACGCAGCATGCGCAGCAAGAAGTCGGCTGCTAATACCATCAAAACGCCAATTGCTAGTGCCCACAGAGTTTCCAGCGCCGCGTTAGGCACAACCCTGTCGTACACGTTCATCACGAATAAAGGCAGCGCAATAGAAAGAAGACTGATAAAAACCGACGCTAACAGCACGTCTCGGTATAGCCCTTTCGCAGTCTTTATAGACGACCACAACCAGTGCCCTACCGACGATTTATCAATGTTTGCATTTGTCTCTTGCGCCTGCATTGCAGGGCGAGCGAAAATAACGTAGCCAGTATATCTAGCGCTTAGCTCTTCCCTTGCCACTTCAACAACAGCGTCGTCCAGCTCAGGGTAAGACACCCTGGCATGTGTTGGCGATAAACCGTGTAAGACACATGCTTGCTTTTCGTTTAACACTAAAACAGCGGGCAATAGAGCCGTGTTAATGTGATCAATATCACGCTTAACTGTCCGGCTAGCAAGCCCAGCTCTTTTAGCGGCCCGTTCAAACCCCGTGGGAGATAACTCACCGTGGTCTAACGGTAGCCCACTAAGTAAGCTTACACGTGATACATCTAAATGATGTGCGTGACAGATTGTCATTAAACAATCCATCAACACCCCGCCCTGCTGCTCTAAATAAGATACGTCGTGTACGACCTTTTTATCCTTCATATAGGTCTGCCGCATCGCTATTCGCTAGAGGGAAGCTGGATAATAGCCGCCTCAATTCTACGGTTACGCGCATTGGCAGCCTCAGACTCTTCATTAACCAAGGGGCGGCTTTCGCCGTAGCCAACAGCGGTAATTCTACGAGGCGCGATATCAGCTTTCGTCATAAGAAGAGACGCAACAGCCTTCGCCCTTCGCTCTGACAAGCGCTGATTATATGCTGCATCGCCATCAAGTGAGGCGTGACCATGAATAATCACCCCTGAATTTGGATTAGCATTTAGCGCGTCAATGACGTCTTGCAAATTGTTTTCGTATTCTGGCAACACGTCTGTGGAGTTAGATGCAAACTCTATGTTTACCTTAAAAGAGTCGATTATTTGAGCGTCGTCAAGAGTGAAGTCGGCAGCACTCGGCTCTGGCTCTTTTGCCTCACAGCCAAAATCATCAACAATAGCCCCTGGCGTTGAGTCTACGCAGTCGTCCCACAAATCTACAATGCCATCACCATCAGAATCCCGCTTAAGAATGTTTCGTTCATCTTCAAAGTTAGTGCGTACGACAGGGCAAACATAGTTGGGATCATAGCTGATTTTTTCTTCTGCCATGTCAAGTACGTCAGGTACGCCTTCTTTTGTAATACCTAATGTTTGCGCCAAACTGCCCGAGGCAGCCAAAAGCCTAACCCGCGCTTTCTCAAGGGTATACTGAGCCTCTAAATAAGCTCGACTCGACTCGTAGTATTCGTTTTCAGAATCAAGTAAATCTAATAGCGAACGCTCACCGATAGTAAACTGATCCATGTAAGCTGACTTCACTCTATCTGATGACAGCCTATGCGCGTTTAGCGAAGGAAGCTGCTCGGTGATATTGATAATGTCGTTGTAAGCAATTTGCACCGTTTGTCGCATATCGATACACGCTTTGTCTCTTAAATCTTTTGCAAGATCCACCTGAGACAATGCTTGCCTAATTGCTGCGCGGTCAGAGCCCCCGTTATACAGATTGTACGAGAAATTAACCCCTACGCTGGCCTCAGTGATTGTATTATTCAGTGCCGCTTGATCTCGCGTTTGTGCACCGTAGCTCGCCGTCAAATTAACTTGAGGGTGATACAGACTTTTAGCACTGTCTACTCCATAACGTTGTGCATCTATATTGTAAATTGCCGCGTTGAATTGCGGGTTAGTGCCATAGGCATTGGTCAATAACGTTTTAACATCTGTCACACTGGCGTCTACATAAGCAGAGTTTAACGTTACAGGCGTTAATCTATCTGCAGGTTTCTCTCCCACTAAACGAAGAAAACGTGCGGTGACGTCGTGAAGGTTAGACAACTCGGTTAATACATTGGATTCAGCAAGAGAAAGTCGTCCACTGATTTGCTCTAGGTCGGCCCGTCGCCCAACCCCCGCTTCAACGCTTTCTTCAATCAGTTTGAAAACATCAACGTGAGTAATGAGGTTTTCTTCGGCCAGTCTTAATAATTCTCTAAACAGCTGTACGTCCATGTAAGCAAGCGCAGTATCAAGCGATTTTTGCTCCACCTCGCCCAGTAATTCAAAGTACCTTACCACCTGCGCTTGTTTGAACCGCTTAACTTCGCTACTTGTTAAAAACCCGTCATAAAGCATTTGGGTTAGAGCGATTTCAGCTGTGTGCCCCATGTACTCTCGGTCTAACCATAATTTCTATCTGTGTAGGCACTCGTCGCCAATACGTCTACCTGGGGCCTAAAGCCTCCGCGAGCGATATCAACATCTGACATTGCAACTTGAAGCTGACGCCAGCTGGCTTGCACTTCAGGGTTTTGATTAACAACCTTACGAACGTAACTCTCTAGACTCGCTGAGGCACTTCCCTCACCACTAGTTTGAGCAAAAGCACCGTTAGCTATTACAACGACAGCTGCTCCTATTACAACTTTAGAAAGCACTGTTTTAATAAACTTCATACATGCATCTCACTATGTAGATTCTTCACGACATTTGTGCCGTTTCTTACTTTAAAAAAGTAGACGCTGTAAAATTTTATGCAAACCCAGTTGCGCATTATTAGACTAAAAATTAATAAATTAGGGGGAATTACCTAGTTTTTTTAACGCCTTTATACCAATGGCTAAAGCCTATCCGTACTACGGTCCGGTAACGAGATTGAAAAGCCCTGCTACGCTTTTTATATAGCGTAAATATCTATTTTTATTGAGAGAGACTTATGGCCGACGTAAGCATTGTGGAAGTAAATGGTGAAGCTTCTTTAGTACGTAGTGAAACAGGCGAGCAAATTAACGCTGTGTCAGGTATGGCGGTTAACGAGGGCGATGTTTTAAATATTTCACCAGATGCCACCGTTACCGTTAGCGTAAACGGTGAACTTCGCACATTGCCAGCAGGGCAGACCGTATCGTTCCCTCTACAGTTAGACTTTACTGACAGCAATACCGACGACGAGTTTGCAGTTTTTGATGAAAGCGTGGATGAACTTGCAGCACTGCTCGACGGCGTTAAAGGCACTGAGAGCGCCTCTCAAGAGAACGGTGACTTTTTAGACGTACTTGCCGGAGAAGGCGATATATTGGAATCGTTAGAAGCGACAGCGGCAGGTCTTGATGGCGGCGCTGGTACCGGTGGTGGTAGTAACTTTGTACGCGTAGATCGCATCAATGAAGACGTTGACCCCGTAGGCTTTCAATTTGAACAAAATAACAACAATAACGATGACATAACCCCAACTGAATTCTCGGGGACCGGAGAGCAAGCCCAAGATATTTCGCTAACCTTAGACCCTATTGGATTAACCAACGATACAACGCCGACCATTACAGGTATCACCTCTGACATTCCTGGTAGCACGGTAACCTTTACAGTGACAGACAGTGAAGGAAACACTCAAACACTCACGGCGATTGTTCAAGATGATGGTACGTTCAGCGCAGATGTTCCTAATGCCTTAGCAGACGGTGATTTTACTGTCGACGCTACTGTGCTTGAGCCAACTGGCAATACCGCTGATGGCTCAACGACAGGCCAAATAGACGCTACCGCACCGACAATCATTATAAATGCGCCAGGTTCGGATAACGATACCACGCCAACCCTTACCGGTACCACTGACGCGACGCCGGGCAGTACCGTTACCCTTACCATTGCTGATAGCGCGGGCAACACGCAAACCGTGACCGCCATTGTGCAGGCTGACGGAACTTACAGCGCAGACGTACCGGCTGAATTGGCCGAAGGTGAATTTACGATTAATGCCAGCGTGACCGACGAGGCGGGTAATACCGATACCGACACAGGTACTTTAGTAATTGATACCACTGCACCTACGGTAGCCATTAACGATCTTACTACCAACGACACCACGCCAGAACTTACCGGTACGGTAAACGATCCGAACGCGGTTGTAGTGGTGACTATTGACGGGAATGACTACACCGCTACCAATAATGGTAACGGTACCTGGACATTAGCTGACAATATTGTCGCATTACTCGCTGAAGGTAATTATACGGCAACGGTTACCGCTACGGACGCTGTGGGTAATTCTGACTCAGCTACAGGTTCGATTGTTATCGATACCAGTATTGATGAAAACAATAATGGCCAAACGGTGACGTTCGATAGTATTTCAAACGACTCTGGCGTGGCTGGAGACTTTATAACTAGCGATAGCACGCTTATCTTTAATGGAACGGTGGACCTTGGTGACAATACTACCCTAACTGTTACCGTTGATGGAACGTCCTATACCTTTGGCACTGACCCTGAACTTACTATTGATGGCAGCGGCAACTGGAGCCTGGATTTAACTGGCACACCGCTACCAGCAGGCACCTATGCCGTAGTGGCGACAGTGACAGATGAGGTCGGTAATTCGGCGAGCACGGCAAGTCAAAATGTCGTCGTTCAGGCCCTCGATGCTATAAACGACGGTAACGCCGTTGATATGGGTGAGCCTGTGGTGACGGTGAACCCGCCAGAGACCACCAGCAACGACTGTGGATATTGGCGACCCTGTTTCAACAACGCCTGAAACTACAGCGCCTGAGCCTGTTACTTCAGGAACACTACCGGAAGATACCATCACCCTTCCTGAAGAAGGTGATATTGTTTCGGGAGGTCCTGTCACTGAAGTTACGGTTGATGTAGTCGATATCGATCTTCCACCTGAAGATTTAATTCTACCTGCAACCGAGCCAACGTCTGCTGACGCAACTGGCGATAGCACTTCTTTAAGTGGGACTGAGACCGTTGCTGGTGATACGTCTAAAGAAAGTGGCAGCGATATTGGAACGGCTTCACCTACGGAGTCAGACGTGCTCAAGACAGCCATTGATAAACTACCGCCTACCGATATTTAACGTAGCCTAGTTTAAACCTTAAAGCCCTGATGTCATTGCATCAGGGCTTTTTTTTGCTTGTGAAATGATAAACCGATAACGTCTGTCTTCTCTGTACAACCACCGAATTTAAAAGGTATAAAAGATTTCCCTCGAAGCAGCTGCACATCATTGATTAATATAAGGGTTTCGTATTTTATCGAACTACGTATAATGTAGGTGTCACGCATTAGGTCCCCATAGTTTAATGGATAAAACAAGGCCCTCCTAAGGCTTAGATGTTGGTTCGATTCCAGCTGGGGACGCCACTTTTAATGTTCTCTTTAGCAATTAAGTAAAGATGTCTATACATTTCCCCTACTAAAAATCAGTTGCCCCTCACTACTTTGGTTGTATTTTGTCTACTTTAGGTAATACTTTCCGAAATAGGAGAGCATTATGACTTTCGACTACCCTAAACAAAATGACGCTGAAGGCAATGCGCAGCCAGAAGAAGATAGCCCGTTTACCGAACAAGAATGGGACGCGATTGAAGCGCTATCTGAACCAGGCGCTATCTATTAAACGTGATTTTTTAAAATCCATCCCCACCTAATACCCCTAATGGGTGACCACATTTAATGTCACCGCTAAGTAAAACAATGTGGATCAACTCACATTGAATAACGTATAAGTAACCTATACCACCAGTGTTGGTTAGCCGCAGTACAATTAACTTAAACAAAACATGCCGCAATTAGGTAAGGACGGTTACGGATAATGTATCCACGCCAACGCTAACCAACGCATAAAATGAAGTAACCTGTATGGGGATGAAAATGAGCCAATTTAAAAACGACGATATCGATTCATTTTTTGCAGAAATGCAGGATGTTAAACCTATCGCATCAGACGATAAGGCTTTACTGCACGACCCAGAAAAAGCGCTGGCCGAAAAACAAAAGCGCGCCGCCCTGAAGGTTAGTGTTCGCGACAAGCTTGCTAACCCGTTGAGCATGGAAGGTGTGAAACCTGTTCCAGCAGATGACTTTATTTATTTTCAACAGCCTGGTATTCAAGACGGCGTATTTAAAAAGCTTCGCCTTGGCAAGTACCCTTTAGAGGTTAATGTATCCTTGTCGGGCAAAACCTTAGAGCAAAGTCGAGACCTGATATACAGCACCATAACGTCAAGCCATGAACGAGGGGTACGGGCGCTTATCATAAAACACGGAATGGGAGAACACAGCAAGCCTTTTCCAGCACTCAAGAAAAGCTATGTCAATCACTGGCTAAGAGAGCTAGATGAAGTGATTGCATTTCATACCGCACAGCCTATGCATGGCGGATTTGGTGCTACTTATGTGTTGCTAAAAAAGCACCCTCAGCAAAAACTGATTAACCGAGAAAAAAATAAGAAAGGATAAAGTGAGAGACAAGTTTTGCAGGCTTCGGCTGTGCATTTCGTTCGTCTCGTTTTAAGCTTTTTTATGCGACACAACACGCAAAAAGCTTTTTAATAGCCCCAATGATTAACGCCCGTATCAAGTGACTTGATACGGGCGTTAGAATTTTTCTTTCAGACTACTTAACTGAAGACAGCACACTTAGCGTTGTTGGAGCTTCGGCAGATTTCGCAGATGTGCTAAAAACAGCAGTTACGAACATCAGCACTACAGCTACAGCCACTCCGGTTAAGCCAAACCCTTTTGAAGAACGATTCATTGGTCGTCTCTTATTATTTAAACCAGCGAAGCAATGTTACTTCAGCCAGTACAACCCTAATTCAACTCCTGTAACCAAGCCGCATTCCTTGCTTGCACTACAATAGATCAGTGACAACTTGATGACAAGGGCAAAAATCAGATTTTTGACACTTTGCCAAAGGTTTGACGTCATTCTAAAGTATGAACATTTATTAATCGGTATATTTAAGGTAAATAAACAGGGGTTTCCCCCTGTTTTACTCAATAGCCAATTTACCTAGCCAACGAATTTACGGGCGTTCCTGAAGATTCTCATCCACGCACCGTCTTCTTGCCAATCGTCTGGGCACCATGAGTTTGCAACGGCTCTAAATACACGTTCAGGGTGAGGCATCATAATAGTGCTGCGCCCATCTACAGACGTTAAACCAGTGATACCTTGCGGTGAACCGTTCGGGTTAGCTGGGTATTGCATTGTTGGCTTGCCGTAGTTGTCTACATAACGCATAGCCACCTGCTCGCCTACTTGCGATAGCGCATTATCATTAGCAAATTCAGCCTGACCTTCACCGTGCGACACCGCAATTGGCATACGCGAGCCCGCCATGCCATCTAGCAGCACAGACTTAGACTCCATCACTTCAACCATAGCGACACGGGCTTCAAATCGCGCAGACTTGTTTGTCACGAAATGCGGCCAGTGTTCTGTGCCAGGGATCAATGATTTAAGATTCGATAGCATCTGACAGCCGTTACATACACCTAAGCTGAACGTGTCGTTGCGGGTAAAAAAGCCTTCAAACTGATCGCGCGCCATGCTATTGAACAAAATAGACTTCGCCCAACCCTCACCTGCGCCTAATACGTCGCCGTAAGAGAAACCGCCACAAGCAGCAAGACCCGCAAACTGCTCAAGAGTAATACGACCCGCCAACACGTCACTCATGTGCACGTCGATAGCGTCAAAACCTGCACGGGTAAATGCAGCCGCCATTTCAAGGTGGGAGTTAACGCCCTGCTCTCTTAAAATCGCCACTTTCGGCTTAACGCCTTTGGCAATATAAGGCGCGGCTACATCTTCGTTAACATCGTAAGACAGTGCTACATGTAAACCAGGGTCTGCAGCATCCTGCTTCGCAGCGTGTTCTTGCTCTGCACACTCTGGGTTATCACGAAGCTTTTGCATTTCAAACGTAGTTTTTGCCCAGGTAGTACGCATGGATACACGGCTATCCGCAAGTACAGCAACGCCGTCGCGGTTAAACTCAATCATATCCGTGCTACTAAGCGTACCGATATCGTGCGTCAATTCAGTTAAGTCAAATTCAGCTAATACAGCGTTAACTGCGTCTAGGTCGCTTTCAAGCACTTGAATTACGCCGCCCAATTCTTCATTGAACAGTACAGCGATGTCGTTGCCTGCAAGGCCATCAAGATTAACGCTTACCCCAGTTTTACCCGCAAAGGCCATTTCTGCCACTGTGGTAAATAGACCGCCGTCTGAACGGTCGTGGTAAGCCTGCACCAATCCCTTTTCGATAAGGGCCTGCATGGCATCGAAGAAGCCTTTAAGGCGCGTAGCAGACACCACATCAGCTGGGCTATCACCAAGCTGTGTATAGACTTGTGCTAAACAACTCGCGCCCAAGCGGTTTTTACCTTCGCCCAAATCTAGTAGCAACAAGCGGCTTGCACCTTTATCAGTGCGTAGCTGTGGCGTTACCGTTTTGCGAATATCTTTGACAGCACCAAACGCTGAAATAACCAAAGATAGCGGTGAAGTTACGGCCTTATCTTCTCCATTTTCATTCCATGCGGTCTTCATCGACATGGAGTCTTTACCCACTGGTATGGTTAAACCAAGTTCAGGGCAAAGCTCTTCACCCACGGCTTTCACCGCTTCATAAAGGCCCGCATCTTCACCCGGGTGACCGGCTGCAGTCATCCAGTTGGCTGAAAGCTTTATACGTTTAATATCGCCAATATTTGCCGCCGCAATATTAGTTAACGCTTCACCTACCGCTAGGCGTGCAGACGCACCGTGCGACAGCAATGCAACGGGTGTACGCTCGCCCATTGTCATGGCTTCGCCGTGATAGGTATCAAACGCCGTTGCCGTTACTGCTACGTCAGCCACCGGTACCTGCCATGGACCTACCATTTGGTCACGACTTACAAGGCCCGTTACCGAGCGATCGCCAATGGTAATAAGAAAAGTTTTTTCAGCCACTGTGGGTAACGACAGAATGCGCGTCGCTGCATCACTTAATGTAATACCCGCGTCATCTAGTGCAGGCGAGCTTACTTTTTTGGAGCTCACATCACGATGCATTTTAGGCGGCTTACCTAAAAGCACATCTAGCGGCATATCGATGGGTTTATTTTCAAACTGGCTATCGTTCAGGTTTAAGTGCTGCTCGGCAGTCGCTTCACCTACCACCGCAAACGGCGCGCGTTCGCGGGCGCAAATCGCTTCGAACACAGGCATATTTTCAGGCGCAACCGACATAACATAGCGCTCTTGCGATTCGTTACACCACAATTCTAGTGGCGTCATGCCAGGCTCATCAGACAATACTTTTCTAAGCTCAAAGTTACCGCCGCGGCCGCCGTCGTTTACAAGCTCTGGCAGTGCATTTGAAAGACCACCCGCGCCCACATCGTGGATAAACTGAATAGGGTTGTTATCCCCTAGCTGCCAACATGCATCGATCACTTCCTGACAGCGACGCTCCATTTCTGGGTTATCACGCTGAACGGAGGCAAAGTCTAAATCTTCATTCGACTGACCAGAGGCCATTGAAGATGCTGCACCGCCACCAAGACCAATGTTCATGGCAGGGCCGCCAAGCACAATAAGCTTAGCGCCTACGGTGATTTCGCCTTTCTCGATGTGATCACGGCGAATATTGCCTAAGCCACCCGCTAGCATGATGGGCTTGTGGTAACCACGCACTTCAACACCGTTAAAGCTGTTAACTTCTTGCTCAAACGTACGGAAATAACCCAGTAGCGCTGGGCGGCCAAATTCGTTGTTAAACGCAGCACCACCCAGTGGGCCTTCAAGCATAATATCAAGGGCACTGACAATGCGCTGTGGCTTGCCATATTCTGCTTCCCACGGCTGTTCAGCACCAGGAATACGTAAGTTAGATACAGTAAAACCAACCAAGCCTGCTTTAGGTTTTGAACCACGGCCTGTAGCACCTTCATCACGAATTTCACCGCCTGAGCCTGTTGCTGCACCAGGGAAAGGTGAAATTGCCGTTGGGTGGTTGTGAGTTTCTACCTTCATTAAAATATCGATATTTTCATGATGGTATTCGTATTGATGCGACTGAGGGTTCGGGAAGAAGCGCCCTGCTTCCCAGCCTTCCATTACTGCTGCGTTATCTTTGTAGGCTGAATACACGTGATCAGGCAACAACTCGTAGGTGTTTTTGATCATTTTAAACAGCGATTTTTCTTGGTCTTCGCCGTCAATGGTCCAGCTAGCGTTAAAGATTTTATGGCGACAGTGTTCCGAGTTTGCTTGGGCAAACATGTATAGCTCTACATCGGTAGGGTTTCGGCCTAACTTGGTAAAACTATCAAATAGGTAGTCAATCTCATCATCGGCTAATGCAAGGCCTAACGACACGTTTGCATTAACCAGTGCCTCTTTGCCTTCACCTAACACATCGACACTGGTAAAGGTGTTGGCTTCGGTGTGAGCAAACAGCACCGCCGCATCGTCAGTATGGGTGAACACTGACTCGGTCATTCTGTCGTGTAAGAAGCTAGCAACAAGTGCAAAATCTTCATCACTCAATGTAGCGTCGGTCTCGATATAAAACGCGCAACCGCGTTCTATACGATTGATATTTTTTAGACTACAGTTGTGAGCGATGTCGGTGGCTTTAGAAGACCAGGGAGAAATAGTGCCGGGGCGAGGAGTAATAAGGAAGAGGGTTCCAGAAGGTGTTTGTGCTTGCCTCGCGGGGCCGTAAGTGAGCAGCTTCTCGAGAATCTCTATTTGCTGCTTAGACAAGTCACCTTGGGAGTCTACTAGGTGAACATATTCGCTATATAGGTTTTTAACCCTAACGCCGGATTGACCCAGCTTTGCAATCAGTTTAGTTTGGTTAAACTCTGATAGTGCAGGAGCGCCTCGAAGGACCAACATATTGATTTACCTGGTTTGTTAGAAACAACGACCACCAATGCGACGCGTTGCCTCTTGGATTGATGAGTATTTCGGCGCGGATTATAGAGTAAATATGCGCAGTAAGTAACCTCATAACGCGCTTACATGAACTTTTTTTTAAACTTAGACGGTTTAATGACATTAAGTAAAGGTCTATGCAGTCACAAGACTATAAAAAACGATTAAAACTACAAATAGTAATCATATTATCTATTGCTGTAATGAGTTGTGGGGTGCCAAACGTGCCCACTGCTCTGTCTTCGTTATTAGAAAGGGAATCTATTCGTGTAGGCACAGTTTACGGTGCGGGCACATTTTACAATGGTGCAGAAGGGCCGCAGGGGTTCGAATACGAATTACTGGCTGGTTTCGCCGATTATCTTGGGGTAACACTCGATTTGTACCCTTTTTACAGCTACGAGGTCATGCTTGAACAACTCGAAGAAGGCAATTTAGACATCGTCGCTACCGGAGACGCCGTTACGCCAGCGCTAAAACGTCGTTTTGCTTATGGACCTGCCTACCAGCGTGTAGAGCAGGAACTCGTATTTCAAGCTGGCGCAACCAGACCTAGAGACTTGGCAGAGCTAGACTCTCCTATTATTGCGGTAGCAGGCAGCAGCCAGGCTCACCTTTTATCTAATCTTTTCGAACGTTTAAGTGAAGAAGAGGATGAAGCAGTTCAGACTCAATTAATTACCACTGAAGACTCAGACTCAGAAGAATTACTTCAACAGGTCGCCAACGGTGATATTGCCTATACGGTTGCAGATAGTAATCGCTTAGCCCTACAGCGCAGACGTTATCCAAATTTGGCTGTCGCACGAACGCTTAATGAAAATATGCCTATGGCATGGGCGTTGCCTTTACAACAAGATGACTCGGTTAAAGCGGCGTTAATTGAATATTTTGGCACAGTACACCAATCTGGATGGTTTACCGTGTTAGAAGATAAGTACTTTGGTCATATTCGCCAGTTTGATTATGTAGATAGCCGAGCATTCAATTACGCCGCAGAGTCTACCCTTACTCAATATAAGTCTTTATTTCAAAAGTATGCAGGCGATTTAGATTGGCGCCTTCTAGCCGCAATGAGCTACCAAGAAAGCCATTGGAACAGTGATGCGATTTCAAGAACAGGGGTGCGGGGGCTGATGATGCTTACATTAGCTACCGCCAGCGACTGGAATGTAGACGATAGAACCGACCCTGAACAAAGTATTCGAGGAGGCTCGCGCTATTTCGCCAGTTTATTAAATAGAATACCTGCGCGTATCAGTGAACCAGACAGAACCTGGATGGCGATGGCATCGTATAATATCGGTATGGGTCATTTAGAAGATGCGCGCATTTTAACAGAACAACAAGGGGGTAACCCCGATCTTTGGGTTGACGTTAAACGCCGCCTGCCGCAGTTGCGGCAAAAAAAGTACTACCGCACTACCCGCTATGGCTACGCAAGAGGCGATGAAGCATTGCAATATGTTGAGAACATTCGCCGCTATTACGACAGCTTAGTGTGGTTAGACGAACAAGGAAAAATTTAACCCTCGTCGTCTGGTAGATCTCTTGAAAACTGTCATTTCGATGTCATCTTTATAGCCTACCCTAAGAATGAGTCAGCCAAAGGCTGACTCGCTTTCTCGACATACGTCATTTTTAAAACATTCACGATGTTTAACGAAAGAGAAGAGAAAGGAGAATAAATGAAAAAAAACCGTTTTATGAAGAAAGGAATAAAATTGAAAAATAACAATAGACGTCGTCTTATGCTAAAGCGTTGCCATCAGAAAGTGCTACAACGCCGCAAGCTTTTTGTTACCAGCGATATGTTTACTCAACTCACGCGTAAACCAAGTTAATCGAAGGGCCGATTTGAGCGCGCTGTACGATTGTGGTTCTTCCATTCAGCCCTTTCACTGCACTAACTTTTTAATCAGGCATTTTGCCTTCAAGCCGTTTTTTCGCTTTTTTGGCAGCCTTGATTTCTTCCCTGCGCTTACGAAAAAAATCTGACAATTTATTAGCACACGTCGACGCTAATACCCCAGAGACAATATCAACCTGATGGTTAAGCGCAGGGTGTTGCAGCAAATTCATAACAGAGCCCGCCGCCCCCGTTTTCGCATCCTTAGCGCCAAATACCACGCGCTTCACTCGAGCATGCACCAACATTCCCGCACACATCGAGCAAGGCTCTAGCGTAACGTATAACGTTGCATCGATAAGCCGATAGTTTTGAACTTTAGAAGCAGCTTGTTTGACGGCACGCAGCTCTGCATGAGCAGAAGGATCGTGGTCGCTAATCGGTGTATTGTACCCTTCCCCGATAAGTTCGCCATTTAATACCACACAAGCGCCAACTGGCACTTCCCCAATGGCCTCAGCGCTATCGGCAAGGGCTAAAGCATGCCTCATCCAACGAATGTGCTGCTCCAACTCCTCATCACTTACGGCCACGTTACCAACGTCACTTTCATGCATGTGGCTCACCGATTTGATATTAGCCACATCACTACCTGACTTAGACAGGTCTTTTGTACCGCTTTGGTGGTGATTCAGGCCAGAAGGCATGGGTGAAGGGTTGTTATTTTCGTCACTCATTCGTCAAATTTGCTATTTTACTTAGTGAATTTTATTAACTTTCGTTTTTGATTAGCCAAGAAAAATAACGTAAAGCAATAATAATTAATGACTTTTGTCACTTGGCAACTTATTTGCAACCTCTCATTATATCACTGCTAAGGCATGTTGGCCTTCCTTGAAAATCAAGGGCTGACAAGTCTGGTACGAATAGGACTTAATTGGTTACATTTTTTATCTAAAATAACGATAGATAACCGTTATATTACCTTAAGCGTAGCAGTAATTTTATCAACAAGTATTTAGCGTACTTTTATTAAACGTGTCTTAGTGAAACGCGAAAGAACCTAAATGCAAGGTGAACTAGGCAACTGGCCACATTTTCACCTACACTGTTTTAAAGCCATTTGTGAGGGATACCACCGTGAATATGACCGCGATAGCAATAGTAGCCATTTGTGCTTGGGCATTAGTTTCCATTGTCGACAGCGCAAAAGACAAAAGTAAAAAGAAGCTCAGCAGCAAAGAGACGGACGCCTACAAAAAAGAAATTGCTGACTTAAAAGAGCGTGTGTCGGTGTTGGAAAAAATTGTTACCGATGAACGTTACGACCTAAAGAAGCAGTTTGCGGATTTAGAAAAAGACCGCGTCGCGTAGGCCATATTACACTAGTTCCACCGGCAGCGCGCTAATCCATAAGCGCGCTAGCTGCCTTCCAGTAACTTGCGTTCGGCGCGCTCCACTCTTCTCGGCTTGCCTGCAATAACCAAAACATCGTGGGCCTGCAAAATAGCATTTTGGTCTGGTTCTTTGACCTCGTTTCCATCGCGCCGTAACCCCTTAATGGCCACCCGCATTCTAGAAAAGTCGATATCCTTAATGGCTTTGCCAATACAAGATGCATGTTCTGACAACACCACGGCGTGAATAAATTCTAATTTGTCTTCCGTGCCGTAAGTTATCTCTGTGGTTTCTCCCGGGTAAAAGCCATGCATGTGATCATAGCGCCCTTTTCTCTCAGCGCGGACCCGTTTTAAAATTCGCGACATGGGCACGCCCGCATAGTGCAACACTTGTGATACTAGCATTAAGCTTCCTTCCTGAAGCTCGGGGACCACTTGATTCGCGCCAGCACTGTATAGGCTTTCTAGCTGGTAGTCTCGCTTGGTACGCACCATGACATCGGTCGTACTTGCGAGGCTTCGAGTTTGTGTAATAACTTGCTTCGCTTTATCCACTTGATCGAACGTAACCAGTACAAGTCTCGCCCCTTCCACATTCGCATTAGTGAGAATATCTTTTTGGCTCGCATCACCAAAAATAACCGGCTCGCCAGCATTTCGGCTCTCGTGTACCCGCACTGGGTCCATATCAATGGCAACAAAGTGAATACCTTCCATTTTCAGCATGCGCGCCACAGATTGTCCGACACGGCCAAACCCACAGATAACCACGTGATTCGTTAACGGGCCAGCGGTACCCAAATTAGCCTTATCATCAAAAGAGATATCATTATTCACTAACCGCTTGGCTATGGTCACACTGTTATTCATGAGCCATGGCGTAAGCGCCATACTGATAACTCCCATACTAACAATCAATGAAGACTGCTCTTTAGTTAACAACCCGTGGGTCGTCGCCAAAGCGGCAATAACAAAGCTGAATTCACCAATTTGACACAGTTTTACACCAGCAGACCAACCGTCTATAGGGTCAGTTTTTACTAATAATGAGGCGCCCCTAACTAAAATGACTTTCACCACCATAAGTGCAAACACACCACACACAATCTCAAACAAGCTATCCCACAGTACGGTCAGTTCTAGCTGCATTCCCACGGTAACAAAGAAAAGCCCCATTAATATGTCTCGGAACGGACGTATATCCGCCTCGAGCTGATACTTATACTGACTTTCCCCGAGCATCATACCCGCTAAAAATGCGCCAAGCGCCATAGACAGCCCGAAGTAATAGGTTAGCCCGCCGGCTAATAACGCAATAAGAATAGTGGTAAGAACAAACAATTCATCGGTTCTTGTTCTCGCTATTTCTCTAAACACCCAAGGTAGTAACCACTTACCTACTGACATTAGAAACGCGATAACAAACACGCCTTTAAGCAGTGCTTCACCAAGGGCCAATGCAATACTGACCTCACCGGTTTGAGCAAGTAGCGGGATAGCAATTAAAAACGGCACCACGGCCAGGTCTTGAAACAGTAGAATACTCACTGCTAGCTGAGTTCGGCGATTATTAAGTATGCCCATTTCCGTGGCTTGTTTGATAACAATTGCGGTAGAACTCAATGCCAATGTTCCTCCTATAATAATAGAGGCACTAACGGGAATACCGAGAAGTAGCGGGACGCAGGTGAAAACTGCGGTTGTAAAGAGCATTTGCCCCAGCCCCACGCCAAACACCAAAGAGCGCATGGCAAGCAACTTAGGTAGAGAAAACTCCAGCCCTAGAGAAAAGAGCAGAAATACAATTCCTACTTCGGCGAGTAAGTGCATTTCTTCTGGATGAGCAAACACCGACAAAAGCTGTGGGCCCGCTAGCACACCAGCAAACAGGTAAGCGAGAATGGGAGGTAGGTGAACACGTTTAAATAAGGCGACTGCGCATACTGATATAAACATCAGCACGACAATATTTAAAAAACTAGCTCCCACTTTACCTCCTAGCGTACGAACAATTTTAATTAAACTAAAGGCCAATGCCGCAAGAAGCGTTTTGGCATTCGACTTGCAGAACCCCTTATACAAATGCAGATCCGGCAAGTTTTGCCGCTGTGAACGCCATAATTGACGCAAAAATGCGGTTGGCGCCACAGAAACGTCAGGGCTTTGACACTTGTTTCTTTGCATTCCAACGCATTTTGTATAGGGGCACTACTGTGGATTTTTCAACATCAGTCTACGATAGCACACAACATAACAATTTTTATCCTGCTGAGAGCACGGGTAAATCACTTACCTTTAGTGAGTTATCAGGCTTTGTAACACAGCTACTTTCAACACTTGAGCTTCAAGAGTTAGGTGGCGTGTATTTCCAGCAGCTTAATATGTTACTGCCTGTTGTAGGGTTCAGCTTATCTGATTTCGATTCACGTTGGGTGTACGGTAACGCAAAAATCTCGTCTACATTGATTGATTTGCCCCTTCAAGGCGCTAATACCATTAATGGTGAGCAAGCCCATGTCTACTATTACATTAGTTCACCCCTGTCGTTATCGCAACGAGAAAGTCTGTTCCAACTTCATGATTTATTTGGAAAACAAGTAAAGCACGCGTTGTCACTAACGCGCGTTCAGCAAATGGCAACGAAAGACATCCTTACTGGCTTAGGCAATCGCGCGGGTTTTGAACAATCGATGACTAGGCAGCTAGGGTGGGCACAAAGGCATGACGAACCGTTCGCTCTACTGGTTATCGATTTAGATAATTTTAAATTCGTAAATGACAATTTTGGTCATGGCGAAGGCGATAAGGTCCTTATTCACGTTGCCTCGCACCTCTCAAATGTTCTGCGAGATGAAGATGAAGCGTTTCGTTATGGTGGGGATGAGTTTTGCTGCCTATTGGATTGCCAAACGCAGCAGCAGCTTACTTGCGCAGCGCAGCGTATTCAAGCAAGCATCAATAGTTCAAAGTATTTATCACAGCTAGGGGTATCTACAAGCCTAGGCGGCGCGATATATCGCGACGGCGATACCATAAGTACGCTGTTTGACAGAGCAGACAACGCGCTTTATCACGTGAAAAATTCAGGCAAAAACAGTTATCACGCAGCCTAGCGCGTTTTCGCGTTACCTGTAGGGAGCGGCAATGTATTGCCGCTTTAGTAAGTACGTATTCGCTCCCTTAGCCTTGCGTAAACGCGAGCTTAATGCGGGGAGATTTAGGCTGTAGATAGATACACTGACCGCTAATAATCAGCGCAACAGCTTGCTCATTTAAAAAGATAACCGGTACACCATTTCGCTCCCAGCGCGGCACACGCCATACTTTAAACCACTCTTTTAAAAGCTTTGATACACTCGCATTTACTGGCTTAATGCGCAAGTTGCGCGCGTTGGTTTGAAACGTAACCGTATCGCCCTCTTCTCTTTCTAATAGCGAAACATGAAGGTTTCCGTTTAACCAAGGAAGGGCATTATCAGCATCAACATGCAATACTCCGCTAGGCTCGGCGTCGTGTACGGCGTTGACCACCCAATACAAGTCACCATCAAAGCGGATAACCTTGCCCCACTTAAAATTTACCTCTGGGGTCGCATCGTGCTTGGCTTCTAACATAAGCAATACTTGCTCTGCTTGAGCTTTAGATGGTGAAAGCTGACCTTGTGCTTTAAACCATGCGCGAATGACCATAGCCTGCCACGGTCGCGACAATGACGTCAGTTTTTTCCCATCTAAACGCAAATTTGTGCGCTTACAGTCTTCAAAGTAACGCTGGGCCGAATCGTTCACTAGTTCGCTTTGCTCGGCACAAAGCGCTGCACTGCGGCCAACGGTTTTGGTTAACTGCGGCCAGCGGTCTAATAGGTGGGGAATAATCTCGTTTCTTAAGAAATTTCTGTCAAAGCTATTTTGCTGATTTGACTCATCGTCCACCCATTGCAACATTTCGTTGTCAGCAAAGGTGACAATTTCAGCTTTATCCAGTGACAGCATAGGGCGCATAATGAGTGTGTTACCGCGATACTGCACTTCACCCATGCCTGCTAAACCCTGGGGGCCTGCGCCACGCTTTAACTGTAGCAAAACGGTTTCAAGCTGATCTTCAGCATGCTGGCCTAACAACAGTACACCGCCTATGCGTTTACATACCGCTAACAGCGCGTTGTAGCGAACCTTGCGCGCTTCTGCTTCTATACTTTTTCGCGCACTGGTATCTACCTCTACGCGATGGAGGTGAAATTCGACATCCTCTAAACGACACTGCAATTCACAGTGCCGCGCCCAGCTGTCAGCATTTTCACTTAATCCATGATGCACGTGCACCGCGTGAATAGGCCCGTTGTATTGCTCACGATATTCAATAACAGCTTGCAATAGAACCGAGGAATCAACACCGCCGCTATACGCTACCACTAAGGGCGTTTGAAGAGGTAATTCGGCGTCGGTGAGACCCTTTGCGATACGACTGACAATGTAGTCGCTCAACGATGATATTTGACGGGACACGTACTGATATTGCCTTGTAGTTTTAATTGTCTTATAACGCCAAGGGGCTGATTACCTTCGGTAACCAACCCCTTGATATGAATAAAGCTAGCCAACTATCGCGCGCAGTAAATGTCGCGCTGTCGTTATGGAAAACTTAACAATAACCGAACGACATTAAACGCTCGTAACGCTCTTCCATCAACTTAGTTTTGTCTAGCTCTTTAAGCTGGTTAAGCTGCTGCTTGATCACTGCTTTTAGGTTAGCTGCCATACCGTTGTGATCGCGATGCGCGCCGCCTAATGGTTCTTCAACAATGCTGTTAATTAGACCAAGCTCTTTAATTTGTGGCGCACTTACGCCCATGGCTTCAGCCGCTAATGGCGCTTTTTCAGCACTTTTCCATAAAATAGAGGCGCAGCCTTCAGGCGAGATAACCGAATACGTAGAATACTGAAGCATGTTTACTCGGTCGCCTACACCAATGGCTAGTGCACCGCCCGAGCCACCTTCACCAATAACAGTACAAACGATTGGCACCGTAAGCTCTGCCATTTCAAACAAGTTTTTCGCAATGGCTTCACTTTGACCACGTTCTTCAGCACCAACACCAGGATATGCCCCTGGCGTGTCAATGAAGGTAATAATAGGCATGTTAAAGCGCTCAGCCATCTTCATAAGGCGTAGCGCTTTGCGATAGCCTTCTGGTTTAGGCATACCAAAGTTACGCTTAATCTTTTCGTTAGTATCACGACCTTTCTGATGACCTATAATCATCACAGGCTGGTCATCTAGCATTGCTGGGCCGCCAACAATTGCCTTATCGTCTGCAAACGCGCGGTCGCCAGCAAGCTCGTCGAATTCTGTAAAAATACGAGGAATGTAATCTAGCGTGTATGGACGCATTGGGTGACGTGCTAATTGAGAAACTTGCCATGCGCCAAGATCAGAAAAGATCTTTTTAGTTAGCTCCGCGCTTTTGCCGCGAAGCTTATTGATTTCTTCTTCAATACCAACGTCAAACTCGCCACCTTGATTCACCAACCTAAGCTCTTCAATTTTTGCTTCTAGTTCGGCTATCGGCTGTTCAAAGTCCAAAAACTGTATACTCATTTCATGTCCTATTCGTACTACGCTCGTCTATGCAAACGCGAGATGTCCAATCTATCGAACTCTTAACCCTAATGGTAGAGAATTGAAACGGCTTTGTCTCCCAAACATTGCTTGAGATCGTGTAAAAGTTGATCTTCAGGGGTAACGTACCACTTTGCTCCACACGCTAAGGTTACTTCTACGTCTGGATGGGTCACCGCTAACTGAACAGGACAACTTCCACCGTTAAATGCCTGCAGGATAGATTGCATCTGACTCATTATTTTCGGTTCAAGCCGCTGGGTATCAACATTTATCGCCAGCGCTCTCGCGTTTTTCTCTCGTGCCTGAACAATGTCCATTACATCACGGGCGGTGATTGTATTGCCCCCAGAGAAATCATCAAAGCTGACCTGTCCCTTTATGAGCAATATTCTGTCAGTTTCTAGCAGACTTTCGAACTGTTCGTACATGTCTGGAAAGAAACGCACGTCCATTCTGGCACTCTTATCATCCAGTGTCACTATTGCCCAGCGGCGCCCTCGTTTGTTTGTCATAACGCGAACGCCCAGTACCAAGCCAACTGCACTAGCAAGCTGGTCTTTATTGGTAGGTTTTAAGTCGACCAGACGACCGTCGGTATAGTAGCGAAGCTCGTCAGCATACTGATTGATAGGATGGCCTGTTAAATACAAGCCAAGTGTGTCTTTCTCGCCTTCAAGCCACACTTTCTCAGGCCACTCAGGTACGTCGGCAAAGGCCTGCTGTACTTCTTCAGGCTCGGTGGTTAATAGGCCAAACATGTCTGACTGACCAAACGACTCGGCCTTGGCATGCTGCCCCGCCGCTGCAAGCGCTTCGGGAAGCGTCGCCATAAGCGTAGCCCGGTGGGGGCCTAAATTATCCATCGCACCAGCAAGCACTAATTTTTCGAGTACACGTTTGTTAACACGTTTAATATCAACCTTCGCGCAGAAGTCGAAGAGATCTTTAAACGCCCCTTGGGTCTCGCGCGCTTCGATAATGGCTTCAATAGGGCCCTCGCCTACGCCTTTAATCGCACCAATGCCATAAACAATGCGACCTTCGCTATCAACGGTAAATTTGTATTTGCCTGCGTTTAAATCTGGCGGCAGTATCTCAATACCCATGCGTTCACATTCATCGACAAGGGTTACGATTTTATCGGTGTTATCCATATCCGCCGACATTACCGCAGCCATAAATTCAGCCGGATAATGCACTTTTAGCCACAGCGTTTGGTAAGACACCAACGCGTATGCTGCCGAGTGAGATTTGTTAAACCCGTAACCGGCGAATTTTTCTACCAAGTCGAAGATTTTCATGGCCAGATCAGGGTCAATATTATTGCCCTTAGCACCTTCAGCGAAGGTACCGCGCTGCTTCGCCATTTCTTCAGGTTTTTTCTTACCCATTGCACGGCGAAGTAAGTCAGCGCCGCCGAGTGAGTAACCTGCCATTTCCTGAGCAATCTGCATTACCTGTTCCTGATACAAGATAATGCCGTAGGTAGGTTCTAGTATTTCTTGAAGGCATTCGTGCTGATATTCAGCGTCTGGGTAAGAAATTTCTTCACGTCCGTGCTTACGGTCGATAAAGTTATCTACCATGCCTGACTGCAGTGGTCCTGGGCGGAATAGAGCCACCAATGCGATGATATCTTCAAAGCAGTCCGGCTTAAGGCGTTTAATTAGCTCTTTCATACCGCGGGATTCCAACTGGAATACTGCAGTGGTTTCGGCGTTTTGAAGGGTTCTGAAACTCTTAGGATCTTCAAGCGGAATAGCGCTGATATCTACATCAACGTTCTTGCCCTCTTTGATCATATCTATCGCCCACTGAATGATCGTCAGTGTACGAAGACCTAAGAAGTCGAATTTTACCAAGCCTGCCGTTTCAACGTCGTTCTTATCGAACTGGGTTACCGGGTTATTCCCTTCGTCATCACAATATAGCGGAGAGAAATCAGTAATCGTGGTTGGCGCGATAACAACACCACCGGCGTGCTTACCGGCGTTTCGGGTAACCCCTTCAAGAATACGCGCCATATCGATAAGGTCTTTCACTTCCTCATCGCTTTCATAAACTTCTGGCAGCTGTGGCTCAGCTTTAAACGCTTTTTCTAGCGTCATACCAGGGTCTGGCGGTATGAGCTTTGAAATTCTGTCTACAAAACCATAAGGGTGACCCAATACTCGACCCACGTCACGTACTACCGCTTTTGCCGCCATAGTACCGAAGGTAATGATCTGAGATACCGCCTGGCGCCCGTAGAGCTCGGCAACGTGATCAATTACTTCATCTCGTCTATCCATACAGAAGTCGACGTCGAAGTCGGGCATAGATACACGCTCTGGGTTCAAGAAACGTTCGAATAGCAAGTCGAATTCTAGCGGATCTAAGTCGGTAATTTTAAGCGCGTACGCCACCAATGAACCTGCACCGGAGCCCCGTCCTGGCCCTACCGGAATACCGTTATCCTTACTCCACTGAATGAACTCCATTACGATTAGGAAGTAGCCTGGGAAACCCATTTGGTTAATTACTTCAAGCTCAATGCGAAGTCGGTCATCGTACTCTGGGCGTTTAGCTTTGCGAACTTCCTCATCGGGGAAAAGAAATTCTAGACGCTCTTCCAACCCTTCTTCAGACACTTTAACCAAGAAGTCTTCAGTGGTCATGCCACCTGTTGGAAACTGTGGTAAGAAATACTCGTTTAAGCGAACCGTCACGTTACAGCGTTTAGCTATTTCAACCGTATTTTCAATGGCTTCTGGAATATCGCTAAATAGCTCAACCATTTCTTCTGCCGTGCGCAGGTACTGCTGTTCGCTATAACGCTTGGGCCGACGGTTATCGTCCAACGTGTAACCATCATGAATACATACGCGTATTTCATGCGCCTCGAAACCTTCACGGTCAATGAAGCACACCTCGTTGGTGGCGACCACGGGCAAACCGTGCTGTTCGGCGAGCTCTACCGCATGGTGCAAGTAGTCCTCTTCACCCTGTCTGCCGGTTCTTATTAACTCGAGGTAAAATCGATCGGGGAAGTAAGACTCATAAAATGCTAAGGCACTGTCTAAAAGCTTAGCGTTATTCTTCATTAACCCCACGCCCACGTCGCCGTGTTGTGCGCCAGAGAGTATGATTACTCCCTCTGCGTGTTCGGCTAGCCATGCTTGGTCGATAACAGCCCGGTGCGCTAAATGTCCGCGAAGGTACGCTTTAGAAATAAGAATGGTGATATTCTTATAACCTTCATCGTTCATCGCCAAAAGCGTAAGCCTAAACGGCTCATCACCAAACGCTTCATTGGTAACCCAAAAGTCGGTACCAATGATGGGCTTTATTCCCAGATTATGTGCTTCGGAATAGAACTTAACCAAACCGCACATATTCATTTGATCGGTTATCGCCACCGCTGGCATTTCAAGGGCGGCAACTTTACCTAGAATAGGCTTAACCTTATTCAGGCCGTCCATCATCGAAAAGTCGCTGTGAACACGTAAATGAATAAATGGCGATGACATGATGTTATTTCTCTTCAAGTAACGCTTTAACGGGCTTAAAACTCTTACGGTAGCAATCTAAAATGCCATACTCTGCAATGGCTTCAAAATGCGCTTTAGTGGGGTAACCCTTATGCCCCGCAAAATTGTACTGCGGAAAGGCTTCGTGAAGCGAAATCATATCGTTGTCTCGCTCTACTTTAGCAATGATTGATGCCGCTGAAATCTCTGCGTGCAGGCTATCTCCCTTTACCACGGCTTCAGAATCAAAATTCCAGGCCGGCAGCCGATTACCATCTACCCGCACAAAGTCAGGCTTTACAGGCAGGCCTTCTACCGCGCGTATCATGGCGAGCATGGTAGCGTGCAGTATATTAAGCTTGTCTATTTCTTCGGGGCTCGCTCTACCAATATTCCAGTACAGGGCTTTTTCACGAATTTCTTGGGCAAGCGCCACGCGCTTTTTTTCACTGAGCTTTTTTGAGTCAGTGAGCCCTTCAATAGGATTTTGAGGGTCAAGGATGACCGCGGCAGTAACAACATCACCTACCAGTGGTCCGCGCCCTACTTCATCAACGCCGGCAATTAACTTATGCAAACAATTCCTCCACGACAGCTTTAGCTGCTGTTTTATCAGCATTGCATTTTAGCGTATGGTGGAGGTCGGTGAAACGGGCAATAAGGGCTGAATTGTCACTTTCGAAAAAGTTGAGTAGCTGATTGCTCATATTCTCTGCATTTACCTCTTCTTGAAGTAACTCTGGAATAATCGCTTCGTTTGCCAAAAGGTTGGGTAAGGTGAAAAACGGCGCTTTATATAAACGCTGCATAATTTTGTAGGTGAGCGGCGCAAGTAAATAAGCGGCTACCATAGGCCGCTTACATAACATTGCTTCCAACGTAGCCGTACCTGAAGCAAGCAAAATTACGTCACTCGCTATCATGGCATCCCGAGAAGTACCTTGGGTTACCTGAATAGGTAAACGCGCTTCAGCGTTGTCGGCTTCAAGCAACAATGCTTTTATTTGTGCAAGACGATGCTCGTTAGCAGCGGGGATAAGAAATTGAATGTCGCTGCGTTTAGCATGTATTGCTTCTATTGTTTCAAGAAAAAACGGAAGCAGCGTGTCCACTTCGCCGCGACGAGAGCCTGGGAGTACTGCTAACACAGGTGCCTTGCTGTCCACGCCCAATACCTGACGAGCAGCGCTTTGGTCGGGCTCTAAAGCAATCGCGTCGGCCATGGTGTGCCCCACAAAGGTATACGGCACATTGTATTTGTCATAAACCTGCTGCTCGAACGGAAATAACCCTAATACCCGATTGGCAGCTTTAGCAATTTTGTGTATTCGCTTCTCGCGCCATGCCCACACGGTTGGACTCACGTAGTGCATGGTCTTAATACCCCGTGCTTTAAGGGCTTTTTCTACTCTTAAGTTAAAATCTGGCGCATCTACCCCTACGAAAATATCAGGCGGGTTTTGCTCGAAGTGGGCAAGAAGCTGCTTTTTAACTTTTAAAATGGCGGGTAAATGCGCAAGAACTTCAACAAGCCCCATAACTGACAAGGTTTCCATGTCGAAAAGACTATGGAAACCTGCGTCTATCATATTTGGACCGCCAATACCTTCGATTATAGCATCTGGGTATTGGCGTTTTAGCTCTGCAACCATTCCGGCGGCAAGGATGTCACCAGAGGGCTCTCCGGCAACCATGCCGATACGAATTGGTTTAGACATAATTAGCGAATAATGCCTCGCTTGGAGTCCTGTAAGAACTTCACCATAAGTGCTACACCGGGGAATTCCTGTGCAGGCTCGGCAAGCTTTTCAATGGCTTCGTCTACTGTGTTACCTTCGCGGTATATCGCTTTATAAGCGCGCTTAATCGCCATCACTTCTTCTTTGCTAAAACCACGGCGCTTAAGTCCTTCAGAGTTAATTCCCTGTGGAATATTCTTTTGGCCGCTGACCATAACAAAAGGAGGCACGTCGCGCAGGATAATACCGCCAGCACCCAAGAACGAATGCGCACCAATCTTACAGAATTGGTGAATACCTGCAGCACCACCAACGATCACGTGGTCGTCCATGTGGACATGACCAGCAATCGCAACACTGTTTGCAATAATGATGTCGTTGCCAAGAACACAATCATGGGCCACATGAGAGTTGGCCATAAATAAACAGCGAGAACCGATTATAGTAATGCTGTTGTCTTGAATAGTGCCGCGGTGAACGGTAACCCCTTCACGGAACTCATTGTCATCGCCGATAACAAGCTCGGTAGGCTCGCCCGCATATTTCTTATCTTGGCAGTCTTCACCAATTGAAGAAAACTGATAAAACTTATTGTTTTTACCGATACGCGTTGGGCCGCGTACCACCACATGTGATTTCAGAATACAGCCATCACCTATGGTGACGTTGTCGTCTACCACACAAAATGGACCAATAGTGACATTCTCACCAATCGTTGCACTCTCTGAAATTACCGCAGTAGGATGGATCACGTTACGCTATCTCTCTCATCGCACACATAAACTCTGCACAGCACGCGACGTCGCCATCGACACTTGCAGTACCTTTAAATTTCCAGATCCCTCTGCGCTCTTTAACTAGAGCAACATCAAACTCAAGCTTGTCTCCAGGAACAACCGGACGCTTGAAGCGCGCGTTATCAATTCCCGCATATAAGTATAACTTATCATTATTCCCCATGGTCTTAAATCCTAAAACACCTGCAGCTTGTGCCATGGCTTCTAAGATTAGTACGCCGGGAAATATGGGTTGTCCGGGGAAATGCCCCATAAAACAAGGCTCATTAATGGTAATATTTTTATAAGCCTTTACAGACTCACCCAGAACATAGTCTGTTACACGATCAACAAGTAGGAATGGATACCTATGTGGAAGTAACTCCAAAATTTCTTGAATTTCGATGGTATTGAGTGAATTGGCCAAAAACTTTCTCCTGTGTACAAGCATGACCTACGACTATTTTATGCCAACATAATTTTTGGACTGGCATACTGGTCAAACTCGCCGTAAAAACTAAAACGGCGGCAACCATACGCTGTTAAGCGCAAAAAACAAATCAGACCAACACCTTTTGGGGGTTGGCCTGATCAATTTCTCAACGGTTTAGAACGATTGATTAGTTAGTTTTGCTAACCTGCTGAAGAACTTGCTCAGATAGGTCGTGTTCTTCTTTTGCAAATGCAACTGCACCTGCATTAAGTACTAGGTCGTAACCTTGCTTAGCGGCAACAGAGTCGATGGCTTGCTTGATAAGACCAAGTAGTTTATTGCGCTCTTCGTTGCTGCGACGTTGGATGTTCTGTTGAAGAGGTTGACCTTTTTTAGACAACTCTTCACGTACTGACAAGATTTTTTGTTCTAGTTCTTTCTTCTCTGTGTCGCTCATTGTCGCTGCATCGCGCTGAAGACGCTCGGCATAGAACTGACCGTCGCGCTGAAGTTGATTGACTTCTTCAAGCTGATCTTTAAATTCAGCTTGGATAGCGTTTTGAATTTCAGCCGCTTGAGGCATTGCTTGAAAAATACCTTGAACGTCTACTACAGCCACTTTCTGCTCCGCCATTACAGACGTACTAACTAAAGCGCTACCCAACATTGCTCCTGCAACGATATGTTTAACCAACTGTTTCAAAGGGAACTCCTTTTTTGAATCTTATTGTAGAGCGCAACTAATATTGCGCTCGCTTTAATGTCTTAGAAAGTTTGACCAATATTGAAGGTGAAGAATCGTGCGTCGTCACCGTCACGTTGCTGTATCGCTTTCGAGAAGCTGAATACCATAGGTCCCATTGGAGATATCCATTGGACCGATACACCCGCCGAGCTACGATACAGACTCCAATCAGAATAGTCCAACAGCTCGCCTCTCTGACTTGCCGCTACGTCAAACTGACGGTAATAGTCGTAGTCGAACTCAGTATCCCACACGTTACCCACATCCACAAACAAACTTGTGCGAACGGAGTTATCCATTTCTTCTTCTACAAATGGCGTAGGAACAATAAGCTCGATACCGCCAAGTGCCATAGCGTTACCACCTAGGCTTCGTGTAGACCAAGACAACTGCGCATCTGCGGGGTCACCTGGGAACGCTTCTCCATCTGGACCAACAATACTGCCTGAATTTCCGACAAATACACCACGTGGACCTACTGTGTTGTTCTCAAACCCACGAAGTGAGTCTGAACCACCTGCAGTGAAGTTTTCAGTAAACGGAAGAATTTGTTCATTCCCGTTAATATCACCATATCCGTTACCATAACCTAAACGCATGCGCGCAAGGAATGACCAACGTTGATTACGAGACAGTGGGAAGTACCACTTACCGTCAAATACTGTTTTAAAGTAGTTAACGTCAGAGTTAGGCGTAGTAATACTAAACGAGGCACGCTGCGACGAGCCCGCTGTTGGGAAAAGACCACGGTTAAGCGTACTTCTGCTCCAGCTTACACTCGCTAGGTAACTGTCGTATTTAATCGCTGCATCTGGGTCTTCACCATTGGTGAACTGGTTGTAGAACTGCTCAGTTTGTTCGTAGTAGCCACGGTTAAATAGCTCTACGTTACTGTAGGTCAAACCAAAGTTAATACGATTAAATTCGTTAATTGGATAACCTATGTTCGCACCAATTGACCAACGCTTCGAGTTGTATTGAATTACGTTAAAGTCAGAACCGTCGAACTCGCTGTAACCTAAGCTCCCACCCAAACTGATTCCATCAATGGTAAAGTAAGGGTCGTTATAGGTAATTTGCGCACTTCGCTGATAGGAAACCGTGCTCAAATTCAGGCCCACGCGCTTACCCGTACCCAAGAAGTTATCCTGTTGAATACCCGCCTGTAGGCTTAGCTTAGTTCTGTCTCCGTAGCCGATACCGGCATTGAACGAGCCTGATGGCTGCTCTTTAACGTTGTAATTAACATCAACCTTATCTTCAGAGCCAGGAATACGCACGGTTTCAAACTCGACTTCTTCCATATAGGTAAGACGAGACAGTTGATTTTTAGATGACTCAAGCAAGTTGTTAGACAACCAGGTGCCTTCCATCTGGCTTACGTTTTGACGTAACACGCTATCAGCTGTTACTACGTTACCGTTAAACTTAATACGGTTAACGTAAATACGCTTACCAGGGTCAACTGACAGGGTGAGTTTAACCGTTTTATCTTCATCGTTGATTTCAGGGACTGTGGTTACCGTAGGATAAGCATAACCAAAACGACCAAGATACTTGCTAATAAACTCTTCGGTGTAGGTAACTTCTGCCTGGTTGTAGAGTTCACCAGTAGTCAGCGGAAGTACCCGTTCAATATATTCTTCATGCCCCAGAACATCCCCCACTAGCTCTACTTCAGAGATAGTGTACTGTTCACCTTCGGTTACGTTCATTGCGATATAGATACCTGACTTTTCAGGCGTCATCGAGACTTGGGTAGAGTCGACATTAAAGCGAAGGTAACCGCGATTAAGATAGTGATTGCGCAGCGTTTCCATATCACCTTGCAACGTTTGTTGCTGATAGCGAGTTTCAGATAAGAAATCCCACCAAGGTGTATCGTATTGTAGCTCAAACGCTTCCATCAGCTCTTCGTCTGAGAAAATGTCGTTACCTACAATGTTTATTTGCTCAATTTCTGCCGCATCACCTTCTTCAAAAAGTAACTTCAAATCTACGCGATTACGCGGTAAAGGCGTAATAATAGCCGTAACGTCAGCGTTGTATTTACCAATGCTGTAGAAGAAGTCTTTTAACCCGTTCTCAATCGAAGTTAATACGGTCTTATCAAGTGGTTCACCAATGCGAACGCCATTACCGTCCAAGCTTTCCTGAAGCTGCTCATCTTTAATATCATCATTCCCTTCGAAAATGATGTTACTGATGGTTGGACGCTCTGCTACACGCACCACAAGCGTATTGCCATCGCGAAGTATTTCAACTTTTTCAAAGTGAGTTGAAGAGTACAACGAGCGAATTAGCTGCGTTACCCTAAATGTATTAAGCTCGTCGCCAACTTGTACGGGCAAGTAGGTTAAGGCTGCACCAAGTGCAACACGTTGTAAACCTTCTACACGAATGTCTTTAACGACAAATTCACTGTCTTGCGCCGCAGCATTGGCAAAGCTAGCACTGGAAAGAATGGCTCCGGCTGCTACTAACTGTTTTAACTTCATCTATTTTTCTTTTCCTGGCCGCGTTTTGTATTAGCTGTTTTGTACTTCCTGATTTTCATCAGGTTATGCGAGCGATATCGTTAAAAATTGCGATACCCATGATCATAAACAGAAGCACGCCACCTATTCTGTAACCCCATTCCTGCACTGCTTCTGGCACAGGTTTGCCTGTGATCCACTCCACGATAAAAAACATGAGGTGACCACCGTCAAGCATGGGCAAGGGTAATAAATTTATAATGCCTAAATTTACGCTTATTAAGGCAAGAAAACTCAAGAAGTACGCAAGTCCATACCCAGCACTTGTTCCCGCACCTTGAGCAATTGAGATAGGGCCGCTTAAGTTTTTTACCGACACGTCGCCAGTAATAAGCTTTCCTATCATTTCGACACTCAGTGTCATAAGACGCCATGTTTTATCTAACGCCTTCCCAATAGCCTCTATAATGCCATATTGATGGGTAAACACATACCCTTCTGGCCAAGGCTCAAATGTTGGGCTTACACCTAGATACCCACTTTGCCCCTGTGGTGTATCGCGGCGCGCTATCGTGGCATCTAACGTAAGCGGTTGTCCATCCCTTAGGATATCAAGCGAAATACGCTCACCAGGGCTTTCTACAATTACGTCAACTAAACGCTCCCACGATGTCAACTTAGTGCCATTTAATGCTTTAAGCTCGTCACCAGGTTTTAACCCTGCTTGCTGAGCGGCACTACCCTCACCAACAAAACCAACGGTTAATGTTGCATCGGGTCGATAAGGGGTTAACCCTAAGCTGCTTAAAGGAGACTCGCTATCTGGGTCAAAGTTCCAAGACTTCAGTGTAAATGTCAGTTCTTTTTCGACATTTGATGAATTTTTCACCGTTACACTGGCATTTTCCGACCCAATATTAGACACAATCTCAAGGTTAACGGCTTCCCAATCTGGTGTGCTTCTATCACCTATTTTGATGATTTCATCACCAGGCTGTACCCCAGCGATTGCTGCAATACTGTCTGTTTCAATATTTTTTACAACGGGCTTTACCGTGTCTAGCCCAACGAGATACATTAGCCACAAGGCAAAGAAAGCAAAAATGAAATTAACGCCAGGCCCCGCTGCAATCACAGCCATACGCTGCAACACAGGTTTATTGTTAAAGGCTTTATCTTCTAATTCAGGCGGTACATCGTCGATACGCCCATCTAGCATTCTCACATATCCGCCTAACGGAATCATAGCGATGACATACTCAGTGCCAGACTTACTTACCTTGCGCCAAATAGGTTTACCAAAACCGATTGAAAAGCGTTCTACCTGAACACCACATTTGCGGGCAACATAAAAGTGCCCCCATTCATGAACAGCAACCAAAATACCTAGGGCAACGATGAACGCACCTAAGCTCCACAAAAAGGCTAGCACTGGAATTTACCTCGAATAATCTCGTCAGCTTTAACTCGGGCTAAAGTATCTTGCTCAAGTATTTGCTGAATAGAACTAACAGAAACGTAAGGCATGGCGTTTAGCGTAGCTTCATTTACTTTTGCAATATCACAAAACTGAATGTTACCGTCTAAAAAGGCCGCAACCGATACTTCGTTGGCCGCATTCATCCGTGTTGTTGCACACTGCCCTTCTTTGCAGGCATCAATGGCCAATTTCAAATTAGGGTAGCGCTTGAAACAAGGCGTTTGAAAGCTAAAGTTAGCAATATCTGAAAAGTCTAGGGGCTTAACCCCCGCTTCGATGCGCGCTGGATGCGCTAAGCCATAAGCAATCGGCGTTCGCATATCCGGGTTACCCATTTGCGCGATAACCGAGCCATCAATATATTGCACCATGGAATGAATGATACTTTGCGGGTGAATAACCACATCAATATCATCTGCGCCAGCACCGAACAGCCAACAGGCTTCAATAAACTCCAGCCCCTTGTTCATCATAGTTGCAGAGTCGATTGTAATTTTTCTGCCCATCGACCAGTTAGGGTGTGTACTGGCTTCATCGATTGTAATTGATGAGAAGCTATCAAGTGGCCTTTCTCTAAACGGACCACCAGAACCGGTTAAGAGAATTTTACGAATGCCGGATGCAGCAAAGTTACCGTATTCATAATCGTGCGGGAGGCACTGGAATATGGCGTTGTGTTCGCTGTCGATAGGAAGAATTTCAGCGCCGCTTTGGTTCGCAGCCTCGATAAATAAAGCACCAGACATGACTAACGCTTCTTTATTGGCAAGCAAAACCCTTTTACCCGCTTTTACTGCTGCCATTGTGGGTAAAAGCCCTGCTGCACCCACAATGGCTGCCATTACAGCATCAACTTCAGGCGCGCTGGATACTTCTTCCAGCGCCTTAACACCAGCGAGAATTTCTGCATCCACACCGTACTGGGATGCTAACTCACAGGCTAGTTTGTAGTTTGCGTCATCAGCAATTACCACATAGCGCGGCGCGCATTTTTGGGCCTGCTCCATAAGCAATTCAAGCTGTGAGTTGCCAGTAATAGCAAATACACGATACTTGTCTGGGTGGCGGTTTATTACGTCGAGTGTATTACAACCAATGGAGCCTGTGGCCCCTAACACTGTTACTGTTTGCATTACGCCATCCAGGTTACATAGCAGAACGCAAAAACAGGGAATGCCGCGGTTAAGCTATCAATTCTATCGAGTACACCACCGTGCCCAGGGAGAATTTTGCCGCTGTCTTTAATGCCCGCACAACGCTTAAGCATGCTTTCGTTTAAATCGCCAAGGGCTGAAACAGCAACAGTAATGCCGCCAATAGCAAGGTGAAGCCAAATACGCGAAGGCTCTACCTGATAGTGAAGGGCCGCAAAAGCGATAATAGCGAATGAAGCTGCAATACCGCCTAACAAGCCTTCTAAACTTTTACCTGGCGATACGTTAGGGCGTAGCTTATGGCGTCCGAATTTTACGCCAACAAAGAATGCACCTATATCTGCAGCCCAAACAATCCCCAGCACATAGAAGATGAGTGAAGCACCGTAGAAAGGATCAACATCGTGCAAGCTCGTACGAAGCGCAACAACCGCTACCCATGTAGGTATAAGCGTAAGCGCCCCAAATAGGGTTCTAACGCTGCGACTGTCTTTCCAGAACTTGGAATATTTAGGATAGGCTAGCACCATAAATAAAGACGCTATCCACCATAATACGGCAACCGTTAATATGGCACGGTATAAACCATGTAATTGGCCTTGATACCAAATCGTGCTGGCATCAACAATAAGAGACAAGGCTATGCATATGGCAAAGGCACCTGCCATATAAATGAGCTTTTTAGGACGTTCACATACGCCCGACATATTCGCCCATTCATAAGCGCCAATGCCGACAACACCGGCAATGGCTATTTCAAACCAAAAAATAGGAAGAAAAAGAATAGCGTAAAGCGCCAGTGGCGCCAGAATTAATGCAGTTATTATTCGTTGTTTTAGCATAGTGTGCCCTTGGCTTTGGTTACCAGGGCAAGCCTGATAATTGCCTGTATGGTGTTAACCATCGGCTGTGACTAACTGTTCACCGGTTAAACCGAAGCGACGTTGGCGAACATTAAAATCGTCTACGGCCAATTGAAACACGTCTTCATTGAAGTCGGGCCATAGTACGTCGGTAAAATACAGTTCAGCATAGGCGCATTGCCAGAGCAAGAAGTTACTTATACGGTGTTCGCCGCCAGTGCGAATAAGAAGGTCTAACTCTGGAAGGTTAGCGGTTGAAATGTGCGCATTTAATGCGTCTTCTGTGATGTCTTGTACATCGAGTTCGCCGCTTTTCACTTGCGATGCAAGTTGCTTAGCCGCATTTACAATGTCCCATCTACCGCCGTAATTTGCAGCGATATTCAAGACAAGATCTTTGTTATCTTTGGTCATGTCTTCAGCTTTTCGAATCTTTTCGACAAGCTTGGCATCGAATGCCTCGACGTCTCCAATAACCTGTAACCGTACGCCGTTTTTATGTAGGCGTTTTGCTTCACTATTAAGAACAAGATTGAACAGGTCCATCAGAACACTGACTTCTTCTTCTGGTCTTTTCCAGTTTTCGCTTGAAAACGCAAACAATGTAAGTGACTCGATGCCATTTTGGCGTGCAAAGCGCACTACTGCACGTACAGACTCTACCCCGGCTTTATGCCCAAAGGTACGAATTTTCCCTTTCTTTTGCGCCCATCGACCGTTGCCATCCATAATGATAGCAACGTGCTTCGGGCCAGTAGTCGTTGCTACTGGCGCCTCGGCCTTCGACGATTTGGCTGCGCTTAAACGCTTTCCAATCATAATACTTACTTAAACTTCCATCAGTTCTTTTTCTTTGTCAGCTAGCAAGCTGTCAACTTTCTTAATGAACTCGTTAGTAATAGACTGAATATTTTCTTCTGCTGCGCGGCTTTCATCTTCGCTGATTTCTTTTTCTTTAAGCAGATCTTTTACATCGCCATTCGCGTCGCGGCGAATATTGCGAATAGCAACACGACCACCTTCCGCTTCGTTGCGAACAACGCGAATAAGGTCCTTACGACGCTCCTCGGTAAGCGGTGGTAAAGGAATGCGAATTGAACCACCTGCGCTCATTGGGTTAAGACCCAAGTCAGATTGCATAATCGCTTTTTCTACCGCTTGGATAGCGCTCTTATCAAATACAGTTAGCGCTAATGTACGGCTGTCTTCAGCAACAACGTTAGCAACTTGCTTAAGTGGTGTATCTACGCCGTAATAAGGAACCATGATGCCGTCTAGAAGGCTTGGATGCGCACGGCCTGTGCGAATTTTGCTGAATTGGCCTTTAAGTGCAACTAGGCTTTTTTCCATGCGCTCTTGCGCATCTAATTCAATTTCATCAATCACGTTTTGTATCCTATTGTTCTTAATTAATCGTTGTCAGCGTGGCGAATAATTGTGCCTTCTTTTTCACCCATCACAACACGTTTTAGGCAACCAGGCTTATTCATGTTGAATACGCGAATTGGTAAACCGTGGTCGCGAGCAAGGGTAAACGCTGACAAATCCATTACTTTTAATTCTTTTTCCAGTACTTCCTGATACGACAACTCATCATATAACGTTGCTTCAGGATTTTTTACCGGGTCATCACTGTAAACGCCGTCTACTTTAGTCGCTTTTAGGACTGCGTCAGCTTCAATTTCAATACCGCGAAGACATGCGGCTGAATCGGTGGTGAAGAAAGGGTTCCCCGTACCTGCAGAGAATATTACCACACGACCCGATTTAAGTAGGCTGATAGCTTCTGCCCAGTTGTACGCATCACATACGCCGTTCAGCGGAATAGCAGACATCATACGAGCATTAACGAACGCGCGGTGAAGCGCATCGCGCATGGCTAGGCCGTTCATAACAGTGGCTAACATCCCCATGTGATCACCCACTACGCGATTCATGCCCGCTTTAGCTAGGCCTTCACCACGAAATAAGTTACCACCACCGATAACCAAACCAACTTGAACACCAAGTTCAACCAGCTCTTTAATCTCTTGTGCCATTCTATCTAGCACTTTAGGGTCTATGCCAAAGCCTTCTTCACCCATTAGGGCTTCGCCACTAAGCTTTAACAGAATGCGTCGGTATGCTGATTTTGGTGTGATACTCATAGTTTGAAATGTCCTCGTAAACCCGTTTTGTCCTATGTCTTTCAATACATTATTGAGTTAAAAAACATAGGACAAAGCGCTTTCGTTGTCAGGCAGGCGCACGCTTATCTCGCCTAGCTTCACACTTACGCATTGCAATGGCAACACTCAAGACGTACAGCTATAAAAAAGCACCTCAAAAGAGGTGCTTTGTAGTTTATCTAACTATTGCGTAATGCAAAAGATAAACACTCAATTATTTCTTAGCAGCTTCCATTTGAGCAGCTACTTCAGCAGCGAAGTCTTCAGTCTTCTTCTCGATACCTTCACCTACTTCGAAACGTACGAAGTTGATTACGTCTGCGCTGTTGTTCTTAAGAAGCTCAGCAACAGAGATTGAAGGATCTTTAACGAAAGGCTGACCAGTCAAGCTCACTTCACCAGTGAACTTCTTCATGCGGCCTGCTACCATTTTCTCAGCAATCTCAGCTGGCTTGCCAGACTGGATAGCGATTTCGATTTGGATTTCTTTCTCTTTCTCTACAACTTCAGCCGGAACATTTTCAGGCTTAACAAACTGCGGGCTTGCAGCTGCAACGTGCATAGCCACGTCTTTTGCTAGCTCTTCGTCACCGCCAGTTAGGATAGAGATAACACCGATACGGCCGCCGTGTACGTATGCGCCAAGGGTGTCGCCTTCAACGTTGATAACGCGACGAGGAGAGATGTTCTCACCGATTTTAGCAACAAGCGCGTCACGAACTTCGCTTACTTTAGAACCGTTAAGTTCTGCATCGTTAAGCGCGTCGATGTCGTTGATGTTGTTCGCTGCTGCTACTTCTAGAAGCTCGTTACCGAACTTAAGGAAACCTTCGTCACGTGCTACGAAGTCAGTTTCACAGTTTAGTTCAAGCATGGTTGCACGACCACCTTCAACTTTAGTAAGGATTACACCTTCAGCTGCGATACGACCAGCTTTTTTAGCCGCTTTCGCTTGACCTGATTTACGCATGTTTTCAATGGCTAACTCAATGTCACCATCCGTTTCAACCAGGGCTTTTTTACAATCCAGCATACCTGCGCCAGTACGTTCGCGCAGTTCTTTAACTAGTGCTGCAGTCACTGCCATTTTTCAATTCCTCAGCATTAAATATAAAATTCGTTAGGTAAAAGGGGCGATGCCGCCCCTCTCAATACGTTTCGTATTGTAGTACCGCCATATTATCTAGATATGACAGTAAGCAATCAGAATTACTCTGCTGCTTCTACGAAGTCGTCTTGCTCAGCTTGTACTTCAAGGTTGCTCTCGCGACCTGAGTTGATAGCGTTTGCAGCAGCATCCAAGTAAAGTTGGATAGCGCGGATAGCATCGTCGTTACCAGGGATGATGTAATCAACACCGTCTGGGTTAGAGTTTGTATCAACAACACCAACAACAGGAATACCTAGGTTACGAGCTTCTGTTACAGCAATGTGCTCGTGATCTGCGTCGATAACAAAGATCGCGTCTGGAAGACCGCCCATGTCTTTGATACCGCCAAGGCTGTTTTCAAGCTTGTCCATTTCGCGCTGAAGCATAAGTGCTTCTTTCTTAGTTAGCTTCTCAAACGTACCGTCTTGAGCTTGTTGCTCTAGATCTTTAAGACGCTTGATTGACTGACGTACTGTTTTCCAGTTAGTCAGCATACCACCTAACCAACGCTTGTTTACGTAGTACTGGTCGCATTTAAGAGCAGCATCTTTAACTGCTTCGCCAGCGGCGCGCTTAGTACCAACGAAAAGGATTTTACCTTTCTTAGACGCAACACCTGAAAGGTAGTTAAGTGCGTTGTTGAAAAGTGGAACCGTTTTTTCAAGGTTGATGATATGAACTTTATTACGTGCGCCGAAGATGAAAGGCTTCATCTTTGGGTTCCAGTAACGAGTTTGGTGACCGAAATGCACACCTGCTTTCAGCATGTCACGCATAGAAACATTAGCCATTTTATTTTCCTCTTGGGGTTAGGCCTCCATATACCCCTTGTATCGATTCAGGCCAATCTAAATTGAGCTGAACACCCCGATACGAAGTGTCGGTATATGTGTGTTTTAATAAAATAAATTTACCCTCTAAACCGGTACTCAATTCGCAATGCAAAATGAGGATTCCGTCAGGGCGCGCGCTTTATACCACAATCACGCCTCACGCTCAAGTTTCGCCGTTATATTTCAAAGTACACCACGGTTATGAAAAAACCTCACATCTGTCACACCAACCAAATAAAACATCTATATTTCATATTGTTACTCAGAGCGGCCTGATCGATGTTATACTTTTTCCAGTAAAAACCTTTTTGTAAAACTTAGCTTAAACCGATTTGAGAGGCGCTGTGACAGCAATAATCAAAACCCCTGAAGAAATCGAAAAGATGCGCGTGGCCGGTAAATTGGCAGCCGACGTGCTAACGATGATTACGCCTTACGTTAAAAAGGGCGTAACAACAGATGAGCTCAATACCATTTGTCATGACTATATTGTTAATGAGCAGCAGGCGACCCCTGCCCCCCTTAATTATGGTCACCCTCCGTTTCCTAAGTCTATTTGTACATCCGTTAACCACTGTATATGTCACGGTATTCCTTCTGACAAGAAACTGAAAGACGGCGACATTATTAATATTGATGTGACGGTTATTAAAGATGGGTATCACGGTGACACGTCTAAGATGTTTGTGGTTGGCAAGCCTTCAATTCTTGCTGAACGTCTTATTCGCGTAACCCAAGAATGCTTATATAAAGCGATTGAACAAGTAAAGCCGGGTATGCGTTTGGGCGATATCGGCCATATTTGTCAAACTCACGCTGAAGCGCATAACTATTCAATTGTGCGTGAATACTGTGGGCACGGGATCGGCGCAAGTTTCCACGAAGAGCCGCAAATTGTTCACTACGGTAAACCTGGTACGGGCGACGTGCTGGAACCAGGCATGTGCTTCACTATCGAGCCTATGGTCAATGCCGGTAAGCGCTACTCTAAGGTATTGCCTGATCAGTGGACCGTCGTTACCAAAGACAGAAGCTTAAGCGCCCAATGGGAGCATACACTATTGGTAACTGAGAACGGCGTTGAAATTCTAACCCTTCGCGACGAAGAGACGTTAGCGCGCACCATATCTCACGATTAATGGTTCACCCCTTTATCAATAAAGAATATGAGCGGTAGCCCTAATGGCTACCCTCTTATTTTACTCTCGCCGCCTTTGTCCTATTTGGCATAAATTCGAATTTAGCTGGCGCGTTTCTCTTACGCTTTGTCATGCTACACACCAATAACAAAAAACCATAAATATTCACAATCCAACCTAACTTATGCATTAATTTGATACTGCGAACTACTATCAATTCATGCTATTGTTCGTAGCGTCTAAAAAGAAGTCTATTTCGAAGGTGTATTTTGACGCTGCAATCACTGATAAAGAATATCGACACCATCAACTCTGTTGATGAAATTCCCGCTATCAAGTCATGCGTGGAAGCAAGTTATGCTTGGATCACAGAATCTTTTGATGCCACACCGGTTAATCAACTTGTTACCGGTCGCGCGCAATTTGTCGATGCATTGCTTTGTCATCTTTGGCAACTCTATGGTTTAGATACCGTAGATGAGCTTTCGCTGTGCGCCGTAGGCGGATACGGCCGCGGCCACTTACAGCCCCACTCAGATATCGATTTACTTATTGTCAGTAGAAAGAAACTAAAGCCTGACGTGCAAGAAAAAATTGGCCAGTTTATTACGCTTTTGTGGGATATAAAGTTAGACGTTGGACAATCTGTGCGCACCATCAAAGAAACGGTGAAGCTGGCGAAAGACGATATTAGTATAGCCACTAACCTCGTGGAGAGCCGACTACTTTGCGGCAGCGAAATCACCTTTGATAAATTGTGGGACGAAGTCAATGGCCGTAATTCTTGGTCAAGTAAGTCTTTTTTCTCAGCGAAATACGACGAGCAGAAGAGACGCCACGCAAAGTTTAACGGTACCGCTTATAACCTAGAGCCCAATATCAAAGAAAACCCCGGTTGCTTGCGCGATATCCAATCTATTGGTTGGGTAGCGAAGAAACACTTTAAAGAATACGACGGCTGGAACTTGGTGGGTCACGGCTACTTCACAGAGCAAGAGCACAGCGAGCTTATTGCCTGTCGCATGCACCTTTGGAAAATGCGCTGTGCGCTTCATTTAGTGGCTGGCAGAAGCGAAAACCGCCTATTATTCGATTACCAAACCGACGTAGCCAAAATGATGGGGTATGGCGAAGAAGGAAAGTCGTCAGTAGAAAAAATGATGCGAGACTTTTTCCGCACTGTGGCACGGGTTTCTGAACTTAATCAAATGCTGCTTCAGCGCTTCAAGTACGACATGCTGAACCAAAGCGTTCAGCAATGCGTCATTATTAATGAAGACTTTGAGCTTCTTGATAATATGATTTCGCCCCGTCACGAGACGGTATTCTCATCACCCGAAGCAATTTTAGATTTCTTACACCTTGTTGCAAATACACCAGAAGTACAAGGCCTCAGCACTATTTGTATTCGTCAGTTGCGCAACGCCCATCGCGCCTTTGAAGCCGAATACTATGTAGAGCGCCCGCTGTGTCGTGAAAAGTTCATGCGCTTAATGAAGCAACCCGAGTTTTTTAACTTTGCTTGGGACATAATGCATCAGTACGGTATTTTGCAAGCCTACCTTCCCGAGTGGGATGCTATTGTAGGTATGATGCAGTTCGACTTGTTCCACGCCTACACCGTAGACGAACATACACATCGACTGGTTAAGCACGTTAATTATTTCTTCTCAAAAGAAAACAAGGACTTCCCGCGCTGCGGCAGAATTTGTAGACATCTAGATAAGCCTGAAGTGCTTTATATTGCGGCTATTTTTCACGACATTGCCAAAGGTAGAAACGGCGATCATTCCACGTTAGGCGCACAAGATGTTGCTAAATTTTGCCAGCTGCACGACGTGCCAAGTAAAGATGCGGAACTGATTGCTTGGCTGGTTGAGAATCACCTACTTATGTCGGTAGTGGCTCAACGCCGCGATATTTACGACCCCGACGTCATTAGCGAGTTTGCAAGTGCGGTAAGAAGTCACAATCACCTAAACTTGCTTTATACCCTAACGCTTGCTGACATCCGAGCAACGAACGACAACTTGTGGAATGACTGGAAAGCATCGCTACTGCGCGAGCTTTATTTGATGACGCAAAAAGCATTAGATAATGGGCTTCAATGTCAGGTCACACTAAATGAACGGGTCTCTACACATAAACATCAAGCGCGGCAGATATTACAAGAGCGGGCAATCGACACCACAGCCATAGATGCGTTGTGGGCACGCCTTGATGATGATTACTTTGTTCGATTTAAGCCTACACAAATTGCCTGGCATACAGATGAAATTATCAAGGCACAAGACGAGTGGCTTACGCCTGATCACAACGGATTGTTAGTTAAAGCTAACGATAACAGTTCGAAAGGAGGCACCGAAGTTTTTGTGTATGGCAAAGATAGAAAAGCCTTGTTTGCCCAAGTAGCCTCGGTATTAGATAGTCGCAACTGCTCCATTCACGATGCTCACGTAACCGTGACGCGCGACGGCTATGTGTTTGACAGCATGTTAATCCTTGAAAACGACGGTAGCCGTTTGAGCTCTGAATCCCGAATAGCGTCTATTGAAAAAGCCATTTCTGAGCAGTTAGAAAAACCAGGGCGTTCACATGAGAACAAAAGGAAATTACCTCGTCAAATGAAACAGTTAGACGTACCTACCAAGGTCCGTTTTTTCAATATCAACGATGAAGCGACACTTATTGAGTTAGAAGCCCTAGACGCACCGGGTATTTTGGCTAAAATTGGTCACGCATTCGTTGATACTAATATGACACTTAAACTCGCCAAAATTGCCACGATCGGCGAGCGAGCCGAAGATATTTTTATCGTCAGCAATGACGCTGGCATCGCATTAACCCAGGAACAACAGGTAAACCTTAAAAAGCGGATCCTGTTTAAACTCGACCAACTTGAAGATATCACAATACCATGAATGAATTGAAAGCCATTATTGAAGACGCCTTCGAAAATCGCGACAGCATTAGCCCATCATCAGCACCTGATGAAGTAAGAGATGCGGTAGCTCAGGCTATCGACCTACTAAACAGCGGCAAAGGCCGTGTTGCAGAAAAAATTGCTGGCGAATGGGTAGTACACCAGTGGCTCAAAAAAGCGGTGCTACTTTTCTTCCGCCTTCACAACAACGATGTAATTGAAGGTGCAGAAAGCAAGTTCTACGATAAAGTTCCGCTTAAGTACACTAACTACACCGCTGAGCAGTTTGCTGCTGACGGTGCACGTATTGTTCCACCCGCTGCAGTGCGTACCGGTACGTTTGTAGGGAAAAACGCAGTTGTTATGCCTTCTTACGTAAACATTGGTGCATTTGTTGATGAAGGTACTATGGTGGATACGTGGGCAACAGTAGGCTCATGTGCCCAGATTGGTAAAAACGTTCACCTTTCTGGTGGCGTAGGCATTGGTGGCGTATTAGAGCCACTTCAAGCAAACCCAACCATTATTGAAGACAACTGTTTCATCGGTGCGCGCTCTGAAATTGTAGAAGGTGTTATCGTTGAAGAAGGCTCAGTCATCTCAATGGGCGTTTACATCGGTCAGAGCACGCGTATCTATGACCGTGAAACCGGTGAAATTCACTACGGCCGTGTACCAGCGGGTTCTGTAGTCGTTGCGGGCAACCTACCTAGCGCAGATGGTAAATACAGCCTATACGCTGCAATCATCGTGAAAAAAGTTGATGCGAAAACCCGCGCCAAAGTAGGTATTAACGCTCTACTTCGCGGCGTTGAGTAAAACGCTCACCGCAGCGTTTTAAAAAGCAAATACTAAAAAGAGGCGCTAATGCGCCTCTTTTTGTTTGTACTAACTTACAACGCCACCCTCGCTTGCTTATCTTTCACGGGTTAAATAGCTTAAGCAAAAGTTAGGACGTTACCTTCGAACTTAAACGCTTGGCTTTAACACTTAAAATAAGCAAGTACTGATGCTTTAAAGGCGTGCATTTACCGAAAGTTGACAATTATGCTAACAGCTTATCTTTTATCGTGTTCACCCAGTCAACCACGTCTTTTTCAGGCTCTAGAGTTTCAATGGCGTCGACTTCTAGCATGTTCGCCACGGCGTTACCCTGTAGCTCACTGAGCAACTCTTGAAACTGTTTACCTGCACCACAGAAGCTTTCCCCGTAACTACTATCACCAAGTGCCGCAACGGCAAATGGCTTGCCCGTCAGCATAGGTGATTCATCTTTTAAGTCCGAGAAGACAAACTCAAGGTTTGGCGGCACGTCACCTTGCCCCGTGGTAGAGGTAATAATGAGTAGCGCGTCGGCATCGGTAAAATCAGCAACAGAAGGGTCGCTTTCTAACGAACAGTCTACACCTTGTTCGGCTAAATTCTCTTCAACCTGTTCAGCGACATGTTGGGCATTACCGTATACTGTACCCGCAATAATTTTTAAAGTTGCCATTTTTACCTCTTAAATAGTGTTCGCCCCTGTATCTAGGTGGCGAGAATCAGTGACAAGCAATTGCACTTGCTCACTAAGTTAAACCTTGAACGATGCTAGCCTATCTGCAAATTGTCGCATTTCGCTATGCATCTCACCATTAATCGTTATCCATTTTTGAGTAACAGGGTGAGAAAATCCCATCTGAGTACAACTTAAGGCCAAATGAGTAAAATTAAAGTGGCTTTTAGCGAATTTGTTTTGTTTGCCATCGCCGTGAGTCGTATCGCCAATGATAGGGTGACGAATATGTACCATATGCCTTCTTAGCTGATGCTTGCGTCCCGTACTGGGTGAAAGTCTCACTAGCGAATACCGTGCACTTTGGTATCTACCCACAGGTTCGGGAACATCGAACTTAGCTAAAGACTCATACATAGTAGAAGCAGGCTGCGGCGGCTGTTGGGGCCTTTTGTGTTTATCCGCTATTTTGTCATAGCGATATTTAAGCGCGTAATCAATATAACCAGTGTGATGAACAAAACCTCGAACAATAGCGTGGTATTGCTTTACCACCTGCTTGTCCATCATCTGTTTGCCTAGTTTAGCGGCAGTGTCAGCGCTAAAGCTAAATACCAGAACGCCGGAAGTCGGCCTATCTAAACGGTGTGCTGGAAAAACATGCTGGCCAATTAGATCCCTTAACGTCTGAACAGCAAACACGGTTTCGTGCTTATCGATAGGGCTTCTATGGACTAACAGTCCCGGCGGCTTGTCTATCGCGATAATATGCTCATCTTGATATAGCACGGGTAAGTGCAAGGGCTGATGTTCTACTTGCTTCTTCAACACATCTTCACGATGTTCACAGGCTATAGTGTTGCTTGTTTGGTTCATACGCCCTTCTCACTGGCAATATCATCAATTGTCTGTAATTGAGCGATAGTGCGATGCCCAATACCATTTAAGTAGACTTGGGCCGCTGGGGTAATTTGCATAGCTGGCAATGTTTGCTTTTGGGCAATGATGATTCGCATTTTGGGAATAAAGATAAATGCTAGCCAACTCTCAAACGGTAAGCTATCGACGGCGAAAGGCACAGTACTTTGTAGCGCGCTATCTAACACCTTTCGGGTTGGTTTGGCGTCAGGCCAAATGCCCTCTTCCTGCATTATTACCTCAAGATTATCCAGCGCCTCGCTAAGCACGCCGCTACGCGCGCTCCAATGCATGCTATGAGGCATATTTTGTGATTTGCTCACTTTCTTTCCCAACAATCTCAATACTTAATCATAAATGCGCGCAGTATATCAGGGCCTGTGCAGCAACATAAGTCGTTAGCACGTGTCGTTGAAATTCTTTGGCTGTGATACCATTTAACTTTGGTTGTTAGGACTGTTGGCGGTACCTTTTAGTGTTTCTCTACCTAGCATATAAAAACACGAGGGCTTGTAGCACCTAAAGCCCAAGTAAATCAGCAGCCCCTAAAAAAAGCAGTATTTTGGAACGAGTTATGAGCGCTAACAGTATCAATTCAATCAGTGAGTTTTTATTACATGCCGGCACTGAGTATCAGGTCTTTGACCTTGGGCGGCGCCTTGTACCAATCGATAACCAAACGTTTCTTGAAATAGAAAACGCTAGTGCCTATGCGCCCTACCCTCGCCAAAAACACGGGTGGTTTGGCATCGTTTTTTGGAATAAAAACGCATCATCACAACACTATATTTGGTTTGTAAAGCTTCCTCTTGACGAGCAAGGGCTTGTAGTGACAGCAGCAAGAAACCACTTTTTAGAAATTATTGTAGATGCATTAGGGCAATCCATCGCAGAAGATACTGAGAAAGCACAGTCTTTGCCCGATAATCCCTACTCATTTGTTCCCAATCAATCTCAGCTTGCTCAGTTTAACGCGCTAGTAAAATGTAGGCTCAATCAGCCGCTAAATGAAGATGCACAAAAAGTTGAAGCTTATATTCAGGCGCCACAGCTCGTGGACTGGCAGCAAATTACCATGCAAAGTGTGGCTGACTTTGTTCATAGCCTGAACCTACACCCAAAGAAAGCAGCGCTCATTAAGGCTATTGAACATAATTACTCACTCTACGCGGACGTCTTTTTAAATACGCTGATGGAAATGTGCGAAAGCGTAGCCTTGCCCGACGAACTTTTAACCGCTTTCATGGCAGAGATAGACAGGCAAGACAGTATTAATCTCTCGGCTTTGCGCAGCACATCACAAAGCGTGTTTAACACAGATATTAATAGCAAATTGCTTGACCTTTTAAGTAAAGACACATCACAACGACTCGATATCCTCAGTGTGATAGCAGCACGTCACTTCGAGCAAATGGAGCCATTACTACTCACGAAGTTTTTTGAACAAGCAGCAAAAGTTGATGAGAAGGAAGGACACAAAGGCGCCTTGTTTGCTGGTTTCTTTTCTGATTTAGTACAGATTCCTAAGCTTCGCCGACAAGTGCTGACTTTACTGCACTCAGAGGCTAACCCAGCGCTGTTAAAAAGCGCGTTTAAACAACTCTTCGAACAGGCGAGAAAGTAAAATGACGTTACTTGAGCTTGTTATTTGGCTAATCATTGGTTTCACTGGCTATCAATTTTGGCGTATACGAGGGATCTCTGAGCGAACCAACGTTTATCTTAAACAGTATTGTAATTCTAACAATTTGCAGCTGTTAAGCGTCGCGAGAGCAAAAACGCGTCTCACATTCAGATACGGAAAGCCTGACTGGCACAGTAAGTTTTATTTTGAATTTTCCAGCAACGGCGAAGATAGATACACCGGTGAAGTAGAATTGGTAAGTATGCGCGTATTGCGTACTGAGGTGCCACCTCATCGCGTGTGACAGAGCGCCTTTTTAAGATGTGCTCGCAATGCGCTAACGCTATTTAGCGGTGGCAAAAATGCACTTAAAAAACACACCAAAAAAAAGGGGAACCTATGGGCTCCCCTTTTTCCTGGAATTTTGAGTATCCTTCTCCGCTATCCTTTGCGACTAAAATCATCCCGATTAAAATCCGTATACGCCCCTTTCCATCTACTCTCGCGCAATCCTGTGCGAGCTACCCTTCCGTGCGTAGGTCCCTTTCCTTTGCTCCTTGACTACTGTACATCCTTCATACAGTGCTCCTCATCCTGAGGCTGTCCTCGCCAGACTCCGCCGGCACTCCCTTCCCTCGTCCTTTGTATGCTGTACATCCTGCTACAGCTTCGCTAATCCTTTAGCGTGTCCCTCTCTTCTTCCCTGGTTTGCTCGTCCATGCAAACTGAAAATCCTTATTCGGCTTTTCCTTGCCGTTGGCTCCTTGCCTCTAGCTACCGCTAGTCTTAATCCTTAATCCCTTGTTACATCCTGTCGTGAAGTCCTATCACACAACATGTCCTTTATCCTTTGGTATTCCTTACAATGTCCCTATCGTTGCAGTTTCCTCACTGCGTTCCTTTTCCTTTATCTCACTGCCATGTGAGAATCTCGTCCTTAAGTTGTCCTAACCCTTTCCTTGAAAGATTTCCTTGCTCAATCCGTGACTCGTCGTGTTTCCTTGTGACGCATTAATAGTATCCCTTCCAATTATTACCGCCATGTTGAATTACAATAATTTTAGGAAGTTTTTTGTACGACTTTTGACTAAATTTAAAAAAAGTCAACACAATCAATGACTTTATACTTTAGTCTAATTTTATCTTGCATAATTTAGGTAAGATCACGCACAGCATTTGTAGGACATATCGTACAAACGCCGTAGTAAATTGTGCGTAAAGAAAAAGAAGAAGGCAGGTAATTGATCGGTAGCGCGTTAATATTGGTTAAATAGCGTTCACTTCGCTCTATACATCACGTTGCCCTTAACGTGCGATAAGCTTAACTGACCTACAACCTTATAATTGTCGTCGTTAAAAAATGAACGGTGCTTTTCAATAGTAACAAACACTGAGACCCCCTCACTTTTCTCGTCTTCTTCAATCACGCTATCTATGGCGCCTAACAATATATGCCCGAGACCGTGGTGTTGGTAGTCAGGGTGAACTGCAATGAAACTTAGCATGTGAAAGTTATCTGCTGGAACCAGTGCTCTCACTTTTTCCTCTTTTTCGAGCATCTGTTTAGTGCCGAATAGACCCGCTGTTAATAGCATTCGCAGTCGCCAGTGCCAATATCGACCTGCGCCAAACGCAGCATCTGGTGCAGTCAAACAAGCAACTGCGATTAACCTGTCCTCATCAAAAAGCCCTATCATAGGTTGTTCTGCCACCCAAAAGGCATTTAACTCTTCACGAATAGCCGAGCGTAGGCGACTTTCATAGCCCTCTTTCTCCGCCTGAAAAATATCAATGAATAGCGGATCATCGACATAGGCATTATAAAGAATAGAGGCGGCAACTTTGAGATCGTCTACACAGAGGTATATAGCCTTAACCGTATCATTAAGGGGCGCGAACGCGCTGTTTATTGCTTCGGTACTCATAGGGGCTCCTCGAACGCAAAGTTGTTTAGGTTGATCATAACCAATACAGTAAAAGTGACAAAAGCGATCCTGTTTAGTAGAAAACTCGACCGGCCACTCAAGCTGTACAAACTTTAGCCTACGTGAAAACCCCTCCAATGTTAACTTTTTATTAACATTTATTATTGCACGCTAATTCTGATACCTTGATTCAGTAACGTTAAATTAGACTAAGCGCTTAGTGCATTAAGCTATAAGCACTGTCTCCCCACCCTACTAGCTCACCATTTCTAAACACAAGCGGCGTACACTCATCTTTTGTGGTAATTCCATCTCCCATGGTTTTTTGCGTACGGTAATACAGCACGCGATAAGTTCCATCTTGCCTTTCAAACAGCTCATTGAAATCTGCAACGCCCATTTTTCTAAGTACACTTTCATAGCTTGTGCCTGTTTCGAGGTTAGCAATATGTTTACGGTTGTTGAATTCTCTATCTTCCCAGTCAGCGCCATAGTGACTGTCAGATCCGCCACCAACAGATACAACGCAACCCGACAAAAGCACTGACGATGCTAAAGCTACAGAAAGAAGAACAATTTTCATGGGAATTCCTTATTTTTTATGTGTGATGTTTTTTATTTTAAGTGTTAAGAGCCTGCTGTCCTTTGACGTACTTCTACGGTCATCAACCTCTTTTATCTTCAAGATATTACGCTCGCTTTGTGAACTTACACTGAATCGCGTTTACTACCTCGAAATCAGCAATAAATGCCCACTGGCATTCACGCTTATTTAAAGACATAGCAAACAAGAATGAGGCCAAAACTTAACACATTGAAAAGTATGGAATTTTAAGATTATGAAAAAAGAAAACTATCGTTTAAATAGTGAAAACAGTAACTTATTAGTGAAATTGACTATACGAACAAGCTACACTGACAAGATGATAAAACGTTAAGCACCACTTACTTATGAGTAATTCAAATTTACAGCAGCTACACCTTTTGTGCGTTCAAATGTACAAAGAGGGTAAAACGCCTTCAGTAGGCATTTTGCGTTCAAAGGCGCCGTTTAAAGTGTCTGTGACTGACGCGATAGAAGCCATAAAGCGCTTTAACGCCCATAAACCAACCCTTGAGACTTCCAGCGAAACTCAACCTTTGCCACAAACCGAGAGAAAGGATCACAGCGTGCTGTCTGCGCGTGTGGAAGCGCTAGAGAATGAAGTAGCAGAGCTAAAACGGGCGCTTAAGCAAATCACAACCGGGCAATAGCCTATCGCCTACACGAGAAAAGCTATGCGTTTAATGGTGAAAGTTGCTCTATAAACTCAGCCAGGGAGTTGGCGAGGATCTGCGTTGGTGCTTGGCCTACTTGCTCGAGGGCGACTTCACCCGTTTCATTAATGACGGTTAGAATAAAATCTTCCTCATCGGTAAGCCCAAAGAAAAGCGTAGGCGCTTGATTTAATCGCTGCTTCATTAACAAATGGCCAATCAAGTTTTGTTGAAGTCGTTCAAAGTCTTCACGGTTAAATACCTGTAGCAACTCACAATCGCCTTGGGGCGCTTTGGCTTTTAAATTATCACTGTAGTAGGTTGTAAAGTAACTGCAATAATCAGCATGTAGTTTCAACGATAAGGCGTCTTCCACGTTATTGAACGACAATGGCGGGCTTTGTCGTTTAGGTGCCCACTCGACTAACTCACCATCCTGTGCAGTTTCTTCATAGCAGGGTGATGGCCATTCGCTATCAAACGCAATTTTAAGGCCCTCGCCTTTAGCGTGTTCGACATAAGATGATACAAATTTATCTAATTGTGCTGAAATTGTTAGAGCCATTATGACGTTACCTACGTATTTTTGGGGTACACTATACAACTACACCGTTAAGTCAATACTAGGGCGAATGGAACGCGATTTATCGAACGAGCTTCGGGAATAGCGCATATAGTCTTTCGCATCCTAGTCGCTATATAAAAGGTTCTTATGTCGACTGACAACTCACCTAACAAAATTATTATCACTGCGCCTGACGATCTCTCTCTCGGCAAACAGGTTGACTACGAATTTGAATACAACCCCAGTTTGCTGCAAGGCGTTCCACGTAACTTAAGTCGTGATACATTAAATCTGACGGGTGCTGAACTGCCTTTTAGCGGTATCGATACTTGGACAGGTTATGAACTTTCTTGGTTAAACCTAAAGGGTAAGCCCAACGTGGCTATTCTAGAATGCCACGTCCCTATTACTTCAGAAAACTTAATTGAATCGAAATCCTTCAAGCTGTATTTGAATAGTTTCAATCAAACTAAATTCCGCTCTGCAGAGGACGTTCAAAAAGTACTTCAGAAAGATTTATCTGCATGTGCTGGTGAGCCAGTAAACGTCGATCTAATTTTGCCAAAACAATTTACCGAACTGCAATTTAAAGAGTTTGAAGGCACGCTATTAGACGAACTTGATGTAGATATCGAGACATACTCACCCACTACACAATACCTTTTTACCAGCAAAGACGATAAAAAAGTAAAAGAAACACTGGTCTCTCACTTACTTAAGTCGAATTGTTTAATCACAAGTCAGCCAGATTGGGCTAGTATTCAAATTAAATACGAAGGAAAAGCCATTGAACACGAAGGGCTTTTAAAGTATCTGATTAGTTTTAGACAGCACAATGAGTTTCACGAACAGTGTGTAGAGCGAATTTATAACGACATTATGTTTCATTGTAAGCCGGACAAACTAACAGTATGCGCACGATATACACGAAGAGGTGGATTAGACATCAACCCTTTTCGTTCAAATTATGAAGCGCCTTATGCCAATCACCGTCAAGCGCGTCAGTAATATAAATGGTGAAAGTAAGCATATTTTAGTCAGCTAAACCGCTGCGTTAGCGGCGAGTTAGAATAAAGTCGAGATTATGGAAGCAAAACAATTACAAACCCTAAAGCAAAACAACACGCTTCTTTGTCAGTTTATTGTAAAGCTCTCTGCGTTTTATGAAGGCTTCTCGGACAAAATAGATACCGAGCTAAAGGTGTTGCGAGGGCATCTTTCTGGCACCCCTAACTTTAGCCTTGCTACTGTTAGTATTGAAAAGCTAAACAAGTCGCTCCAGCATCAGGAAATCACCCTGCGCAAATACAGTGTTGATACGGTTTCATCTCTTGAAGATGCCATGAAACAACTGCAAAAAATTGTATTTGAAGACAGTGAATTAAAAGGCTTGACCACGCAAGAGCTGATCAAACTGAATCAGCCTATTGGCGATATATTCAGTATCTATAAACTCTATGCCAAAGCCATAGCGCTACACCGTATTGCGCTAAACAAAGAAATGGTTGGACTATCGCCAATTGACTCAGGTGAAAATAGCCATAGCGGTAAGGACGATACAAAAGCCCACGCACCGCAAGATGAAAATCCTCACTATCGTTCAATATTGGTTGAACTTAACCACTTAATCACGTCTTACGCGCAGAAAAAACCTGACGACCATCAGCTGACCGATATCAAACAGCGTCTTGATGAGGGCATGGATAAAGAACAGTTACTTAAAAGTTGTGTCGTAATTTTGCGAATGATTGTGCAAGACGCTATGTCTGAAGCAAGTTTGACAGGCAAAGTAATTCAAAGCCTTCACCGCTCACTTAGCGAAGTAAGTAACGATGTAAGTAACACCATAGAAAATAGTAAGAGTCAATTTGAGAAAAGGCAGGTGGGTAATGAACAACTTAAACGCCATATCAGCCATATCGAAGAGGCCATGTCGGAAAGCGAGTCTTTTGAGGCATTAAAAGAACAAACGCAGTTTTGCGTTGAAAAACTCGTCACAGCACTTAGCGAACAACAAGATAGCGACGAGCAGGGGCAAGAGGCAATAATGGCCCTGCTATCCTCAATGCAATCGAGAATAGATACCCTGCAGCAGCAAACCAGTGTTTACAAGAAGAAGCTTGCTGAACAGGCGATGCAGAGTCGAACCGATCCACTTACCCGCCTTCCAAATAGACAGGCCTATAACGAGAGACTTGAGACAGCCTATACCCGTTTTAAATCTAACGGTCATTCGCTGGCGGTTGCCGTAGTCGATATCGATCACTTCAAATCTATAAACGATAGGTTTGGCCATGCCGCTGGGGATAAAACACTGCAAGTCGTCAGTAAGTTTTTAAAGCAAAGCCTCTCGGAAAATGATTTTGTTGCCAGATGGGGCGGAGAAGAGTTTGTCATGCTTTTGCCTGATGCCGAAATGGCGGACATAGATAAAAAGCTTAATGAAGTTAGAACCAAGCTAGCCGCAATGCCATTTAAGTTCAAACAAGAAAAAGTAAAAATTACCGCCTCTTTTGGCGCTACATGCTTTGGTCAGGATGACACTACAGAGTCTGTCTTCGAGCGCGCCGATGAGTATCTTTATAAAGCTAAACGAAGTGGTCGCAACCTTGTTGTCACAGATTTAAGCACTGACGTGTAGGATGTAGATATATGAAGAAAGTGCAGCTAAACCCCGTTGGCTGGATGAGCCAGCTATCTCAAGTCGAAGTCACCCGTCTTCAGGATGCTACAAATAGTGAGCTCTTTGCTATGTTTAGAAACTGCTGTCTGGCGGTTTTAAACAGCGGCGTTGACGAAGATAATTTCGAAGCCCTTTTTGCGCCTTATGAAAACTTTGAAATAAAGCTTGTTCGTCGAGAGCGAGGGGTTAAGATTGAATTAGTTAACCCACCTGAAGTGGCTTTTGTAGATGACACGTTAGTACGCGGCGTGCACGAGCACTTATTTGCCGTACTTCGCGATTTGCTTTACATGGGTAACAAGTATGCGTTTCTTCACCAAACTGCACCAGCGGAAGGGAGTGAAATTACCGATATGGTTTTTGACATGCTTCGCCATGCAAAAGCCTTAGAGGGCAATGATGGAGTAAATACCGTTGTATGCTGGGGTGGCCACTCGATAAACCAAGTTGAGTATAAGTACACCAAAGAAGTGGGCTATCAACTAGGCCTTCGCGACATGAATATTTGCACCGGATGCGGACCTGGCGCGATGAAGGGGCCAATGAAAGGCGCAACTATTGGCCATGCGAAACAGCGTCATAAATCAGGTCGCTACATTGGTATTTCTGAACCAAGTATTATAGCCGCAGAACCCCCCAATGCTATCGTCAATGAACTGATCATCATGCCGGATATAGAAAAGCGTTTAGAAACCTTTGTTCGCTTAGGTCACGGTATCGTTGTTTTTCCTGGTGGTGTTGGTACAGCCGAAGAGCTGCTGTACTTGCTCGGTATATTGATGAACGAGCGCAACGCTCAGCAGCCGTTTCCTTTTATTTTAACTGGGCCAGCGGGAAGCGAGGAATATTTCGAAGCCATTGATGCGTTTGTTGGCGCGACATTAGGTGCAGAAGCACAATCGAAGTACCAAATTATTATCGACGATCCTGAGGAAGTGGCGCGAACCATGAGGCTTCAACTTGAAAAAGTTAAGAAGTTCAGAGGCGCGATGGGTGATGCATTTAGTTTTAACTGGTCATTAAAAGTTGAGCAAGACTTTCAACAGCCGTTTATTCCTACACATGAGAGTATGGCCGCTTTGCAACTTCACCATGACCAAAGCAAAAGCGATCTTGCCGCCAATTTACGTAAAGCGTTTTCAGGCATAGTGGCGGGAAATGTGAAAGCAGAGGGCATCGCCCAAATTAAAGCACACGGCCCCTTTGAGCTCACCGGTAATAGTGCACTTATGCAGAAAGTTGATACTTTGCTAGAGTCATTTGTAAAACAGCATAGAATGAAGCTTCCCGGAACGGCATACGAGCCCTGTTATGTAGTAAACAATAGCCGGTAGGCAAAAACTCGAGGAAGCATTTGCTTACGTTTACTACTTATGTTTAATAGCTATTTTGCGGTACACTGTCTCAGAGTATTGTTTAACGAATGAATGTCATGCGCAACGCGTCACCTTGTTTTGGGCCTGTGATTAGCACTAACATTCGAGTACAGAGAAACGAGAAGTAACGGTCATGAATACCAAGGTCATTCGCCTAATTTTAGCTGGCGTCGCGTTATACGCGATGTTTGTTTTTATGGTTATCGCTTTTTACCCCGATAAACCAGAAAATATGGACTGGAAAGACCGTGAAGAATACAACCGCGTTCAAATTACTAAATTAAAATTAGGCAGTACACGAGAAGAGGTGCTTGCGCTTCTTGGCTCGCCTGATATTACCGAGGCCAAACGACAGGGTTCAATGGCTATTCAAGTCATGTTTTTCAGAACCCAGCACGTTCGAGCCGACGGTTTGACTACACAGGACGAATGTACCCCACTCTTATTTGAAAATGACAAGCTAATTGCATGGGGTGAAGGGGCCTACTCCAGTTATCAAAAAAGTTAAAAGGATTGGGAGTGACTAACATCATTTCCACGCTCAAGCGATTGGTGCACCAGGGCGATGAGACACTGTCTGTCGAGCAGCGCATCAATTTTTGGCTTAAAAATGCCAAGCGAGTACTGACGCTGGTTAACGCCAATCCTGCTATTGCTAGTGCCAGTTTGCACATTGATAATGACCTTCCCAAAGACACACATCAACTTTTGTTATTAGCGTTGTTTGGTAAACTGTGTCGCTTTAACGATCATTATTTACAGCATATTCTCGCTTCATTGCTTGCTACCCTATGGTTATCTGATAAAGAAACGACACGAGAGCAAACCGCTGCCGTTGTTCGTTTTTTGCGCAACCACAACCTCTCTGTTTGGTTAGATACCCTACGTTTACAGAAAGCCTTTCAGGCTACTAAACAAATAAACTATGTAGCAGATAGCAGACTGAATATGGCACAGCGGCTTTGTCTTCTCGCTGGGATATTCGCAAATAGACCAAAAAAAGTGGGTTACCAAACGCTATTCTCTCAGGTTGCGGTGCGCTTGCCCGCAAATGACAGGCATTATCTTGCTGCTTTGATTGCTTTGTTTGAGCGTGCGTTACCCGGAGCAAAAATATACGCCAATGGTGCTCCTGGCGCATTGATAGATATACAGCAAAACCATGGTTTTGTATTTATGCCAAGCAGCGAGAATGAAGATGGTAAATGGTTACCGCTATCATCCATACATTCCCCCGTCGCAATGTCTATGCCCTTTGAGCACTTTATTGCGTTATATACCGACACAGCACAAGCTAGGGTAAACCAAGGGGGCACGCCTTTTTTACCCTCTAACTATGCAATCCAGCATCCGCCCAACGCGCTGTTATCGATAGTTGATGCACTTCAAAAATCTGATGTAGATATCTCTGAACTCTGCGAAAAAATTGAGCAAGTCCCCACGTTCAATCAGTTTTTAATGCAAACGGCCAGTCAGGATAATCGACTGCAGCTGCCGGTCAAGAATATAAAACAAGCAGTATTAACCTACGGTATCGAACGCGTTGGCGATATGCTTATACAGTTCGCTTTAATGGAGCGGTTAACGCAGAATCAATATCCGCTGCTGCCTATGTGCAAGCAATTTACCCTGCTTGCGTGCGCATTTGCTAGCCACTTTGCCCAAACAGCGAATACTAAATTTTCGCCACAGTCGGCAGCGTTAACCATGACATTTGTTTGTGCGCCTCTGTTTACCTTACCCGGCTTCAAAGTATCTAAGACACTTCCCGTTAGTGGCGCTAGCGCTGTATCTATCAATAAAGCCTTTAAAGTAAAGTCTGACACGCCTTGGCTTGCCATTGCATCTGAACTTGCCGGAAGCTGGCATCAAAGTTCAACGTGGCGCGCCGTTATTCATCAATGCAGTAAAGCAAGTAGTGAGGTACCGAAATCGCTACAAAAAGAGCAGGCCATCGTTTCATTAAGTTTTGCGTTAGCAAAAGCGTGCTTGTTTACGCAAGACGCCTATTCTTTGCTGCACAATATTAGCGTTAAATCCATTCTAAATATCTTACACATAGATCAAGATGACGTGCTGCAAGCGTTAGACGCAAATGGGCAACTACTCTTTTGCCCGCGTGCTTTATAGCGCGCAATATGCTTTGACAACATCACCCCACCCTAGTTTTTCACGGTAACGCCTTAATTTATCTTTACGAATGGCTATAACTTGCGCCGGCTATCGTATAAAATACGGCAACTTTTGCAGTGCTTAACTCTTTTCCCTACAATTTCCATTATAATAAGTAAGCAAGCAGAATTTGGCACTTTACGCGTCATATAAAATTGAATAAACCTAACGATTTTGATAACAGAATTACCAGAGGATCCCTCCACATGACTCAGCAACGTATTACAGTCATCCGCGGTGACGGCATTGGCCCGGACATTATCGATGCAACCACAAAAATTCTAGATAAGGTTGGCTGTGACTTTGCCTATGACTATGCCGACGCTGGTTTAGTCGCACTGGAAGAACATGGCGAGCTTCTACCTCAAGAGACACTAGACCTAATCGCAAAAAACAAAGTTGCGCTTAAAGGCCCGTTAACTACGCCTGTTGGTGAAGGTTTTACCTCAATCAATGTTAGTCTTCGCAAACAGTTCAAACTGTACGCAAACCTTCGCCCTGTAATGTCTTTTAAAGGCACAAAAGCACGCTACGAAGACATTGATATCATCACCGTTCGTGAAAACACGCAAGGTATGTACTCTGGCTTAGGTCAAGTGGTATCAGAAGACGGTAACGAAGCTGAAGCGATGAGTAAAATCACGCGCGACGGCGCTGAAAAAATTGTGACTTTTGCTTACGAACTAGCCCGTCGTGAAGGCCGTAAGAAAGTGACTGCGGTTCACAAAGCTAACATTCTTAAGTCAACCTCAGGCCTGTTCCTTAAAGTTGCCCGCGAAGTTGGCGAGCGTTACCCAGATATCGAATCGGCTGAAATGATTGTTGATAACTGCTGTATGCAGCTTGTTATGAACCCACACCAGTTCGACGTTATCGTAACGACTAACCTTTTCGGTGACATCCTATCTGATCTATGTGCTGGTCTTGTCGGTGGTCTTGGTATGGCCCCTGGAGCAAACATTGGTGAAGACTGCGCTATTTTTGAAGCAGTGCATGGCTCAGCCCCCGATATTGCAGGCAAAAACCTAGCTAACCCAACGTCAGTAGTTCTAGCTGCAGCGCAAATGCTTGAATACCTGAACATGGGTGACAAAGCAGAGAAGATCCGTGCAGCTCTTAAAGACGTTATTGAATCAGGCGACCGTACGACACGCGACTTAGGTGGCGAAGCTGGTACCACTGAATTCACACAGGCACTTCTAGACCGCCTATAAAGTGCAAAGCGTTAACGCGGTTTAAGCGCTATAACGACGAAAACGGGCTCACTAGCCCGTTTTTTTGTCTAGAACTTATGGCTTAATACCCATGACCATTTAAATACCCAAAAAGACTAACGTCACTTAGAAAACTGTACTAAAACTGGACTACCGCTTTTCTCATTCCCACTTATCATTTCCATTGTACCCATTAAAGCGTGCTGAGCTGCCTAACTACCGGTTCTGTCAAAGTCATCAGAACGGTAAATATACACAGCTAATTTATGCGGGCCGTCGGTCATGACATTCAGCGCCCTTTATGTACATAACGCAAACAGAAAGATGCTAAAACATACCGACAACAACGGGCATAAACGTTTTAGCGCAACATACAAGGAAAGATGATGAGAAAGTTAGTTTCAGGTTTACTCGTACTATCGGCGTTAGCCATCCAAACACCCGTCGTTAACGCGCAAGAGTCTAGCGATGCGAGCAATGCGATTAGTGCAAATTTGCCTCAACAGCAGCGTATCGATTTAAATACGGCTACTGTCGAGCAACTCGTTACATTGCCCGGAGTGGGACAATCTAAAGCAAAGGCCATTATCAAATATCGTGAAGAAGTTGGCCCTTTTTTAGAAGTCGCACAGCTTACACAAGTAAGGGGCATTGGTGAGAAAATGCTAAGCAAAATTGAAAGCTATGTTCTGGTAAAGTAGCAGGGCTAGTACCCCCACCCATAAAAAATGCGCCTCTCGGGCGCATTTTTCTTAAGCTTATAAATAGCTTACTATATTATTAAAGTACTGTAGCTAAGTATTCTTTAAACTCATCGCCTAAAGATGGGTGACGAAGTGCGTACTCTACGTTTGCCTTCATATAGCCTAGTTTACTACCGCAGTCGTGGCTCTTGCCTTTCATGTAGTAAGCATCCACTTGCTCAAGCTTCATTAGCGCATCAATGGCATCAGTAAGCTGAACTTCACCACCAGCACCAGGAGGAGTAAATTCTAGCAGATCCCAAATCTTTTCAGAAAGCACGTATCTGCCCACTACAGCTAGATCTGACGGGGCTTCATCACGAGGTGGCTTTTCTACCATTTTATGAATTTTAGCAGAATCGCCTGGCGCAATTGCGGCACCATCTAAATCAGCGATACCAAATTTAGAGATATCTTCATCCGGTACTTGCTCAACCATAACCTGACTTACGCGACTTGTGTTAAACTTCGCCACCATGTCTGCAAGGTTATCTTTTTTAGGGTCGCTGGCAACATCATCAATAATTACGTCAGGAAGAACCACGGCAAAAGGCGCATCACCAATAAGAGGACGGGCGCACAACACGGCATGACCCAAGCCATTCGCCACACCTTGACGAATATGCATAATGGTTACGTCTTTCGGGCAAATTGACTGAACTTCTTCTAAAAGCTGACGTTTAACACGCTTTTCTAGCGTTGCTTCAAGTTCAAAAGACGTATCGAAATGGTTTTCAATGCTGTTCTTACTTGCGTGAGTAACGAGAATGATTTCTTTTAGTCCTGCAGCGACACATTCACTAACTACATATTGAATTAGCGGCTTATCGACAACTGGCAGCATTTCCTTAGGAATAGCTTTCGTTGCGGGAAGCATACGCGTCCCAAGACCTGCTACAGGGATTACCGCTTTTTTAACCTGACTCATAGTTAATATCCTTTTTTAAAATCCTAAATTCACGCTCAAGCCGACACTCCATTATCGAAGTATTTCTTAAGCAAAAACATATTTGCATCTGTTAGTACGAGTAATGCAATCGATGTTCCAATTACCTTTTTAGAGCGTTAATGTATTAAAAACGGGCAAAGCCGTCTAAATCCTAGTTTTAAAGCACTAATATTGGGATAAATGATATCTAATGCACCAATTTAGTGAAAGTGCATAGCGCACAATTTTCACGTTAGGTCTGCAACTTTTTGCAAAAGTGTTGCTTTTAGCTAACGCTGTTTACCCTTATCTTTAACGCTTATTGGGCCAGTTCGATGCAGAAAACCGTCTTTAATACCTTCACGCATAAAACGCCCGCGCTCTTTACCCTGCGTAAAGCAATAACGGTTTACAATATATCGAAGTGGTATTGCACAAACATGACGAACTTTCCAATAAAGCGGTACATAGCGCCGACGAGCTAAAATAAGTACGTTACGAAATTGGTAATAAAGTCGTACGGGCGCACCCTGTTTAAAGGTCACGCCGCATACTTTTACTCTGTCGTCCCCCTGCCGATGAGGCATACATGCACTGAGCGATTGATAGATTACCATTCCTTTCGCTCGTGCACGCCAACACCACTCGTGGTCAACGCCGTCGATAAAAAGCGTACTTTCTTTTCCACCCACTTTGTTGAAGGCATAGCGAGAAATTAACATACCAGAGGCTATGATTTGCTTTACTTCTTTCAGCGTATTAGAAACTTGCTTTCCTTTTTGCAGTACGCCCTTGTCAACACACTCAGAAAATTGGCAGTAGATAGAAGGGCCAATAGCGGCAATGGAATGCTCTTTTTCAAGTTGGAGAAATTGCCTCAGCAGTTCGTGGGCAATGTCAGGAGAAAACAAGCTATCTTGATCGAGCAAAAACGCATGCTCGACATCATTATCAAAAAGCCTCTTTAAGCCGATATTTTGCGCTTGCGCTATGCCTACGTTGCTTGAGCAATGAATGTAAGTAACATTGCGAGAGGCTGAGTACTGCGTTCGCTCAAACGAGTTATCAACTAATACTATATTCCACTCAGGCGCCGTAAACGCATTAATGAGGGCATTTACGTGCTCAACATCTGGGTTAAATAATATTACGACAACGCCAGTAGTCAATGCTTACCAAACCTCTCTAACAAATGCCTATCAAGCTTGTAGGCTAATTTAACGATTTTACCCGGCATTAGACGCAATGAAAGTACGCCACAAGCATAGAAAAAGTTATAGGGGGAAAATTGCTTTAGCTTGGTAATAGCGTACACGCGAGCTTTAAACTCGTTTAAAGACTTACTTAGGCCGCGGCGCTTATAAAAGTTGTTTACGCGTCTGAACTTTAACAACCTATCTTTAAGGTTTCTAAATATATATCCCTTCGACGCGAGCGTGATCCAAAAAAAGTAATCTTGCGTGTTGAGTAGGTCCCCGTTATAGCGATGACCATCGTTGAAAACGTTATAGCGAATAACTACGGTAGGATGGTTAAGTGAGCACCTGCGTGGAAGAATACGCACGATTTGTTTGTGAGACGCTGGCATAACTCGTGCCCCTACCTTGAACCCACTTTCATTTATTTCAGTTAGGGCTGACCCCAGCACAGATATATTGCTATGCCTTTTAAGGTAGGTTATTTGGCGTAATAGCCTGTGTTCTTCTGATATATCATCAGCGTCCATTCTTACAAAAAAAGTAGGTTTGAACTGCATAGAAAAATCGATCACAGCATTCATACAACTTGCTAAACCAATGTTATGGCTGTTTTGCGTAAGAATAATTCTATCGTCACGCTTTACTGCATCATTGAGCACCCCTGAAATGGCTTGTGGTACCGGGCCATCAATGACGATAACAAATAAGAAATTGATATAGGTTTGTTTTGTAATACTGTCTATCGCTTCACGAAGCCATTTTGCATTGTCAGCTTGATAAACCGCCATCGCAACAATCGATTCAACATGCTGTTTTTTGTTTTTATCGTGAAGAATAGAGAATTGATTTATCAAGAGTTTTTACCAGAAAAATAAGTAACAAAGAAAATAAAAGCGCTCATAAGTGCGCTTTTATTGGTCGGTATGTTACAGAGATTTTATGCAGCCTGCTATGGTTTTACTTAAACTATGATGTTAAGCGCTTAACGAAGCGCAATACACTCCATATATGCTGAATGACTAGGCTGTAAATAACGAGCAAGCCCATAAAGCCCCAGAACATTACGGCCTCTGGCACTTGATAGACCTCGCCGAGGATACCAATCAGGCAATAGCACGCACCTAAGCATAGGATGGCGACCAACGACTTTCTGCTACTTAGCCCAGCGCGCATAAAGATATTATGAAGGTGTTGTCTATCGGGCTTTAGCATAGACTGCCCCTTGCGCGCGCGACGATACATGATAGCAGCCATATCCATAAGAGGGAGACCCACTAGCCATACCGCAGTAATAGGCCTGAACGCTGCCGTCTCACCTTGCGTGTGGTCAACAAGCAACCAAACGATGGTCAAGCCTACAAACATACTTCCCGCATCGCCCATGAATATTTTATTACCTTTAAAGCCTTTCCAACTTAAATTGAAAGCAAGAAAGGGGACGATAGCCGCTACTATAATCAGTGGCTCCATAACCGATGCGCCGTGGCCCGTAAACGTTAAAAAGCCAGCAACAGTGAGCAATATCACTAAACTCATTCCGCCGGCTAGGCCGTCAATACCATCAATCATATTGAACGCATTGATAACGCCCACAACGCAAATAATAGTGAAAAAGTAGCCGCCTAGGTCAAGCATTACCTCGCCTGTACCAAAGATATTGCCTAACGATGTAATGTAATTCTGCGCACTCCACGCCATGATAGCAGCCACACCGAACTGACACATTAAACGCCCTTTGGCACTTAAATCAAAACGGTCGTCCAACATGCCAAGTAGCACAATAAAAGCAGAAGCGGTGAAAAACAGCGGGTTATTTTTCATCCATACATCAGTGGCAACACTGGCAACAAGGACTGCCATAAAAATCGCAACACCGCCGGTTAATGGAACGATTCCGGCATGGCGTTTTCGCGCTGAAGGCTGGTCAACGAGACCAAACTGATGCGCCAATGGGGTCATCACCACTAACAGAATGAGGGCAACAAAAAATGCAGTAAAAAGCGGGACGAACTGCAAATACGCTAGCATAAAACACACAACCTCTCGTCACCAGCTAGAGAAACGTTTCTCGCTTCTTTGATAGCCAGTGCACATACAAACTTGGTAAACAAACTAAATGTCGCTTCCATTTTTTTACAACTTCCATTTTTTCCAGCGCGATGAGGGCTTTTTAATATGATTATGCGGATAGAAAACCCCGATATAATATAAAACATTCGTTTAAGTAACCACCCTAATCGCAAAAATAACATGTTAAAACCCATCTTGTAATAGAGAAGCTGGCAAAATAACTTAGATAACCCGTTAAACCGCACCGTGATGTTAACAATCTTAGAAGTTATAACGACTCACAACTCTCTTTATTCCTTTCTTTGATAACATTTGTTCTCATTTTTGAACTTGCTGCGCTGCTCACTGTCATTCAGATGGCTCAAACGACACTGCTAGCGCGATAGCAAACATGCTTTTTTTAAAACTTATGTTATCCTAGCGCGAAATTGCTATATGGATATGAAAGCTAATGTTCAAACAATTCACACGATTAATTTTGCCATTCGCGCTGACGATAAGCGCAGCTGGGTGCACAAACTCACCTACAGTTACCAAAGCTGACATACCCCTGGTGCATTCTTCACTTGCTTATTCTCTTGCACCAGATAAAGAGCTTGCAATAAATATTCCAAAAGCCAATCTTTATCACGATACCAAAGAATCGTTTTCAATACGCTTTAACGGCTACGATTATAAAGCAATAAAGCATTATATTTCGGCAACTGGGAATAAATGTATCCGGTTTTCTTTACAAGACGGTGAAACCACACCTTCAGGCGCGCAGCGCAAAGTAACGACCTGTCAACGTGATGGCCAATGGCGAGTCATCTCACCTTTGGTCGCCTCTGCAACAGCGCAAGGTGAATAATTCAATGAAGTTTATGAACATCAAAAACTCTTTTAAGGCGCTAACTTTCGCCGCTTACGCGGTGGCTGTTTGCAGTGCATTTGTTAACACTGCGTCTGCGCAAAGCGTCGAGCAATTACAGCAATTAAGAGAGCGGGCACAGCAATCGCAAAGCGGTGCAGCTACCCCGTCGGTCTCTCCTTTAAGCATTTCAACCCAGCGTACGTTGCCCGGTGCTTCAGCTTCAGCCAATACGATGGGTCAGTTTTCTACGCAGCCTAGAAACGGAGTAAACCTGCCGGGCGAACCCACTATCGATACTGTTTTCCCAGCGCAAGCGCCTATGGAAAACCCGCCTTTTGCGGCTAACTTATTTATCGGTGGCTTCGAGTCTGAGCGCAGCTCGGGATTAAACGACAATTACTTGATTGCCCCTGGCGATAAAATCTCAATTTGGCTTTGGGGTGCTGTAAACTTTTCAGATGTTGTTACCGTGGATAATCAAGGTAACATTTTTATTCCCAATATTGGTCCTATACGCATAGCAAATACACCCGCAGGCAGCGTCAACCAAACCGTAACCGGCAAAATCCGCCAAGTTTACACCAACGACGTCAATGTTTACGTAAACCTTTTAACGTCAACACCGGTATCGCTTTACGTATCAGGCCCAGTGCTAAGACCAGGTCAATATGCAGGCCTAGCTTCAGATAGCGTTTTGTACTATTTAAAGCGCGCTGGCGGAATTGACTTTCAACGGGGTAGTTTTAGACAAATCGACATTGTACGAAACGGCAAAGTCGTGGCCTCAGCAGATTTGTACGCCTTTTTTAGAAGCGGAAAGCTGCCTGAAATTTCTTTTAAGGACGGCGATACCATTTTAGTGCACCCTATTGGCAACACTATTGTGGTTGAAACCGGCGCGCGAAATAGTTTTACTTTCGAGTTTTTAAACGAAGAGCTTAACGGTGGTGTAGTTAATTACTTTGCACGCCCTGGTGAGTTTGCTTCTCATGCTTCGGTTTCAGGAATTCGCAACAACAAGCAATTTGCACGCTACTTGAGCGTGGAAGAGTTTTCGTCGCTTAAGCTAAGCGCCGGCGACACTGTTGAGTATATTGCCGATCACGAACCTCAAATTTACCGCATTAATGTAGCAGGTGCTTTCGCGGGGGCCTCTCAAGTAATGGTGGATAAAGGCGCGAGACTCATTGACGTACTCGACCACATCGAAGCTGATACCACCCTTTCTGATACACAAAATATCTACCTTTTAAGAGAAAGCGTAGCGGTAAAACAAAAAGAGATTATCGAAGAAGGCCTACAACGCCTAGAGCGAAGCATGTACACGGCGCCAATTAGTTCAACTGGTGAAGGGGCGATTCGCGCCCAAGAAGCACAACTTGTGGCTGACTTTATCACCCGCGCACGACAAGTTGAGCCTCAAGGCAGAGTGGTGGTATCTGAAAATGGCGAGATTGCTAACATTCTTCTTGAGCCTAATGACACGATCGTTATTCCAGAAGTCACCGACCTGATACACGTGGGCGGAGAAGTACTGCTTCCGCAGTCTGTCGTGTTTAACCCAGATGCAACCACAGAAGACTACGTTGCATGGGCTGGTGGCTTTACCGAGCGGGCTGAAGATGAACGTATTCTTATCGTTCGTAAAAACGGTAACGTTACCTTTACTAGCGTGAACGATTCATTCTTATCAAGCAATGATAGTAAACTTGAGCCTGGCGATCAGATCATTGTGTTACCTGCTATCGATACGAAGATTTTGCAAGCGGTTAAAGACATTACCCAAATCGTTTATCAAATTGCGATTGCAGCTAACGTAGCTACTGATTAAACATGGTAACCTTTAAAGACCAGCTATATGCATGGAGAGGCGTGATTTTCGCGCTTTTCCTGCGTGAGCTTCAAAGTAAATTCAACGACAAGTTTGGGCTGGGATGGGCTTTTTTAGAGCCTTTTGCCTTCATTTTCGCACTGTCGTATCTTAGAGGATTAATAAGCGGTGATGACATCCACTCCATCCCTCTTTTTCTCTTTATGATGATTGGTATGGTGGGTCTTCAGTCTTTAACTACCTGTCTACAGTCTGTATCGACGTCGGTCCGTCGGAATAAACCTCTTTATGCGTTTAGGCAAGTACAGCCCATATCAGCGGTACTCACTGCCGGCTTTTTAGAGTTTTCAATCAAGGTTGTCGTTGTAGCACTGTTGAGCCTTGCGTTATATCTTATGGGCGAGACCTTTGAAGTTAATGACCCTCTACTTTTAATTTCGTTATTTCTTTTACTTTGGGTATTTTCCATATCTATCGGGCTTATTTTTGCCATTGCAGCAGCGTTTGTACCTGAAGTGGATAAAATTAAATCCATGCTTACAAGACCTTTGATGTTCATATCCTGTGTATTCTTCAGCCTTCAAGATTTACCAGAGGAGTACTGGCCTTATTTGACATGGAACCCGCTGGTCCACTTTAACGAATTGGCCCGTTATGCCTGCTTTGAGTCGTATGGTACTAAGGGCGTGTCGTTAAACTTTCTTATTGAAATTACAATCGTTTTCCTTTTCCTAAGCCTTTCGATGTACCACATCACCTGGAAGAAGGTGTTATCTCGATGATTAGAATTGAGAATTTAACCAAGAGCTACCCCAGTAAAATGGGGCCTCAATATATTTTTAAAAATCTAAACTTTGATTTCCCTACGGAAAACAATGTCGCCATTTTAGGTAAGAACGGGGCGGGTAAATCCACCCTTTTCCGCATGCTTGCGAAAAGCGAATACCCCGATAGAGGCCGAGTTTTAACCAACAAATCTATGTCGTGGCCGGTTGCGCTTCAAACTGGCGTACATCCGCAGATGACAGGGCGTGAAAACACCCGCTTTGTTGGCCGAATTAATAATGTGGCTTCACTCCCCGAATATGAAGAAAAAGTGCAGGAGTTTGCAGAGTTAGGCAAACGCTTTGATCTACCTGTGCGCACTTATTCCTCAGGTATGCGCGCAAAACTTGTTTTCGCTTGCTGCATGAATATCAATTTCGATATTTACCTGATAGATGAAGCGACATCCGTTGGTGACCCGCTTTTCAGAAAAAAGGCTCGCTTGTCACTTAAAGAAAAAAGTGAACAGGCTGGGGTTATTATGGTGAGCCACGAACTCGATCAGATACGAGAGTTCTGCACTTCGGCCGTCATCATTGATGATGGCAATCTCACTTATTATCACGATCTCGAAGAAGGCATCGACGTTTACACGCAGGATGCAGACAATAAGAAATCACTCAAATAGGTTCAATCACAGTGGAAAAATCTCTTACACAGCTCAATGCCCTTCTTAGCAAGAACAAAGCACTTATCCTTGTACTTCCTTGGGTACTCTATGCATTGTATCTTGTTCTATGGGCGGCGCCTCAATACGAAAGCCATAGCCAACTTATCATTAAATCAAGTGATGGAGGCAGCAGTTTCGACCCGTCGTCCTTGCTAATGGCCGCCGGTGTTTCTGGCGCTTCAGGTGGCACTGAAAGTCAACTTGTCGAAGCCTACATACAGTCTGCGGATATGATTAAGTACCTCGATGAAACCATTGGACTTAGAGAACACTACATGTCTGATAAAGCTGATATGTTTAGTGGCCTTTCGTCTTCGCATAAACAGGAAGATTTTTACAAGTTTTATCTCGACCATATTGAAGTGAGCGTAGATTCCGCGTCGTCTGTAATTAGCTTGCGTACACGGGCTTTCGATGCTGAATATGCAAAAATCATAAACCAAGCGATTGTCGATAAAGCGGAAGAGTTCATCAACAACATCAATAACGATCTCGCTAAGTCAAAATTGACCTTTGCCAAAGGTGAACACGAAATTGTTGAGCAAAAGCTTCAACAGGCTAAGACCGAGATTTTAAGTTTTCAATCTAAATACAATGTACTTGATCCGTCTGCAGAAGGCGCAGCTTTTCAGCAAATCGCATTTTCTCTTCAAGCTACGCTTGCACAGAAAAAGGCCGAGCTAAGTACGATGTCAACCATGATGTCTAACGTGGCCCCTGAAGTGATAAACATCAAACGCGAAATTGCCGCACTTCAAAAAGAAGTAGAAAAGCAAAAAGAGCGAATTAGTACTGCAGAGGGGGAAAGTGAGGCCCTATCAGTAAGCGAATTGATGGCGCAATACAGCAACCTTCAGGTTCAATTACAGCTTGCTATACAAGCCTATTCGTCGTCATTAATCACCTTAGAGAATGCACGAGTAGAGGCGTATCAAAAGCTTCAGCACTTGGTAACGGTGGAGTCACCTACGCTGCCAGACGACAACGCTTATCCCACGGTTATTTATAACCTTGTTTTGTTCGGTGTTTCGCTACTGCTTATTTACGGTATTGTGCGAATTGTGGTTGCCACTATCCGCGAACTTTAGCACCTCACGTTAGTACCTTAATAGCGAAAAGGTCAATCGGCTACGTAGTTTAAGACGTAGCCGATTGACACTGCTTTAATGAAGTTTATCGCCCAAATCTTGTGTCTTGAAGCAAGCTCTAGTATAAGAAGCTATCCGCCTTACGGACTACTATCAAAGAGCCTATCCTATAAGCGCTCTACAATAACAACCATAAGCAATATGGAATTAAAATATAATTATGAAACCATCTAACGATACGAGCTTTTTTGGCCATCCAGGGGGCCTGAGAACGCTATTCTTTACCGAAATGTGGGAGCGCATGAGCTACTACGGCATGCGCGCGCTACTTGTTCTTTTTATGACTGCAAGCTTACAAACCCAAGGTTTGGGTTTTACTGTGGCAACAGCAGGGGCAATTTACGGTCTCTACACCGGTGCGGTATACTTTTTAGGGTTACCCGGCGGTTGGCTAGCTGACCGCTTGATTGGCGGGAAAAAGGCGGTGTGGTACGGTGGAATTATCATCTTCGCGGGCCACGTAGTGCTTGCCATTGACTTGCAAAACCTGTTCTTCGTGGGCCTTATTCTTGTAGCTTCAGGTACAGGCTTACTTAAACCCAATATTTCTGCCATGGTTGGTCAACAATACGGTGACGACGATGGACGCCGTGATAGTGGCTATGCTCTGTACTACATGGGTATCAACATTGGCTCACTTATCGCCTACCTTGTTACAGGCTATCTTCAGGAAAACTGGGGCTGGCACTATGCCTTTGGCGCAGCCGCTATTGGTATGGCGATCGGTCTTATTCAGTATTACTTTAGCAACCGCTCACTGTCACCAGACTCTGTTGCGCCGGCAAACCCATACCAAGGCGCAGCTAGACAACGCGCGTGGATGGGCGTATATGGCGTCTTAGCCATTGCTGCTGCAGTAATTGTACTGGCACATATGGGCACCATTGTTATTGAACCAGTGGCACTTGCTCAGCAAGTCGCGGTGGTCTTTACTGTTATTTTCTTCCTTTACTTCGGGTTTATTTATTTCAAAGGCCAACTCAGTGATAACGAGAAAAAACGCATGTGGGCACTGTTTTTAGTGTGTGTTGCATCGGCGTGCTTCTGGTCTGGTTTTGAACAAGCAGGCTCTTCACTTAACCTATTTGCGCAAAACTATACTGATCGCGTTCTTGAAAGCGGGTCATTATTAACCTCATGGTTTGGGATGGACGCTATTCCAACCGTATGGTTCCAGCTCTCAAACTCACTGTTCATTATCATTTTGTCGCCTTTTTTCGCTGCCCTTTGGATAAACCTCGCCAAGCGAATGATAGACCCGTCTTACACCATCAAATGTGCAGTGGGTATCGTTATTATGGCATCGGGCTTCTTGGTGATGTTTATGGCGTCGCAATACGCAGCTCAAGGCCTTAAAGTAGCGCCTATGTGGCTAGTTACGACTTACTTTCTACACACGGTTGGTGAGCTTTGCTTAAGCCCAGTTGCACTTAGTGCAGTAAGTAAACTTTCGCCGAAGCGTTTCGCAGGGCAAATGATGGGGGTATTCGTACTGACCTACTCTATTGGTAACATCATTGCTGGCCTGCTTTCAGGGAACTTCGACCCAGAGAAAGTAGAGCAAATGCCGGACCTGTACCTTCAAATTGCCTTGTTTAGCATCGCGATCGCTATAGTGATTGGCTTGATGAGCTTTAAATCTCGTTTCTGGGAAAAAGCAGGCATTGAAGAAAAAGCGTAATTTATTGTTAGCATGTTTTAAGTGCTAACCAATTCTTCTACAATAACCGCCGCAACGTTACGTTCCGGCGGTTTTTTATTAAGGGCTTTGAGTAAACCTATGAAGTTTTATTTTTCTACAAGAGACATTCCGGCCCTACAAGGCCTTTCACTTACTGAGCGAGTTAAACGTCTTGATGAAGCCTCTAAGCGACTTACTGTTCCCGAGAAAACCCTGCTAAACGTACTTAAATTGCTGGTTATTGTGCCCGTATTTGCGCTGATCCTACAAACCGCCTCAAATTGGACCTCGTTACTGTGGGCTTTTGTGGTATTTTTACTCTATCCATTGGTTATAAAACCTATTCAATATTCCATAAGCGCGAAGTACATCGCGCAACCGTCTAGCAAGGAGAATGCATGAAAACCATCCTAGTCACTGGTGGTGCAGGCTACATCGGTAGTCACACGGTATTACAATTACTTGAACAAGAATATGGTGTTGTTGTTTTAGACAACCTCGCCAATGCAAGTGCAGAATCACTTCGCCGAGTAGAAGCATTAACGGGCAAGTCGGTAACTTTCGTTCAAGGCGACATCCGCGATACCGCCGTGCTTGATGATATTTTCAGTGAACACAGTATCTCAGCGGTCATTCACTTCGCCGGGTTAAAAGCTGTGGGTGAATCGGTACAAAAGCCGCTTTCGTACTACGAAAACAACGTGTACGGTACGCTTACGCTATGTAAAGCAATGCAAAAGCATAACGTTAAGAACATTGTTTTTAGCTCTTCTGCGACAGTTTACGGCGACCCTGCATCGTTACCATTGCGCGAAGACATGGCAACCGGGCAACCAACGAACCCTTACGGTATGTCTAAATTAATGGTTGAGCACATGCTTAGCGATTTATATGCTTCAGACAATGAATGGAATATTGTGTTGCTTCGCTACTTCAACCCGGTAGGTGCCCATGAATCTGGGCAAATTGGTGAAGATCCTAACGGCATTCCAAACAACTTGATGCCCTACATTTCACAGGTAGCCACAGGTAAGCTAGAGCAACTTAGCGTATTCGGTGATGATTACGATACCGTGGATGGCACCGGCGTTCGCGACTATATCCATGTAGTAGACTTGGCCAATGGTCACTTAAAAGCACTCGACCGCCTTAGCTTAAACATGGGGCTAGATAAATATAATCTAGGTACAGGCCAAGGCTATTCTGTAATTGAAATGGTTAAAGCCTTTGAGAAAGGCTCAGGTAAAACTATTCCATACAAAATTGCGCCTCGCAGAAGCGGTGATGTAGCGGCGTGTTATGCCGACCCGACGAAAGCGGCTACAGAACTTAGCTGGCATGCAGAAAAAGGGCTGGAAGACATGTGCGCCGATACGTGGAATTGGCAGTCACAAAACCCTATGGGCTACCCTAAAGACTAGTTTTTGAGCGACCAGATGTGCTCTTATGCACAAGACCTTAAACGCTAGTTATACGTGAAAGAATATAAAAAAAACGCTATGCAATTGCATAGCGTTTTTTTATAAATACAGATTTGCGCGCTTTGGGTTCGTTGACACTTTCTCGCACCCGAATTACTCGTTGCCATCCTCAGACTTGTCTTCAGCCTTTGACTTTTCGGTTGGCTTGTCTTCTATAAGCGAGGCTTCATCAACGTCTTCAGTTGCCCCATCATAGTCGTCAAAATCGCCGCCCTCCAGCATCGCTTCAAAATCAGCAAAGTCATCTAATTGCTCATCATCTATGGCTTTATCACCGCTCTTACCATCGGTAACACGAAACTCTAGGTTTTCAAAATAGGCATTTTTTACAAACGCATAGTCATCTATCGACTGCTCTAACTGCGCTTCTTGATCTAACAACTGCGCTCTTGTTTCAAGTACCGATATTCCGATACGCGCTAGGTTTACAGAGCCCTCAAGCAGCGACATAGGAAACGCGAAGCCGTCGACATAGTCACCGGTAAAGCTGCGAGGGTCGCTGGGGCCTAAAAATGGCAGCATCAAGAAAGGACCCGTATCTAGCCCCCATACGGCCAGGGTTTCTCCAAACTGCTCTTCTTTGCGCTCAATACCTATTTTGCTCGCCACATCAAAGGTGCCGACTAACCCAACGGTTGTATTGATAAGGAACCGTGCCAGGCTGTCTAAGCCGTCATCTACCTTTCCTTGAAACATGTTGTTTAGGAAGTTCGCGGGTTCTTGCAGGTTATCCGTAATATTTACTAAGCCCGTACGTGCGGCCTGAGGCATTACCGTTACATAGGTAACGGTAACGGGGCGCAAAATATAGGCATCTAACACATCCCAGTTAAAATCCCATAACTTGCGGTTTACCGGTTCAAATGGATCACGGGGGTCGGATGTATCAACAGCAGCGCTGTTAGTTCTAGCTACATCAGCTTGTTCTTGCGCGCTATTACTCGCACAACCGCCTAAGAAGCTCGTGGCAATAATCAACCCAGCGATGAGTGATTTTGACAAATCCATACTTATAATTCCTTATTAATAATAACGCTTAATGAAGAGAGTTCGTTAGCCACAACCGTTGCTTCTGTGCTTCCCTGCCATTCCCCTTCAGATACTGCCACATTACCATCTTTAGATAGCCTAGCGGTTATTACAACCTCAGAGAGTGTAGCAAGAGTAAACTGGGGCATCATGGCATTATCAGTCGTTAACGATACAGAGATCGGGAAATCTTCAATGGGTAATTTCACCACAGCTGCCGGCATTTTATTGTCTGAATTTGCGTCTTGTGCGAACACAATTAAAAAGCCCGCTTTAGGTGCGTTTGCATCCGCTTCTTTAGACAAACTCACCGTCACGTCAAAGCCCGTTTCAATGGCATTGCCATCATTGTTAACACTTGGCTGCTTTTGCACTGTTCCAGCAGTTTGAAGCAACACCATTTCACTGGAATTGCCTTCGAGTTCCTTAATGCGGGCGCTCAAGCGCTGCGCCATATCGCTGTCAGAAGGAAGCTTGCCCTCTACTTGTTGATAAAAGCGCCGCGTGTTGTCCAAATCTCCGAGCTGAGCAGATACCACGGCCATCATAAGCGCGAGATTATCGTTTTGCGGTGTATCTTGTAGCAAGCCTAATAAGATAGATTGTGCTCGTTCAAGGTTATTTACATCGCCGGTAGTCATTAACGCTTGCGCAAGCGTGATACGATTAGCGGAATTTGATGGTGATAAGCTTACCGCTTTATCGATTGCCTCTATAGCTTGCACCTCTTGCCCTATACTCAGCATCAATCTGCCAAAGTACATCCAGCCGGTATCATCCTGAGGCTCCTCGCGAAGACGTTGGCGAATAGCCAGTGCCAGACTTGCTATATCTTCCTGGGTGAGGTTATTGGCATTACCACTGGCAAGCTGCTGACTTAACTCTGGCAAAGCGTCGATAGCCTGCTGCGCTTTAGCCACGCGCCCCACCTGATTAACCTGAGCATACACTACAATACCGCAAACTAGCGCTAACACGCCGCCTATTGCCAACGGTAATTTGGCATTGCCTGTTTTATGCGATTCAAAAGCGCTTTCATCGACCAAGGCTAACTTAAGCTCGTCTACAGCCTGTCGTTTATCGTGCTCGCTGATAAGCCCCTCTTGCACTTCGCGCTCGAGCTCAACTAAGCGCTGCTTTACAATTTGCGTATTACTTAAACTGTCTTGCTTTGCGTGGTTTTTACTGCGCAGCCAAGGGAAGGCAATAATGAGAAGAACAAGCGTAATTAAGCCTGAAACAATAATATAAAACTCAGACCAACTCATTCTTTCTCTCGCTCCAACATTTCATCTGCTTTAGCCAATTTGGCAGCCATATCTTCTGGTGGCGTGACTGATTTGCGGCGCACTACCACAATTAAGGCAATAAAAATAAACAATACAGGGCCAGCCCACAGCCAAAGCGTAGCCGCTGTCACCGGCGGCTGATAGTGTACGAAATCACCGTAGCGCGACTTCATAAACGCTATTACCTCTTGCTCTGTTTTGCCCTGCTTTAATAGCGAATACACCTTACGGCGCATATCGTGAGCAATCATGGCATCGCTGTCCGCAATGTTTTGGTTTTGACACATAGGGCAGCGTAGTTCAGCAGTTAGCCGTAAAAAGCTCTCTCGCTGTTCTGGGCTTTCAAATGAGAATTTATCTTGGGCAGCATGGGCGGAAAATGCTGTTATTACCCATAACAGCGTCACCATAGAAAGCGCAAGTGTTGCCAGGCCAAATCCGTTTTTTAGCCTGTTAACGCCAGTATATTGGGGGGATATATAAGATACGGCGGGGAGTAGTTTCATTGCAGCCCTCCCTGAGCGCTTTTATCATCGCTCATTACCGCGTTTACCTCTGTGTGCGCATCTGCACCTTGTGTTTTGGCCGCTTGTGCCACCAACTTATTATAAAGGGGGCCAACTTTTGTGTTCCAAACGCGCTCGTTAATATCGCCAATATGATGCATGCGTATAACGCCATTAGCATCAATCACAAAATGCTCTGGTGCGCCGGTCACGCCTAAGTCTAACGACGTATCGCGATATACATCAAAAATATTATAGGCATAAGGATTCCCGTAGCGACTTAGCATTTCAGTCACTTCTTGCTGAACACGGCTCAACGTTTTTGTACCGAAATCTGGGTCTAAATCCTGATCGAAATACAAACCGACTATATGCACATCTTGCTCATTTTTAAGCTGTGTTAGATACGGCATTTCAACCGCGCAGGTTACACACCATACGCCCCACACGTTTAAGATAGTAACCTGCCCTTTTAAATCTTCTGGTGTATATGTCACGTCCGGCTGCATTAAATCTGGCAGCGAGAAGGCCGGTAACGTTTTATCCTTAACCTGCGAATCTAATTCACGCGGGTCGGAAAAAAGCCCTTTAAAAAGAAAAATGACTAGCAACGAAAAGAGCACGATTGGAATAGCCACCAACGACGTTTTTTTCATTATGCATCTCCTTTTGTGGATACTCGTGACACGGCAGAGGCGTGGGTATTTGGTGTACCTGTTGAAGCTACAGATTTACTGCCAAGTACACGTTTCAACTTTTTCACTTTCGCCATGCGGTAGCGCTTATCACTAATAGAAAAAATACCGCCTATCGCCATAACAACCGCACCCGCCCATAGCCAGATAACAAACGGTTTAATGTAAATACGAATAGCCCATGCGCCATTGTCTAACGGCTCGCCCATGGCAATGAATAGATCACGCGCCAAGTTTGAGTGGATGGCCGCTTCTGTCATGGGCATGCGCTGCACAATGTACAAACGTTTCTCTGGCTCTAGATGCGCTATCATTTCACCATTTTTATAAACATCGAATATGCCTTTATCTGCATTAAAATTCGGACCTTCCACCTTCCGTACATCTCTAAAGCTAAAGTCATAGCCACCCAGCGAGACGGTATCGCCGATATCCATACGTACGTCGCGCTCAAGTTCATAATTGGAAACCAGCGTAATGCCAATAATACAGATAGCAAAGCCCACATGGCCTAGCACCATGCCCCAGTGACTTGGCGTAAGCTTGCGAAGTTTAGCTATTACTGATGCATTCTCGGTGTTCGACGAAGGCATAGCCGCTAAGCGCTGCATTACCTCTTGTACCGTGGTGACGAGGATCCAGAAAACCAGCACCATGCCCAGTACCCCCATGTAAGTGGGTTCGTCGTAAGCAAAGTTCACTAGTACACCTGCACTTAGTGCAATACCGCCTGCGACCAATAGTTGTTTTTGCAGTTCGCTGGCTTTTTGCTGTTTCCAGCGCGTTAGTGGACCTAAACCCAGCATTAATACAAAAGGCACAATGAGAAGCGTAAACATTTGGTTAAAGAACGGCGCGCCTACAGAAATACTGCCTAAGCCTAACTCTTTGTGAACAAGGGGCAGTAGCGTACCGAGAAGAACAACTAATGTTGCTGCGCACAGAAAGACATTGTTGCCCATTAACAGCACTTCTCGAGAAAACGCTTGGTAGCGCCCAGGGCTTTTAAGCGAGGCTGCACGCATGGCATAAAGCAGCAACCCAAAACCGCTAAGTACAATCAATATGCCCAAGATGAACAAGCCTCGAGTAGGATCGCTTGCAAAAGAGTGCACCGAAACAATAACTCCGGAACGTACTAAGAAAGTGCCTAGTAAACTCAAACTAAATGCAGCAATAGCAAGCAGCACTGTCCATGATTTAAACGCTTTTCGCTTTTCGGTCACTGCCAGCGAATGCATGAGCGCCGTGCCTACAAGCCATGGCATAAACGATGCATTTTCTACCGGGTCCCAAAACCACCAGCCGCCCCAGCCGAGTTCGTAATATGCCCACCAGCTACCTAGGGCAATTCCCACGGTTAAAAAGGCCCACGCTGCAATCACCCAAGGACGAGACCACCGCGCCCATGTCGAATCTAGTTGCCCCGAAATTAACGCAGAAATAGCGAACGCAAAGGCAACAGAAAAGCCTACGTACCCCATATAGAGCATAGGCGGATGAATAATCATACCAAAATCTTGCAGCAGCGGATTAAGATCTCGCCCGTCGACCGGGAAAAACGGTAGCATGCTGTCAAAGGGGTTTGAGGTAAGCAGCATAAATAAGTAAAAACCAATGCCTACCATGCCCAATACCGACAGTACTCTAGCGACCATGGCAAGAGGTATCCCCTTACTGAATATTGCTACTGCCACGGTCCAGATTGAAAGCATCAATACCCACAGTAGGAAAGAGCCTTCATGACCGCCCCAAACAGCAGTAATCTTATAGTAAATGGGCAATCGGCTATTTGAGTGTTGCGCAACGTAGGCCACACTAAAATCGTCAGTAACAAACGCGTACGTTAAACACACGTAGGCAATAAGCGTGAAGGTGAATAAGCCAATTGCCAGTGGTTTGGCGGTTGCCATTAACGCTTCGTGCTGACGGTGAGCCCCCCATAGCGGATAAACGGCCAATAATATAGAGAGCACTAGCGCAAGCGTCAGCGCAATATTTCCAATTTCAGGTACCATAGATTATTTGCTCCCGGCGCCGTTTGACGACTCATACGTTGGCATATTTTCAGGTTTTACATGCTTAATGCCTTTCATTTTTTCAGCAAGTTCTGGCGGCATGTACTCTTCGTCATGCTTAGCTAATACTTCTTGCGCTTTAATCGCCCCAACATCGGTGAGTACGCCGGTAGCGACAATGCCCTGACCTTCGCGGAATAAATCAGGAAGGATCCCCGTGTAGGTTACGGTAACGGTAGGACCGGTATCGATAAGGTCGAAACTGACGGCTAAGCTTTCACTGTCGCGGCTAACGCTACCCGGCACTACCATTCCGCCTATGCGAAGGCGCTGGCCTATCTGGGGCTTCTGACCATTTTTACCTTCAATGATCTCGCTTGGCGTATAGAAAAGGTCAATACTGTCATTTAGCGCGTAAAGCATTAATCCAATTGCACTTACTATTAAAAAACCGATAATTCCCACTACGGCCAGTCGCTGCTTTCGTCTCGGGTTCATGCAACTCTCACTTCGAAAAAACTAATAAACAATTACAAAACGCAAGTTAAAGCGATGTACTCTCTTGCTGTTGCTGTCGCGCTTTTTTAATGCGCGCTTTGCGCTCTTTTTCCACCACAACCTGTTTTAAAAGGTTACGGTGTTTAATCAAACTTTGGATGGCGATGATAGCCATGGCCGCAAATGTCACACCAAACGACAGCCATACATAAAATGCATAGCCCCCCATGTTGATAAAGTCGGCCAACGATTCAAACTGCATATTAGTTGCCCCCTTTCACGCTGTGGTTAACTTGCTGTTTAGAAGCTAACTGACTGATAGCCAAAGCTTGCACCCATGGCCTGTGCATTTCGCGTAAAACAATCTCATTTCGAAGGCGCACTGTGGTTACTGCACCAATAAAAAATGCGAATCCAAGTAAACTAATTAACAGCGGCCACAGCATTTCTGGCGCAATAGAAGGGTTATCAAACTTACTGATTGTCGCCCCTTGGTGCAACGTATTCCACCATTCTACCGAGTAGTGAATAATGGGGATATTTACTACGCCCACCAGCGCCATCACGCCTGCGGCTTTACCGGCCTGTTGTTTGTCTTCAAATGCGCCATAAAGGGCAATTACGCCCATGTACAAGAAAAGCAGAATGAGCTCTGAAGTTAGGCGTGCATCCCACACCCACCAAGCGCCCCACATAGGTTTTCCCCATGCAGCACCTGTGAAAAGCGCAATAAAAGTCATCACCGCCCCTATTGGCGCCATAGCAATCATGCTCATATAAGCAGTTCGCCACTGCCACACCATCCCCACAAGCGCAGCGATGGCCATGGCTACGTAGGTGCCCATAGACAAGATTGCGCTAGGAACGTGGATATAAATAATTCTAAACGAATCACCTTGCTGATAATCTTGAGGCGCAAACGCCAGCCCCCATACCGTACCAACGCTAAGGCACAGTAACGCGCCAGCCCAAAACCAAGGCTGTAAGGTTAAACAAAGCTGATACGCACGCTCTGTTTTAGCGTAAGGGTGTAACCACTTCCACATTAGTTTTGACTCACTTTTAAAGAATACGCTATGGCAAACGGTGCCAACGCCGCAGCCAACAACAGCATGGCGGCGATAATAGCAAGTTGTGCATGATAAGGTAATTGCAGTGCGGCAGAATCCACAGCCGACGTGGCAAATATCAGTAACGGAATAAAGACAGGGATAAGTAGCAATGCCAACAGCACCCCGCCTTTTTGCAATCCAACGGTAAGTCCTACCGCAATGGCGCCAATTAAAGAAAGTAATGGCGTTCCCAGCAACAATGTTAAAACGAGGGCGATATACATATCGACCGTTAGATTCAAAAACATCGCTAGCAGCGGAGAAAGCAATAATAAAGGCACAAAACTGACCAGCCAATGGGCAGCTACCTTCACCGCGCTCACTGCCGGCAACGCCAAACCAGAAAGCATATACTGTTCTAGCGAACCGTCTTGAAAGTCATCGCGAAACAGTCTTTCCATTGCCATAAGTGATGACAAAATTGCCGCAATCCAAATTACCCCCGGTCCAATGCGCTGAAGGGTATCAGGAGAAGGGCTTACACCTAAAGGGAATAAAGTTACCACCATGAGTAAAAACATCAGTGGTTGCACCAATTCCGCTTTTTGATTGAACGCAATGTGCATGTCGCGTTTAAAAATACCTTGGTAAAGTGACATTAAAAGCGGTACTCCAGGTCAAATACGCGGTGTTCCCCAGCGGTTTCTGACAGTGGTTGATGAGAAGTAGTAATAATAAGACCACCGCGACTAACGTGCTCTTTCATACTCGTTTCGAGTAAGTGAATCCCTTTTACATCAAGCGCTGTAAACGGTTCGTCTAATACCCACACCTTTGCTGGCTTTAGCCATAGTCTCGATAGCGCAACACGACGCTGTTGACCTGCCGATAAATACCTAACAGGCACATCTTCAAGCCCAACTAAACCCACTTTCGCTAAGACGTCATAAAGCACGTTTTCTTGCACCGATGTACTGTGTTGGGCTAACCAAAACGATAAGTTATCCAAAGCAGAAAGGCTGCCGTTAGTACCACTCTTATGTCCTAAATAGAAAAGATCGCGATAATAGTCTGTTTTGTCCTCGGCTATGTCCATTCCATTATATGAAACGGCGCCCGACTCAGGTGCACTCAGCCCAGTTAATATGCGAAGTAAGCTGGTTTTCCCTGCACCGTTAGGCCCGCGCAAATACAGCAACTCACCAGTATTAACAACCAGTGAAAGCCCCTCAAAAAGGGTTCTGTCTCGTTTGCTGCACGTTAATCCGCACGCCTCTAACACTACTTGGCTACTCCAACCTAAAAAAGAGGTTTTAAAAAATGGTGCTAGTCTACCACATGAACGCTTTTTCGCAGTCGCGAATTCCAATTAAATATGATTTACTTCAAAGACAAACACATTCTTCCCGAGCCTCCTTAGCCCAAGGGTGGGTTGTCTTTCAGCACAAGAATAATTGGTTCACCGACCTTAAGAAAGAATGGTTTCGCTGTACTTTATTAGCGAGCGCTTATTAATGATGAAACAGCCTCAAAGCTCTTTGCTATACTCAAATAAGTAAGGAAAAGCGCGACTATGCCGATACCTCAATTATGACAACACCATTATCATCACTATTGGCAGCCGCTCTGAATCAGCCAACTAGCCCGACCTCCCCTACATCTTTACCGTCACAGGTAAATGTTGATGCCGCTACTCAAGGGGCGAGTCGAAGTACTTCTCCTGCTATTGCCAACGCTGCGCTGTCGCAGGCAGCCACGTTAGATAATGCGGCGAAAGTAATAGTTGAACGCTTGCCTGAACGAGTGCTATCGATAATGGTGACTCCAAATAATGTATCGTCAGCAGCTCAAATACTTAACGTTGCCTTACCCGCAGAAGTCAGCGCTAAGCTTTCCAACCAAGCAATTAATAATGCGCAGCTTGCACTTTTGCCAACCTCTCCTGCCCATATCTCAGGCCCAGAAGCGAAAAGTGCTCAAAATACTTCTCAAAGTCAGGTAAACGCTCAGTCTGCAGTGCTGCTTTCTACACGCTTGTCTCAACAAGGCGTGTCATTGTCTGCGCCCGAAAAAGCTGAATTACTGAAAGCGGTGGTACAAGCTCTTGCTGCAAATAACGCCGCCGTCACGCTTAAAGGTCAGCTTTCGATTTCTACAAAGAGTGAAAATTTTGGGCAACTCATGCTCACCACCGCTAAAAATGAGGTTATTCCCCTATCGGACATTAATACTGAAAAGCTTGATAGCACGGCTAAAGCAGCGCTTCAAAAACTAGTTGGACAACAGGTCGTCATAGGACTAAGCCGAGCTAGCAACGGTGGAATCGCGCTGCAAATCTCTCAAGGTTTGTCCAATGAAAGCGCTGGCCCAACAACCAACCACAATAATTTCGCCGCCATGACTCATAAAAATGTAAGTACCAACTTACAACAACAGCTAATTTCCAGTGCACTTAAGCAAGGTGGCGTAGCTTTTGAGCATAACTTGAGTAACCCGCCTCGACTTAACGCGCTTTTAAAAGGTTCTGGTGCCGACACTAACGCGTTAAAAGTGCTTTCTGCGTTGACCTTAACTGACAACAAGCTTTCGATTCGTACATCACAACAAAGCGCGGTATTACAAATTGATATACCTCAGAGCAAGGGGTCTTCCCTTGCGGCCCCGACTCTGACGCAGGAGCAGGTAAATAAACTTAACCTTTCGCAATTACCAAAAGCGACAGCGAAAGGGCTCGAAGCCGTCGCCGGCACTAGCGCTAGTTTTACCTCATCTTCTCAGCCAAACGTTAAAACTGAAGTTCCCACATCGCTTAAAGGCACCAATGTTCACAATGCAATCGCCGCACTTTCCCGAGTATTACTGAGCCAAACAGGCAGTACAAACCAAGCACTGAACCAACTCATAGCTATTGTGGAGAATGAAAGATTATCGCCCAGCCAGGGTATGCCTAAAGCACATGAAGCTCAGCATTTTGATAAAATTTTGCAACAACTTAAAGGCCTTGATGCACTCAACGCAAAGGCTTCTCAAGCCAAGGTATCAAATGGAGAATTTATCGGCCCTCCAAAGCCACCTAAGGAACAACTGCTAGCATCGGCAAAAGCTATATTAACTGAAGGGAAAGATGCCGCTTCAGCAGAGAATAATGGCCTGCAAGGAAAAGACAGTGGGCGTAAACCCTCGCTTGTATCACTTGCCTCTCTCGCACAAGCGTTAAGCTCACAGGCCAAAGGCTTATCAAATAGTTTACTGAGCAATATCGCTGCACAACTGGCGGCTACACAAGGTAAAGGCGCAGAGATACCACCAGTGGATTCAGATAGTCATGCCAGCCCAGCCTTCTCTAAAACAAATGAAAGTGTAGCTGGCGAGAACGTCGGTGCAGTCGACGGGGTAAAAACTGGAACGAAGAAACTAGCGCTAGATATGAATGAACAAGGATTGTCGCAACGCTTGCAGCAGCTTATATCCACACAGGCGCTCGTTACCACACCAATTAACTTAACCTCGCCCGTAAACGCTTCTAGCTTTGTTCAAGGACTGGTTGCCTTAGTTCAATTGGCACTAGCGGGTCGCGCCATGCAGCGTCAGCCTAGCTTAAAAGCGCAAATAGACGCGCCTGACTCTATCGTTTCAAAAACGTTAACGAATATGGGGGTTACCGCTCAACCAAGTCGTGTTAGCCAAGACATGCACCAGCTAGACGGCCGACAGCAGCTGCTTTCTCAACTTAAAACGCTGCTAAGTAGCCACCAGCAAAACAAAATTGCTAATGTGGACAGCCGTATTCAAGGCCAAGATAGTTTCTATTACGTTTTGCCATCGCTTTCACAGCACCACAGTCCACCAGAACTCTTGATAAAACGAGAGCAAGGTGGGCAGAACAATAAGCACGCACAAGCAGGCCAGCGCTCTCTTTGGAATATCACGATGAAGCTAGACATTGGTGACAGCGGACAAGTGTTGGCAAAATCAAAGATAGATCAAAGTAGCATTACGCTCGATTTGTATGCATCAAATGATGAAGTATTAAAACGCATTAGCGATACCCTGCCCTACCTGCATCGTCGTTTAGAATCATTAGGGCTGGAGGTTGAAAACACGAGCTTTCAGCGGGGTCATATCCCTGACACGCTAAACACTCGACCGCATCAAATTTTTGAAACACGGGTATGAGAAGTGCATCGATGAGCGACACGAGAAAGGCGAAACGGGCAATTGGATTAAAATATGAAGGTGGCGATAAGAAAAACACACCGAAGGTCGTGTCCAAAGGCTATGGAGACTTAGCCGAAGCGATTATCGCCATGGCTGAAGAAACGGGCATTTTAATCCACGAAGACCCGTATTTAAGTGAAGTGTTGGCCACTCTCGATGTAGGTCAAGATATCCCTGAGTCACTGTATTTTGTTATTGCTGAACTCCTTGCTTATTCTTATGTATTGCAAGGCAAGATACCGCCTGGCTGGGAAGGTATTATCAAACGTGTTGATTTTGAGGTTTAGGGCAGAAATACTACCTATGTCTTTCCCGGCAGCTCTATCCAAGCGTTAGCAAAGAGAAAGTAAAAAACGCTTAGTCGGGCTTTTTATCTATTGTAACTAAATAGCCCGCTATTACGGGCTATTTTTAAATGAGTGTAATAACTGCAGCCCTTACTTATCTAAACAACACTTTTTCTTTATTAAACCAGTGTATGCAGAAGAAGATAAGCCCGGTTGCAATAACCGCTGTAGAAGTGAAAATTCCGAACAGGGCGAAGTAATCCATAGTCCCCTTGAACAGTTCTTTCATCGCCAGTGCTACGTTAGTCAGCGGAACCCATACCCAGCCACCTTTCAATTCTACACCAGGCATCATGGCAATAATAACAGGGAAGATGACTACCATTATGAGCGACCCCATATAGCTTTGCGCTTCTTTAAACGAGCGAGCGTAGATAGAAAGAGACAGTAATACTGCTGCGAACACTGCCACAACCGGGACCAACATTAAGAAGATAAGTAAAAAGTCGACTAGACCAATCATAGACATTATTTCTACTACAAATTCCACTGCCATACCTTGGGATAATACCAAGCCCCATATGGCCATGGAAGATACCGTTATTAGCGCAGTAACAATACCTGCGGTGGCAACCGTAAAGAACTTGCCCAATACCAACTTGTGACGATCCATTGGCGATATAAGCAGGGTCTCTAGGGTACCGCGCTCTTTTTCTCCTGCACCTAAATCTGCTGCTGGTGCCATCGCACCCTGTAAACACAAAATAAAGATGAAGTACGGCAGCATACCGCCTAAGCGTTCACCCCATACTTCACGATCATCCGCCACATTTTGCTTTTCTATCTTGATTGGCTTCAACAAAGCCTCTTGCTGAGTTTCATCTAGATTAAGCTGCGCAAAAGCGGTCTGTTGGAAAGCATCGGTATATTCATCAATGATGTCAGATACACGCCCCATAACTTTGTTAAGGCCTGCATCGTTTAAATAAAGCTGAATCTTATGTTGCCCTGAATTTAATACATCACTATCGAAACTTTCTGGTATAACCAACACAAAGTCTAACGTTTCGTTTTTAATGAGTTTGGCATAATCCGTTTCATCGCCAATCGCGACCGGTTCAAACTTATCAGACGCGTCGTTAAAAGATTGTACAATTGCTGGCGCGTAGGCTTCGCCAACGATAGCGTATTTTAATACTTCGTTTTCTGCTTTATCTGCCGCTGAACTCATAAAAAAGAATGCGACACCAAAAATGGCTGGGAACAGTAGAAGCGGTAAACCAATCATAAAGATGATGGTTTTCTTATCGCGCAATAGCTCTTTGAATTCCTTTTTAAAGATTAACCACATTGCCCGTCTCCTCAGTATCCATTGATAGTGTTTTTAGAAAGCTCTTGTGCATCTGACCGCTGGCCCCGTCATTGCCAGACAAAGCACTAAAAGCGGCAAGCGAATCGTTAAATACGGTTTCCCCTTGGTTAATCACGGTCACCTTGTCGCAAAGGGTTTGCACCTCATCAAGATGGTGAGTAGAGAAAATAACCGGGGTACCTTTATCCTTAAGGCGTTGGATAAATTCCATAACGGTACTGGTTGCCATAATATCAAGGCCGGTTGTAGGTTCATCAAGTACCACCAGTTCTGGCTCGTGAATAACAGCGCGGGCAATCGACACTTTTTGTTTCATGCCTGATGAAAAATTCTCCGCTCTTCTATCAAGGAAGGTTTGCATATCGAGCAAGTCAGCTAACTCTTCAATACGTGCATTAATCACATTTTTTGAAATGCCGTGTAGCTCACCGAAGTAGCTAATATTCTCACGCCCGCTTAAACGGCCATATAGACCTGTTGAACTCGAAAGAAAACCAATTTTCTTTCGCGCAATGTTGGGGTTAGAAAGTACGTCCTCGCCACCTATGAGTACTTTGCCACTGTCGGGTTTAAGCGCTGTTGAAAGCATACGCAATGTAGTGGTTTTACCTGCGCCGTTAGGCCCTAGCAGTCCCAGAACCTGACCTTTTTCGCAAGTAAAAGACACATCCCTTACTGACTGAAAATAACGCCCTTTTAAACGCGGGTCCTTCTTCTCTTGTTCGCTAAGCTTTTTCGGGTTTTCCACCGTAAAGCGTTTAGCGAGACCTGATATTTCAATCATTCCCTTTTCCCTCTTGATGTAAGCTGTTCTCAATATTAATCGTTGTTCAAGGCATTATTTGCTATAGCCACAAATTTTCCTTATTTATATTCTCAAACGTTGAACCTTGGAAATACCCCAAAAGCCAACCTTTCTTTGTAGTCTTCGCTTATCGTACTTTATTACAGCATTCCCTGTTTTTATTTTTTGTACAAGTTCTAGGTTACCAAGAAGTGTTAATAAATATGTATTGTCGAAGGTATAAAATGCAGATACAAAAAAACCCACCAAAGGGTGGGTTTTTAATCGCTATGAAGCGTTAATTTTACTCAGGAAGTACGTCGTCTTCACCCTGCGGCAATGCTTCTTCTGCCTTTACTGTTTTAGAAAGCAATAGTTCTTGGCGGATCTTCGTTTCGATCTCGTTTGCTGTCTCTGGGTGTTCCTTAAGGTACTTCATTACGTTTGCTTTACCTTGACCAATACGGTCACCCTTATAGCTGTACCAAGCGCCGGCTTTATCAACAAGCTTCTGCTTAACACCTAGGTCAATAAGCTCTGCTTCTTTGCTGATACCTTCACCGTAGCGGATCATAAATTCAGCTTGTTTGAACGGTGGCGCAACCTTGTTTTTCACGACCTTCACGCGGGTTTCGTTACCCACTACCTCATCGCCTTCTTTAACTGCACCAATACGGCGAATGTCTAGACGAACAGAAGAGTAGAACTTAAGCGCGTTACCACCCGTTGTCGTTTCTGGGTTACCAAACATTACACCAATCTTCATACGAATTTGGTTAATGAAGATACAAAGGGTGTTTGAACGCTTAATGTTTGCCGTAAGCTTACGCAGCGCCTGTGACATCAAGCGGGCCTGAAGACCAACGTGAGAATCACCCATGTCACCTTCAATTTCGGCTTTTGGTGTAAGTGCAGCAACCGAGTCAACAATAACGACGTCTACGGCACCAGAGCGAACTAACATGTCGCAAATTTCTAACGCTTGCTCACCAGTGTCAGGCTGGGATACCAATAGCTCGTCAATGTTTACGCCTAACTTTTCGGCGTATACAGGGTCTAGCGCGTGTTCAGCGTCAACGAACGCACAGGTTTTACCATTTTTCTGCGCTTCAGCGATAACTTGAAGAGTTAGCGTGGTTTTACCTGATGATTCAGGGCCGTAAATTTCTACAACACGACCACACGGTAAACCGCCTATGCCTAGAGCGATATCAATGGTTAGTGAGCCAGTAGAAATTGCTTCAATATCCATGGCTTGGTTGTCGCCTAAGCGCATGATAGCGCCTTTACCAAATTGCTTTTCAATTTGGCCTACTGCGGCGGTTAAAGCTTTTGATTTGTTATCGTCCACGTATGTATCCTCTAGGATTTGCGGTTAAATTCTGTTTTGACATCGCCTATTCATTTAATGACGGTATCAAATAATGATCACATTCTATACTGTACAAGCATACAGTTTCAACCCGTGTTTTTAATTTTCACTCAACAATTTTACTAAGTGAGAAATAGCAAAAGCGATCGCGTGATGGCGAACTTCATCTCTGTCACCGCTAAATACTTGTTTAATTTGTTCCGCTTTTTCGCCACATAAAAAACCGAACCATACAGTACCCACCGGCTTTTCTTCACTGCCACCATTTGGGCCAGCAATCCCGCTTACAGTAACAACGAGTTGCGCACCACTATTGCGGCGTACTCCGTCCGCCATTTCTTTTACCGTTTGCTGAGATACGGCGCCATACTCTACTAGCGTTTGCTCGGTAACGCCCAATCGGCTTTGTTTAGCACTGTTTGAGTAGGTTACCCATGATTGATTAAACCAATCCGAGCTGCCCGATACACTGGTAAAAGCAAAGGCTATACCTCCGCCCGTACAGGACTCTGCGCTAGACACACTCCAACCTTTTGCTCGAAGTGCATCGCCCAATACCTGAATTTGAGCAGATAATGCACTATCAAGCCTTAAAGGGGTGGCGTTTACTGTCGAATCAGTTGAAAATGTCCCGTTCATTTTAGAGATACCTAGTTACACCTGTTGTTATTCACCAGATCTGTTATTCATAAGATCTGCGCTTGATCTTAAAGAGGGTGAGTTTATCATTTATTCCCTTCAACAGGCATTAAACCCAGCAACAAATTCGCAGAGGCATTTTTTGGAATCACATACTCCTATGATGCGCCAATATTTAAGCATAAAGGCGCAACATCCGAATATTCTACTTTTTTATCGCATGGGCGATTTTTACGAGTTATTTTATGACGATGCCAAAAAAGCTGCTGAATTACTGGACATTTCGCTTACGGCGCGAGGTAAATCGGGTGGCGAGCCCATTCCCATGGCAGGCGTGCCTTATCATGCGGTAGAAAGCTACCTATCGCGTTTAGTAAAAATGGGGGAGTCGGTTGCCATTTGTGAACAAGTTGGCGACCCAGCGACGAGCAAAGGCCCCGTTGAGCGTGCCGTACAGCGCATTGTTACGCCGGGCACTGTAACCGACGAAGCTTTATTAGAAGAGCGTCGCGACAATATTCTTGCCGCTGTGTGCGGCCATAGCATGCATTATGGGTTAGCCACATTAGATGTAACTAGCGGTCGCTTTGTGGTGTTCGAGTGCGATAGTGATGAAAGCTTACTGGCTGAAATTCAGCGCATTAACCCGGCTGAGTTACTTTACCCTGAAGGCTTTGAAAGCCTGTCTCTTGTTGAAAATCGCAAAGGGCTACGCAGGCGTCCCGAGTGGGAATTCGACGTAGATACTGCAAATGAACAGCTTAACGCCCAGTTTGAAACTAAAACATTAGATGGCTTTGGTATAAAAGGCGTCACTAAAGGATTAGGCGCAGCAGGTTGTGTTTTACAATATGTAAAAGATACCCAGCGCACTGCCCTGCCCCACATTCGCCGCATTCAGACTGAACAGCAAGACAGCCGTGTTCAGCTTGATGCCGCAACGCGCAGAAACCTGGAACTTACCCATAATTTGTCTGGCGGTCAGGAAAATACCCTGTTCAGCGTAATGGACACTACCACCACGGCCATGGGCAGTCGTATGTTACAGCGAATCATTCACTCGCCGCTGACCGACCAGCATGAGCTCCAAAGCCGCTTAGACGCAATAGACACCTTTATTAATGACGATCCTGAAGATATCCGCAATGCGCTAAAACACATTGGCGACATAGAGCGTATTATGGCGCGTTTAGCCCTTCGCTCGGCGCGCCCTCGGGATTTTGCACGTTTAAAAAATGCGTTTAATGCACTGCCTGATTTGCAAGATGCTCTTGCCCGTTTTGACACAGGACAAATTAGAAGTATTGGCGAAACCATTGGCACTTACCCTGAGCTTCAAGCCCTGTTAAACAGCGCTATAATCGATAATCCACCAGTTGTTATACGCGATGGTGGCGTAATTGCCGAAGGCTATAATGCTGAACTGGATGAACTGCGCAAACTATCACAAGGTGCTACCGACTACTTAGATGCGATGGAGCAACGTGAGCGTGAACGCACAGGCATTTCTACGCTAAAAGTGGGCTATAACAAAGTGCACGGTTTCTTCATTGAAATTAGTCGTGCTAACAGCGCTTTGGCCCCCGCCGAATACATTCGAAGACAGACCCTTAAGAACACCGAACGTTATATTACGCCTGAGCTTAAAGAACACGAGGACAAAGTGCTAAGTAGCCAAGGGGCTGCACTTGCCCTTGAAAAACAGCTTTATGAAGCCTTGTTTGACAATTTTGCGCCATACCTCAACAAGTTAATTGAAACCGCCGCAGCGCTTGCCAAGCTTGACGTGCTGTGCTGTTTTGCCGAACGCGCGGTATCGCTCGATTGGCATCGGCCAAAATTGAGCCAAGAATGTGCGCTTACTTATGATGCCGGTCGCCACCCTGTGGTTGAGAACGTGATGAAAGACCCCTTCATTGCCAACCCACTGCAACTGGATACTGAGCGCCGTATGCTCGTTATTACCGGCCCAAACATGGGCGGTAAATCGACCTACATGCGTCAAACAGCGCTTATTGCTTTATTGGCCTGCATCGGCAGTTATGTGCCTGCTGAAAACGCCCACATCGGCAAGCTGGATCGCATATTCACCCGGATTGGCGCATCAGATGACCTGGCCTCTGGCCGCTCAACCTTCATGGTTGAAATGACCGAAACGGCAAATATTCTTAATAACGCGACTGAAAACTCACTGGTGTTAATGGATGAAATTGGCCGTGGTACCAGCACCTACGATGGCTTATCGCTGGCATGGGCTTGCGCGAGCTACCTCGCGAAGCAACTCAACGCCTACACCCTTTTTGCGACCCACTATTTTGAGCTGACCGAGCTACCCGAAACGCAAGCGGGCGTTGTGAACGTGCATCTTAATGCGATGGAGTTTGAAGACACCATTCGCTTTATGCATACCGTATCTGAAGGCGCCGCGAACAAGAGCTTTGGTTTACAGGTTGCACAACTTGCTGGTGTACCAAAACCTGTGATTAAAGCCGCTCAGCAAAAGCTCGCTATTTTAGAATCATCACACGTCATGACCAGTGATGAATCAAGGGGCAGTGACACTTCGCAAGCGCAAAGCAACACCTCCAGAAAAATTGACAACAGTTCAAATGCGAAAGGACAAGCAGAAATGCTTTTTCCAGACAAACCGCACCCCGTGGTGGAAGCGCTTGAAAACTTATCGCCCGATGAGCTATCTCCTCGCCAAGCGCTCGACCTCATCTACACCCTTAAACGCTTAAGTCAATCGTAAAATTGCGCATCATGTGGGCAAATTGATTGTCTGCCCACATGAATTTGCGTATACTATCGCCCCGTCCAAAGTGTAGCTGGTTTTGTTCTAAACTCAGCCTATATTTACCATACAACCCAAACGTTCTAGGTTTCGCATGACAAATTATATTTTCGTCACAGGTGGTGTAGTTTCATCGCTAGGTAAAGGTATTGCTGCAGCATCATTAGCCGCAATTCTGGAAGCTCGCGGTCTCACCGTAACCATGTTAAAACTCGACCCTTACATCAATGTCGACCCGGGCACAATGAGCCCCATCCAGCATGGTGAAGTATTTGTTACCGATGACGGCGCAGAGACCGACCTTGATCTTGGTCACTATGAGCGTTTTATTCGCACCCGTATGACCAAGCGCAACAACTTCACAACCGGCCGGGTATATGAAGAAGTACTGAAGCGTGAGCGTCGCGGTGATTACTTAGGTGCAACCATTCAGGTTATCCCTCACATTACCAATGAAATTAAGCGCCGCGTTATCGAAGGTGCTGAAGGTCATGATGTGGCAATTGTTGAAGTGGGCGGAACCGTAGGTGACATCGAGTCACAACCTTTCTTAGAAGCTATTCGTCAGCTTGGTACTGAAGTGGGCCGTGAACGCGCTATGTTCATGCACTTAACACTTGTGCCTTACATGCCTGCATCGGGCGAAGTTAAAACCAAGCCAACGCAGCACTCGGTAAAAGAGCTTCGCTCTATTGGTATTCAGCCAGACATTTTAGTGTGCCGTTCTGTCGGTGCATTGCCAGCCAGTGAACGCTCTAAAATTGCGCTGTTCACTAACGTTGCTGATAAAGCCGTTATTTCATTAAAAGACGTAGACAGTATTTACCGTATTCCTGCCGCACTTAAAGCTCAGGGTATGGATCAGCTGGTTGTAGACCGCTTCGGTCTTGAATGTAACGAAGCCGACTTGTCTGAGTGGGAACAGGTACTTTACGCAGAATCTAACCCTACCGCTGAAGTTAATATCGGCATGATTGGGAAATACGTTGAACTGCCTGATGCTTATAAATCAGTTAATGAAGCGCTTAAACACGCCGGCCTTAAAAACCGTCTTACTGTGAATATCCATCACATTGACTCACAAGATGTGGAAAGCAAAGGCACACAAATTTTAGAGCAGTTAGATGCTATCTTAGTGCCTGGCGGCTTTGGTGAGCGCGGTATTGAAGGTAAAGTTGCGGCAGCCCGCTATGCGCGCGAAAACAAGGTGCCATACTTAGGTATTTGTTTGGGTATGCAGGTAGCGCTTATCGAATACGCACGTAACGTTGCCGGCATGGAAAAAGCGAACAGCACAGAGTTCGACCCTGAAACACCTTACCCAGTTGTTGGCCTTATTACCGAGTGGTTAGACGCTGCGGGTACGACCGAAGTGCGCACTGAAACATCAGACCTTGGCGGTACAATGCGTTTAGGTAGCCAGCTTTGCCACCTTATTGAAGGGACAAAAGTACACGAGATGTACGGCAACGCTGAGATTTATGAGCGCCACCGTCACCGTTACGAAGTGAACAATAATCTTCGCGATCAAATTGAAGCAGCAGGATTGAAAGTAAGTGGTTTGTCCACTGACAAGCGACTTGTAGAAGTAGTGGAAATCCCTGATCATCCTTGGTTCATTGCGGGCCAATTCCACCCTGAGTTCACATCAACGCCTCGGGATGGACACCCTTTATTTACTGGTTTCGTTGCTGCGGCAGGAAAGTACCAGAAAGAAAATCACTAATTTCTAATAAAAGGGGCGCTCTCTCCTGTTGCGCCCCATTACATTGTTGAGGAAAAAACATGGCGAAAATTAGTCGCATTATCGGACGCGAAATCTTAGATTCACGCGGAAATCCTACTGTAGAAGCAGATGTATACTTAGAATCAGGCGCAATGGGCCGTGCTGCTGCACCATCAGGTGCCTCTACTGGTAGCCGCGAAGCACTAGAACTACGCGACGGCGACAAGTCTCGTTACCTAGGTAAAGGCGTAACAAAAGCCGTTGCAGCGATTAACGATACCATTTCACCAGCATTACTAGGCAAAGACGCACTAGCACAAGCTGATATCGACGGCATCATGATTGACCTTGATGGCACAGAAAACAAAGAAACACTGGGCGCGAACGCGATCCTTGCGGTTTCTCTTGCTGTAGCAAAAGCGGCAGCGGCTGAAAAAGGCGTAGCACTTTACGAGCACATTGCAGACCTAAACGGCACATCTGGTCAGTACTCAATGCCTGTTCCTATGATGAACATCATCAACGGTGGTGAGCACGCTGACAACAACGTAGACATTCAAGAGTTCATGGTTCAGCCAGTAGGCGCGAAGAGCTTTAAAGAAGCTTTACGTATGGGCGCGGAAATTTTCCACGCACTTAAGAAAGTACTTTCTGCCAAAGGTCTAAACACAGCGGTTGGTGACGAAGGTGGTTTTGCCCCTAACCTTAGCTCAAACGCTGAAGCACTTGCTGTTATCGTTGAAGCCGTTGAAAACGCTGGCTATAAAATGAATGAAGACATCACACTTGCACTAGACTGTGCGGCGTCTGAATTCTACAAAGAAGGCAAATACGTTCTATCTGGCGAAGACAAAAGCTTCGATTCAGAAGCGTTTGGCGACTACCTTGCTGACCTTTCTGCACAGTACCCAATTGTATCTATTGAAGACGGCCTAGACGAAAGCGACTGGGACGGCTGGGCAAGCCTAACTAAGAAGATTGGTGACAAAGTACAGCTAGTTGGCGACGACTTGTTTGTAACTAACACCAAAATCCTTAAACGCGGTATTGATAACGGCATTGGCAACTCAATCCTTATCAAGTTCAACCAAATCGGTTCACTAACTGAAACCCTTAACGCAATTAAAATGGCGAAAGACGCTGGCTTTACAGCGGTTATCTCTCACCGTTCTGGTGAAACAGAAGACGCCACCATTGCTGACCTTGCAGTAGGTACAGCGGCTGGCCAAATCAAGACGGGTTCACTATGTCGTTCTGACCGTGTTGCTAAGTACAACCAACTTCTTCGCATTGAGGAAGCACTAGGTGACGCAGCAACTTACAAAGGCCGTAGCGAAATCAAAGGCCAGTAAGTTACCCCTGTTAAAATGATGAAAGGCCGCTTAATGTAGCGGCTTTTTTTGTCTGTTTTTCACGCTGTTTAGTTAAACCGTGTAGCATCAAGCGCTGAATCTTGGTAGTGTTAAATGACTCTAGACAGGCATTTGATAACCCTAATGGCTCCAGGCGACGAACTTTCTCACTCTACTACCAACACTCAAGTTGGCTTTTTTAGTGACGCTGGTGAACTTGGTGGAAGCCATCCTCAATTTAATGAAATATGTACTGCCTTGTACGAAAGGGAAGTTATCTCTCTCGCACACAGTCAAATAACGAACCTTTCTTTACTTAAGCGTCGAATGGGCGGCCTTCCCTATCACGTTAAAGCCATTGCTCGACATATGGTAAATAACGAGGCTTTATCTAACCCATCGCCGCTAAGAGTAGATACACACAATGGTAGTTGGTATGCCAAGCAATCGGCCAAATGCCCCGGTATTAATCATTTAGATGATTCAGAAAAACGGGAGTCCTGGTATCGAAAAAATGCTAAGTACGGCCTTGTTGTCCCCGTTCTGGTTTTAAATATTGAAGGTACGCACATTGAACTCGATTCTATTGATATGGTTAATCAAGACAATACGCAGCTACATTTAAACAAGAATGGATGGTTTGCTAATACAGGTGAATGTATTCACTCCACTACACAGCCAGACGATGACTCTGCTTCAACGGCGCTTTCTGTGGAGCGTAAAATATTACTGCGGCCTTCAAAGGCTATAGTAACCGCAGCTTGCTGTGGCCACGCGTGGAGCTTTAAGTCAAAGCGTTCACCTCGTGCATTAACCCTTCGCGAAATGCGCTTGTCGACGCAATTAAACTGGAAGAATTTCACGTTAAATCCAAAAGACCAATAAATATGCACTAATTGAGAATAAAAACTCAAAATACCGAAAACCGAAATTTTATATTTTTTAGTAGAAACATCCTACCTAAAGAGAAAAAAGCAACAAAATCTCTAAGACCCTAAGCTCTCTACCTTAAAATCACCTTTCACTTAAATCCTGGTTAGGATAAATATCCTAAATAATTAAAAGATAGCTTTTATACACGAAAAATATACTCATTATCGTAAACAATGGTTGACCTCTTCATGCCACATGGTACATTGTCGCTATCAACTTGGTCAGCAAAGAAACAACAGCAAATGCGTATTCGTTTTCTTCTTCTATCTCTACTCCTTATGGCAGCCAGACTGCACGGGTAGATTGCGACCAGCGATTCAAATTCACAAAAACCCGTGCCAAGCACGGGTTTTTTTTTAACTATTTAACTGAGAGAGCGTCATGACAAATCAAGTGAAAATCTTTGATACCACATTGCGAGACGGTGAGCAGGCCTTACCTGCAAGCCTAAGTGCCAAAGAAAAACTACAGATTGCGCTGGCGCTCGAACGGTTAGGCGTTGATATTATCGAAGCTGGTTTCCCTGTATCTTCACCCGGTGATTTTCAATCAGTTCAAATGATTGCAAAAGAAGTGAAAAACTCTATCGTTTGTGGTTTATCTCGGGCGCTTCCAGGCGACATTGATGCCTGTGGACAAGCGTTGAGCGTTGCCGAACAGTTTCGTATACACACCTTTATCGCCACCTCTGAAATTCACGTGGGCGCCAAGCTTCGCAAGTCTCAAGATGAAATTGTGGATATGGCAGTAGCTGCCGTAAAACATGCGCGCAAGTACACAGACGACGTGGAGTTTTCGTGTGAAGATGCGGGCCGTACTCATATCGATTACCTATGTCGTATGGTAGAGGCAGCAATCAACGCCGGCGCAACTACCGTCAATATTCCTGATACCGTAGGCTACACCACGCCAACTGAGTTTGGCGGCATTATTCAGCAACTGTTCAATCGCGTTCCGAATATCGATAAAGCGACCATTTCGGTACATTGCCACAACGATTTGGGTTTAGCCGTTGCAAACTCCCTTGCGGCCGTCGAGCAAGGCGCTAGGCAGATAGAGTGTACTATTAATGGTATTGGTGAGCGTGCGGGTAATGCGTCGCTAGAAGAAATTGCCATGATCTTACAAACTCGTAAGAACATGTTGGGCTTTGAAACCAATATCAATTCTTCTGAAATTTCGCGTTCTTCTAAGTTAGTTAGTCAGCTTTGTAATATGCCCGTCCAGGCAAACAAAGCCATTGTCGGCGCTAACGCATTTAGTCACTCGTCTGGTATTCACCAAGACGGCGTCTTAAAAGCGCAAAACACTTATGAAATTATGACCCCAGAAAGTGTGGGCATTAATAAAAACAACCTAAACCTAACGTCGCGATCTGGCCGCCATGTAATTAAACACCGTTTAACCGAACTGGGTTATAAAGCTGAAGACTATGATTTAGAAGCGGTTTATGACGCATTCTTGAAGTTAGCGGATAAAAAAGGGCAAGTTTACGATTACGACCTTGAAGCCTTGTTATTCTTTGATAAACAAAAACACGACCAAGCTCACTTCCAATTGCTTTATCTTCAAGCGAATTCAGGCCGTGAAATCATTCCAAGCGCCACGGTGAAAATGAAAGTGGGCAATGAAGAAATTACCCAGTCTAGTACTGGCAACGGCCCTGTAGATGCGGCTTATAAAGCGATTATGTCTATACTAGGGCATGAAGATTTAGAAGTTGTGGACTTCAAACTAGATTCAAAAGGTGAAGGTGCAGACGCCCTTGCACAAGTAAGCGTTATCGCCACTTATAAAGGCCGCCGCTTCCATGGTATTGGCCTTGCTACAGATATTGTAGAAGCCGGCGTTAAAGCCTTGATCTTTGTATTAAACAACACTTATTTAGCCGATCAAATCGATCAGCAAAAAAATCAACAAGAACGCGTTGCGGGAGTATAAATGAGCCAGTATTCAATTGCCGTACTAGCCGGAGACGGTATCGGCCCAGAAGTTATGCAGGAAGCCAATAAGGTTTTAGATGCAGTCGAAAAGAAGTTTAACGTTAGCCTAAACCGAACTGCATACCCTGTGGGTGGCTATGCCATTGATACTGAAGGTGAAGCCCTGCCTTCTAAAACTTTGCTAGGCTGCGAACAAGCCGATGCGATTTTGTTTGGCAGTATCGGCGGCCCTAAATGGGATACATTACCGTTAGAGCAGCGCCCAGAACGTGCTGCGTTGCTTACCCTTCGCAGCCACTTTGACCTGTTCAGTAATCTTCGCCCTGCACGCATTTATCCTGGTCTTGAAAGCCTGTCGCCGCTACGCGAAGACATTGCTAAGTCAGGGGTAGATGTTTTAGTTGTGCGCGAACTGACTAGCGGTATTTACTTTGGCCAGCCAAAAGGTCGAGAAGGTGAAGGCGAAGAGGAATTCGCTTATGACACCATGCGCTACAGCAAACGGGAAATTCGCCGTATTGCTATTGCAGCGTTTGAAGCAGCGCAAAAGCGTCGCGGTAAAGTAACCTCTGTAGATAAAGCAAACGTATTGGTCACAAGCCGTTTATGGCGCGAGATTGCCGAAGAAGTAGCAAAAGACTACCCAGACGTAGAGCTTGATCATATCTACATTGATAACGCGACTATGCAAATTATGAAGAACCCGGCTCAGTTCGACGTGATGCTATGCTCTAACCTGTTTGGCGATATCGTTTCTGACGAATGCGCCATGATGACCGGCTCTATGGGCTTGTTACCGTCGGCAAGTATGAACGAAGATGGCTTTGGCCTTTATGAACCTGCAGGCGGTTCAGCCCCCGATATCGCAGGTCAGGGTATCGCTAACCCTATCGCACAAATTTTATCAGCCGCTATGATGCTGCGTTTTAGCATGAACTTAGGCGACGCTGCAGATGCGATTGAAAAAGCGGTAGTAGCCACTTTAGAAGCAGGTGTACTGACAGGCGAGTTACTCCCTGCTGAACAACGTGAAAATGCAGCAAGCACATCGCAAGTAGGCGATGAAATTGTAAAACAATTAATGGCGCAGGAGTAAAAGAACCTCATGGCCAAGACCTTATATGACAAAGTGTGGCAAGCGCACATTATCGACCAAATCGGTGAAGACAGCTTAATTTATATCGACCGTCATTTAATTCACGAAGTGACGTCGCCGCAGGCATTCGCGGGCTTAAACGAAAAGGGCCGCAAAGTACGTCGTCCAGATCGTACTGTTGGCACTATGGATCACAGTATATCAACCCGTTCATTGGCAATTGATGCGTGCGGCCCGGCTAACGCGCTGCAGCTTCAAACCTTGGCTAAAAACTGTGAAGAGCATAATATTCAGCTTTTTCCTGTTGGCCACCAAAAGCAAGGCATTGTGCATGTTATGGGGCCGGAACTTGGCTTAATTCAACCCGGCATGACAGTAGTGTGCGGTGATTCACATACCGCTACCCACGGCGCATTTGGTGCGCTTGCTTTCGGTATTGGTACGTCTCAAGTCGAGCATGTACTGGCTACGCAAACCCTTAAGCAAAGCCGTGCGAAAAGCATGCTGATTAATGTAAACGGTAAACTACCCGTTGGCATTACCGCAAAAGACATCATTCTTGCCATTATTGGCAAAATTGGCCACGCTGGCGCAACCGGTCATGTTATTGAATACGCGGGTGAAGCGATTCGCGGTTTAAGCATGGAAGAGCGCATGACTGTGTGCAACATGAGTATTGAAGCGGGTGCCAAGGCAGGGCTAGTTGCGCCAGATGAGAAAACCTTTGCCTACCTTGAGGGTCGCGAATACGCACCAAAAGGCCAAGACTGGGAAGATGCGGTAGCCTACTGGAAAACGCTCTACACTGAAGAAGGCGCCAAGTTTGATACTGTGGTTGAACTTGAAGCGGCAGATATTGCTCCACAGGTTACTTGGGGTACAAACCCAGGCCAGGTTATTGGCGTAAACACACCAGTACCAGCCCCTGAAGATTTCAGCGATCCAATTGAAAAAGAAAGCGCGGTAAAAGCGCTGGAGTACATGGGCTTAAAGCCAGGCGAAAAGCTTGCTGATATCCCAGTAAACCACGTATTCATTGGCTCTTGTACCAACGGACGTATAGAAGACATGCGCGCAGCGGCACAAGTTGCTAAACGCGGCAAAGTCGCCGATTCCGTTACCGCAATTGTCGTACCGGGTTCGGGCGCGGTTAAACGCCAAGCAGAAGCGGAAGGCCTAGATAAGATATTTACTGACGCTGGCTTTGAATGGCGCTTACCGGGCTGCTCAATGTGCCTTGGTATGAACGACGACAAACTAGTAGCAGGCGATAGATGTGCCTCTACCAGTAACCGCAACTTCGAAGGTCGCCAAGGGCGTGGAGCGCGCACCCATTTGGTTAGCCCAGCAATGGCTGCGGCCGCGGCTATCACTGGCCGTTTTGCTGACGTTAGAGATTATCAGGAGTAAGTTATGTCTGAACAAGGTTTTACACAACACACTGGCATTGCTGCGCCACTTGATCAGGCCAATGTCGATACCGACCAAATCATTCCAAAGCAGTTTCTTACCGGCGTAACCCGTGCAGGCTATGGCAAGCACTTGTTTCACGACTGGCGCTATTTGGACCTGGAAGAAAAAGAGCCAAACCCTGAGTTTTCACTCAACAAGGCAGAGCATGAAGGCGCAAGCTTGTTGCTAGCGCGCGAAAACTTTGGCTGTGGTTCAAGTCGTGAACACGCCCCGTGGGCACTGGCTGACTTTGGCTTTAAAACCGTTATCGCCACCAGCTTTGCGGATATATTCTACGGTAACTGTATTAACAACCAGCTAGTACCTGTTGCATTGTCTAGCGAACAAATGGACGCATTATTTGCTGCAGTGAAAGCAGATCCAACAACCGAGATTACTGTGGATCTTCCAGCGCAAACCGTAAGTTTTAACGATACGAGCTTTAGCTTTGATATTGCAGAGCATCACAAAAATAACCTAATAAAAGGGTTAGATGCCATTGGGCAAACACTAGAGCTTACAAGCAAAATAGAAGCGTTTGAAAATAAGCAGCCTTCTTGGTTGTAGGCATTAACTGCTTACCCCATACCCAGGTGAATGCTATTACCAAGTAGCATTCACCTGCTTTCCTCTACTGCAAAATAGACGTAATACACGAACCAACGTCTTCTATACAGAGAACAAATCACTGTCCTATTGTCCAGATACACGAAGCAACGATTAGATTAAAAAAATGTAGCTTTATACTAAAGGTTAATAAACCGCTCACTTTTTCTATTGGAATATCGTACTATTCGCCTTTATTGTAGTTGAATATGCGGCAACACGTTCCACAGGAGAGATAATGCTAAAACAGGTACCCATTGATGATTTGCAGCCAGGGATGTACGTCAATCAAGTACTTGAACAAACGGGCTCATTGAAAATGCGCTCTAAAGGCATTGTGAAAACCCAAGCCATCATTGATAGCCTTAATTCAAAAGGCATTCTGGTTGTTGAAGTTGACCTTGCCAAATCTAAACTTCCTAAGGCAGAAAAAGCGCCCGTCAAACCTGAAACAGCTCCCGAAAAACCTACCGTGAAGCCTGTAGGCCGTGACTCTATTAATGAAGCTAACGACTTATACGACAGCGCTCTCTCTATCCAAAGCCGCTTTTTAAAGTCATTGAAAAATGGTGGGGCAAAAGATTTGTCCCCAGTGGAATCCCTATCGCAAAGTTTAATAGAAAGCGTTTTTGATAATAAAGATGCGCTTAGCTGTCTGACTATGATCAAAGATACAGACCATTACTTGCTTGAGCACAGTATAAACTGCAGCGTGCTCAGCGGTATCTTTTGTGAGTTTCTTGGCTTCGACAGAGACACCATTGAACAAGTTAGTTTAGGCGCTCTGCTGATGGATATTGGCATGTCTTCGCAACCAGAAGAAATTCGTAATAATACGGAGCAGTTTTCTCAAAACGACTGGGATGTAATGAAAACACACGTGGAAATAGGTGCTGATTTGGTCGCTCAGTGCGGTGACATTTCCGACCTCTCACTGTGTATTATTGAACAGCACCATGAACGGGTTGACGGCAGCGGCTATCCCAAAGGATTAGTGGGCGACGAAATATCTGAGTTTGCTCGCATTGCCGCCATTGTTGATGCGTATGACGCTATGACATCGAACCGTCCGCACAAAAACAGTATTACGCCAACCCAGGCTTTGAAGCGTTTAACTGCTACTGAAAATTTAGATCAGGAATTGGTGAAGCAATTCATACAGTGTATTGGCGTACACCCTGTAGGTTCACTGGTTAGGCTTAAAAGCGGCAAGCTAGGCATAGTAAGTAAACTAAACCCCAAAGACCCGGTAAGCCCGCATGTTATGACCTTTTACAGCGTTACATCTCAACACTTCAACGAAGTGAAACGTGTTGATCTTAGTCTGTACGATGATGAAATTGTCTCAGGCGTTAAACCAGAAGAGTTCAGTTTAAACCTGCCTAAGTTTTTTAAAGACGTTTTCGTTAACCAAATGCCACTTTAAGCTAACACTAATAGGCCTGAGTCCGATTTAATATCGCCGTCAGGCCTAATTCGTCATTTTGAAATGCGTGCTACTTTTAAAGCTCACCCCGCGCTGGACCTTTTTAATTTCTCGCGTAAGTAAATGCGCATAAAAGATACGTCACATTTAAGTGGCAGGTCTTTACCAGTCAGTCAACGCCGCCATGGTAAACAATTCATCTTCAAATGAAAGCACTACCCGCTGCGCTTCTATATTAATAATTTGCACCTTATCGGCAATCCAATCGCCTTCACCTAGTTGCCGCCCGTTTACCCTGACCCACCGATCAGCCGTGCGAGACGCGTACATATGGGCACTAAAGTTCATTGTAGGAAGCCGCGTAAGTAAGCGAACGGGAAGCTGATCGACTCTGGGAATATCATCTTTCACCGTTAGCACATTCTCATCAGGTCGCTCATTATCTTGGGCTTTAGTATCAAGGGCTTCAACCGCTGCGTTAAAGCGAGCCATGAGTTCGGGTGATACCGATACATCAGAATTCGATGTATCCTCGTTGAGGACCTTTCCTTCGTATTCTTGTGCTGTGTCACCACCTAAGGTGGGCTGTGATTGCGCCGCCTCCTTTCCATTTACATCAACGCTGCCTCTCTCGCTCTCGCTTTGGGCTACTGGGTTAGCTAGAGGTTGTTGTACTTCTGCGTTAAGGCCATCCGCTTGACTGCTAGCACCACCGGTTTGACCAACAGAGCCGCTTGTTCCCGACGGACTAATAGGTTGAGAGCCAGCAGAATCCCCCTGTGAATTATTCTGCCCCACGTTACCCTGTGTAGTTTGAGAAGTCGTGTCGCTTTCTGAGGCCCCCTTTACCGAAGCCTGTTTTAGCTCTTCTCTATTTTGCGCTGCATGTAGGCTCGGTGTTCCCTCGTTATTTTCATTATCCGTTGTACTGTTTTTCGTTTCAGCAGCAGGCGAGCTTTCAAGCTTGGCGGTGTGTGAAGTTACTATGGGCCACCAGCGTTCGATTGTTGCAGCACAAAAGCCTATACCCAAACCGACAATAATGACCACTGCAAATAATGCAATCTGCTTAGTATAGAGCTTCCATGCGGATGGTAACCCTTCTACCGTGGGTAAGAATAAACTGCGATTAAACTGCTCATTAAGCGACTTATCAAATTTGGCTGTCGTATCGTGCTCGCCTCGCAATAAGGCTTGAGTTTGGGTTCTATGATGCACCGCAGGCGCAATCTCCACCGTTTGGTCTGGGTCTATTTCAACCTCTTGCACGCCCATTTCTGACAACCCTTGAACCATAGCATCACTGGTCACCAAGCCTGATTTTCGAATTTTTACCGGCCCGTTTTGCTTAAGTATTTGTACTATCACCATACCGGGCTTTACGTTTTCAATGGCTACGATATTAGACATACAAACTCCCCACCCCGTAACCACACACAACGGCGACGAAAAAGGCGGATACCAAGTACCACTTTCGCTGACTTTGCACACGCTGGCTCACTACGTCTTCGCCCAATATTTGCTCTGCTGCTGCCAAGAAAATGGGCTTTTGAACCACAGCATGCTGCTTGGTAAACGATAGCGTTAAGGCGCGGTCGCAAAGCAAATTGATTACCCTTGGGATCCCGCCAGTAATTTGATGCACTGCGCGCAGCGTAGACTTACTGAATATGCTGATGTCCCCTTCTGCAACACTTAAGCGATGCGCAATATACGCGCTTACCTCTGGCGCGGTTAAAGGAAGTAAGTGATAACGGGCAGTGATACGTTGGGCCAACTGGCGCAACTCGTTACGCTTTAACAATTGCTGTAGCTCGGGCTGGCCAATTAGCACCACTTTTAACAGTTTTTCACGGTTGGTTTCTAAATTGGTTAATAAGCGCAGCTGCTCTAATACTTCAGGCAATAAGTGTTGAGCTTCATCAACCATTAACACTGTATTGATACCCGCCTGATGGTTTTCCGCTAATTTCGACAAAATTAAATCGGTGAAGTATTTTAAGCTGGCTTTGTCGGAGTTATATGCCAAACCCAATTCGTCGCATACTGTGGCTAATAGCTCTAATGCAGATAGCGTTGGGTTTAGGATCATGGCGACTTGGGTATTGTCCGGCAGCTGCTGCAACAGCTTTCTTGAAACCGTGGTTTTTCCTGTCCCCACCTCTCCTGTGAGCATTACAAAACCACCACTTTCCCTGAGTCCAAATGTTAAATGAGCCAACGCCTCTTTGTGTCGTGGGCTCATATACAAATAATCGGGGTTGGGCGCAATCGAAAAAGGATTGTCATTTAACCCGAAATAATTCAAATACATGGTTGCTGAAGCGCCTATTTGTTTTGTTTTTGACGTGGATTAAACTACCAGACGCAACCTGTAAGTGAAAGCGCATAACAACGTGGCTACGAATTTTATTTGTAACATTGCTATACTGCGCCACTATTACGTGGGGAATGTTTATTTTCGTTACACGCCAAAAGTTGATGCATCCCCAATCTAAAAAGTATTACTGACTAAAAAAATCGTTGGAAGAGCATGCAAGTATATCTCGTTGGTGGCGCAGTACGTGACGCACTGTTAAATAGAAAAGTGATTGAACGCGACTATGTGGTAGTAGGCGCTACCCCACAAGAAATGCTCAGCCAAGGTTTTACCCAAGTGGGCAAAGACTTCCCTGTTTTTTTGCACCCCAAAACTCAGGAAGAATACGCCCTTGCTCGCACAGAGCGTAAGTCAGGTAAAGGCTACACTGGGTTTGTGTGCGATGCGTCAAGCTCGGTAACGTTAGAAGAAGACTTACTGCGCCGAGATCTGACCGTTAACGCGATAGCCCAAGACAATCTGGGGAACCTCATCGACCCCTATGGTGGTAAAAAAGATTTAGAAAACCGCCTACTTCGCCACGTATCAGAAGCCTTCAGTGAAGACCCCCTGCGGGTATTTCGCGTGGCCCGTTTTGCCACTCGTTACGCTTATTTAGGGTTTACCATTGCCAATGAGACCATGGCGCTAATGCAGTCTATGGCCGAAAGCGGCGAGTTAAGTACGTTAAGCGCAGAGCGCGTATGGCAAGAAACAAAACGTAGTCTTTTAGAGAAAACGCCGCATGTGTTTTTCACTGTATTAAACCAAGCTCATGGCCTTAATGACTGGTTTGCTGAACTAGAAAGTAATTTAGATGCGGCGATAGCCACATTAAAAACAGCGGTAGCGCTAGAAAATGCCGCAAAAGAAAACTTCGATAAAAGCGGGCAACTTGAAAATAAACCGCTTGAAACCAAAATACCTGAAAGCAGCTCTTCAGGCACAACTACCCTCATAATAAGGTTCACTGCCCTGCTCGCTCACCTTAATGAAGAGGAAGCGAAGCGGTTATGCAATCGACTGAAAGTGCAGAATCAACTAAGTGAGATTGTCATTCTTGCCTGCAAGTTTAAAGATTTTCTATTAAACACGCAGAACTCGCCCGCCGACTTACTCGCCTTATTCAATGGCTGTGATGCATGGCGAAGAAGCGAGCGCTTTACCCTGTTGCTTAAGGCTTTTGCGCCTTATGCTCATTACAAGGACTTAGATTGGCAGCGCCAACAGGAGCACATAGAAAACGCTTTGAGCGCGGCCAACCAAGTAAATGTGCAAGACATCATTGCCACGGGCGTTAAAGGCCCAGCGATAAAAGAAGCCCTGAACCAAGCGAAATTAGACGCCATTGCTTCGATAGGCGAATAGTTTAAAAACCACCGGTACCAAATATGGTGAACTACTTGGTATTTGAATGTGTTTTTACCTCCTACGTGCGAATTTAACAGCAGTTTTTCTCTATGTTTTGGTATAGCAATGCTACAATATGCCCCATTCATTTAGAGCATTTTTTATACTATGACTTTCGAAGAACTCGAATTAGACGATGCGCTGTGTCACGCAGCAGCAGATATGGGGTTTGAAGCTCCAACTAACATTCAAGAATTGGTGATCCCACACGCGCTAGACGGCCGAGATATTTTAGCGTCTGCGCCAACTGGTACAGGTAAAACCGCTGCATTCTTATTGCCAGCATGCCAGTTTTTACTTGATTACCCGCGCAAACAGCCGGGTGCGACACGTATTTTGATCTTAACGCCAACCCGCGAACTGGCTTTGCAGGTTTACGAGCAAGCGGTTGCCATTACCAAGCACACCCAGCTTGTGTGTGGCGTAATTACTGGCGGTATTAACTACGGCACAGATAAAGAGACGCTTAGCAAGAACTTAGATATTCTTGTCGCCACACCAGGCCGTCTTCTTGAACACATTGAAAAAGAAGCGGCAGACTGTCGCGATATTGAATGTTTAATTCTTGATGAAGCCGACCGTATGCTGGATATGGGCTTCTCGACTGTGGTGAACCAAATTGCGGCGGAAGCGCGCTGGCGCAAGCAGAACCTGCTGTTCTCGGCCACCCTTGAAGGTAAAGGTGTTAAGACCTTCGCTCACGACATTCTTAATAACCCCGAAATTGTTGAAGCAAACCCGTCGCGCAAAGAGAAGAATAAAATTCACCAGTGGTATCACCTTGCTGATGACATGAACCACAAGCAAGCTCTTCTGGTGAATATCTTGAAGCAGGAAACTACAACATCGGCGGTGGTATTTGTAAAAACCCGTGACCGCCTGCAAATGCTAAAAGACTTTCTAGCTTCACAAGATATTCAGGTGTGCTGGTTACAAGGTGAAATGCCGCAGGACAAACGCAACGCCGCTATGGCCCGCTTTAAAAGTGGCGAAGTCCCTATTTTGTTAGCGACTGATGTAGCTGCCCGTGGCATTGACGTGCCAAACGTCAGTCATGTTATTAACTTTGATATGCCGCGCAAAGCCGATATTTACGTTCACCGTATTGGTAGAACCGGCCGCGCAGGCGCTAAAGGCACGGCTATTTCACTGGTTGAAGCACACGACTTTGAAATGGTAACCAAAGCAGCGCGTTACATGGGCGAGCCTTTAAAAGCCCGTGTTATCGACGAGCTACGCCCTAAAAACAAAACGCCTAAAATTGGCCCGAAAAAGAAAAAAGTGAAGGCCAAAGATAAAACTAAGGCGAAAGCCAAGCCTAAGAAGAAAAAGTAAAGAGTGCAAAGGTAGTAAATAAGTAACATTCAGGTGAGTTAATGCGGTGGGCTAGGATGTAGGTGGAACATTGCCGACACAAACCCTCTGCCGCAGGGATGCGGCAGCGGAGCGCACATGGATGTGTTTACCGCGTGTTTGTGGAGGCAATGTTTCGCCTGCAGCCGCCTCCCTCCGCTTTAGCTCACCGTCAGTTCAAAAGAGTACATAATGAAATTTCCAGAAAAAATTGTTCTCGCCACAGGTAACCAAGGCAAGGTGCGTGAGTTTGCATCCTTATTTGCAGATTACGGTGTAGACGTAGTAGCGCAAAAGGAATTAGGTGTATCTGATGTACCGGAAACGGGAACCACATTCGTTGAAAATGCCATTATTAAAGCGCGCCATGCCGCACAGGTGACCGGCCTTCCTGCTATTGCTGACGACTCAGGCTTGGTGGTGGATGCCCTAGGCGGTGAACCCGGCATCTATTCAGCACGCTATGCTGGCGCTGATGCAACTGATGATACCAATATCGACAAGCTATTAGCTTCCCTTGATGGCGAAACTCATCGCAAGGCACACTTCTTCTGTACTTTAGTGTTCATGCGTCATGCCGACGACCCTGTACCGCTGGTTAGCCAAGGTAAATGGGAAGGGGAAATTTTAAGCGCACGTTCTGGTAACGACGGTTTTGGTTACGACCCTGTGTTCCACGTGCCAACTCACGGCTGCACCGCTGCTGAATTGGAAAAGGCCGAGAAAAACCGCATAAGCCACCGGGGTAACGCCCTTAGTATTTTGCTTGATACAATGAGAGCAACGTTTGCGTAATCCTCCGCTAAGCCTGTACATACACATTCCCTGGTGCGTTCAAAAGTGCCCGTACTGTGACTTTAACTCTCACGGGCTTAAGTCTGACCTCCCCGAAAAAGAATATGTGGCCCACCTGCTTGATGATTTAGCCATTGATGCAAAGCGTATTGGTGACCGCGTTGTTGAAACTATTTTCATTGGTGGCGGCACACCCAGCTTATTTTCAGCTGATGCCATGGCAGATATCTTAAACGGGGTAAAAGCGCGCGTTAACCTAAGCGACAATGCTGAAATCACCATGGAAGCGAACCCAGGTACGGTAGAGGCAGGAAAGTTTGCCGGCTTTTATCAGGCGGGCGTGAACCGCATCTCCGTTGGTATACAGAGCTTCCAGCCTAAGCATTTAAAGGTGCTTGGTCGCATTCACAATGAAAGCCAAGCTGAAAACGCGGTAAAACAAGCACATAGTGCGGGGTTGCCCACGTTTAACCTAGATCTGATGCACGGCCTTCCCGAGCAAAGCGTTGACAATGCTATGTCAGATTTAAAGCAAGGCATTGCTTTAAATCCGTATCACTTGTCGTGGTATCAGCTGACTATCGAACCCAATACGCCTTTCTACTCGAAACCGCCTGAATTGCCCGACGATGACATTTTGTGGGAAATACAGGAACAGGGCCATAAGCTTTTAGAAAACGCAGGCTATCAGCAGTATGAAATTTCAGGCTATGCCAAAGCGGGCCACCAGTGTCGTCACAACTTAAATTACTGGCGCTTTGGTGATTACTTAGGCATTGGCTGTGGAGCCCATGGAAAAATCACCGATGCGGCTAATGGTACTATTCACCGTACTGTTAAGGTTAAGCATCCAAGGGGCTACATGGAAATGAGCCGCCCTTACTTGGATACGCAATCTCAAGTTGAAGCTGGCGATTTACCCTTCGAGTTCTTTATGAACCGCTTTCGCTTGGTGGAGCCCTGCCCTATCAGTGATTTTAGCGACTTTACCGGTATCGCTATAACTGATGAAGTAGAGCGTGCACTGTGTGATGCACAGCATCAAGGGCTGTTATCCATAACGGACACCCACTGGCAAGTAACCGCAAAAGGTCGTCGGTATTTAAATTCGCTCTTGTCTTGCTTTGTTTAGCCTAGCGTTAATACTAAAAAAGCCTGCGTTTTAGCAGGCTTTTCGTGAGGTTCTTTTTCTTAAGGCTATTTTTGTAAGCTTCAGTTTTTCGCGTGCTTCCGTGGGCATGTTGCATAGCAAAACGTTAATCGTCGGTTTTGTCATGCCGAGTAATGATATTGTATGGCTGTAGCCCAGGTATGCTGGCGCGTAATTTCTCTTCGGCAACATCAAGTCGTTTTAGTTTCTCACAGAACCACTCTGCTTTTTTGCGCAATGTTGTGGCTTTGTCACCAACGTCTAAGTGCTCACCCACGTTGTTAAGCTGGCGGGTTATTTCAGCTACCTTTTCCTGGTTCACTTCTCCGCTCCCGGTATTGATGCCGCTAATGGCAGAGAGTATTCCACCTACCGAGGTTGAAATCGCTTCTTCTAGCTGCGCTTCAATTTCACTGTCTACAAACTCGTCAACGCTTTCCAGCGATCCCGGCCCAATAAAATAATGACTGCTAGCGTGTCTAAACTTGTCTTTAACCCGGTTTTGTACCCGTTTCATTGCGGCATTTAACCGTTCATAGCTATCATGGTCGCTTCCAACTAGCCCTAAATACACGTGTTCAATGGTATCAATGGCAAGGTCTACACCTTCCGTAGCCAAAACAATCATTTTCGGCACCACATAGTGTAGCCCAGACGAATACTCTTCAAGCCATTGCCGCTCTTGTTCGCTTAAGGTTTGCCAACGGCCGCCAATGAACAATTGATTCCGGTCGTTTATTTGAACCACAGTGCGGGTTTTGTCCATCACTCTAAGCTGTGTGTTATTAACAGCAATACCGTAAGCAAAATCAATATTGCAAGTATATTCAGCTTGCGCTGATGTACTAAGACCAGCGAATAAACAAATTGTGAAGAAAGCTGCCTTTAGGCGCGATATCATTTTCATACCATCATTGTGGCTAGCTTACTGCGAAATAAAAAGCCATCATGAGTCTAACGTGCTAAAAATCAGGTTGAACATGTCGAGATGTCCTATCTGCTCGAATCTCTTCTATTGCTTAAGTAAGGCTGGCGATAGTCTCAACTCAAAGCGTGCTAGCCTAAAACAACAAAGCACGCATTATAGAGCGTGCTTTGTTGATAAAAAGTCTTAGGCGCCGATACTAGACGAAAGACTAAGAGGCGATAGCGTACCGCTTATTCGTTTGTGTAAGTTCGAACCAAACGTACATAGATAAAGCGGTCTTTCTCTTTGATTGAGTGACTGGCATTAAAGAATGCCACAACCCACGCGCGATCGGGGTCATCTGCAGAAGGCGTCGATGTCCAAAAGTCATCCGGTGGTGTAGCCGGGAACAGTGAGCTGTTAATTGCTGGGCGAACGCAGTCTCGCTCAGTGAGCGTTGCTAGCTCTTTTACGTTAGGCAAACGCCACCCCAGCAAATCATCGTTACTTGCTTCGTGGGCTAAAACTAGCGCTTGCTGCCACGTATACTTAACCGCTTCGCCGCTACATGTAGAGCCATCCCATGTTTGCCCTTCTGCGCAGCGCTTCCAAACCAAATCTGTTGTCGTATCTAACAAACTACTGGTGGTAACCGCTTCAAAATTATCGTTTGGCGTGGTCTCAAGACCATCAGACAAACACTCCTGAGCGAACGTGGACAGTGACGTACAGGCCAAAAGCGCTGAAGCAAAAAGGGTTTTCATTGAAGATAGCACGTGGCTGTTACGTTTTTTAACATTGACTACTTTATTCATGTTTATCTCCCCGCTCTTACTAGACGCACGCGAGCGGCTGATGATTTATTGAGGAAGTTATCTACCCCTGAGTCGAAATCTAACGCCCATGCATTTTGCGCATCGTCACTATTTACACCATCTGCACTCGGTACAGAGGTCCAGTACCACAATGGTTCATTGGTTACGGCACCAGTGTTAGGAAAGTAATCTTCATCAATAGCCACATCATCGGCAATACCCAAATGCATTAATGAGAAAAGTTCATCATGTGTAGGCAAACGCCAGTCATAAAAACCGCATAGACCTTGTGCGTTAACGGCTTGTACATAAGCAGACGTGTTACAGCTAGTCAGTAAGCAGGTCGCATTCAGCCCCGTTTGATCACCTTCAAACCCGCCGTTTACTTCTTCACTGTACCAAGAGTAGGTGTAGTCTTTATCTTGGAACGCACCATCGTCAGTTTTCACTTCCCACACCAGCCCGGTCACGTTATCGCGCACACACGACCAAGTATCAGCACTGGCATCTTGCTCATCACCATTTGCATTCAACCGGGTAAAGTCAAAGCCAGCTTTACCGCGACCCGCTTTTTCAATTAACCCGTTTTGTTCAATGATGTCGGCGCCTCTTTGACCATCTTGCCCCGGAAAATCGTTTTGTTGTGCTTCAGTTAACGCGTTATTGGTGGCCTGCTGCAAAAAGCCCGTGTCGTTGAGTAACGGTGTTGGCATTGGACGTATTTGCACGTTTATGGTGTCTTCAACGCTGTTGTCATTAGCGTCTGTCACGGTAAGCGTGTAGGCAACAACTGTAGATGTGGTGACTGCCGGTGCAATGGCAAAGGTTGAAAGCGCGTCACTGTCATCAACAGAGCGAATGGTAACGCCGGAATCTGTAGATGAAACGTTATTGCTACGCTCCCATGAGTAGGTAAGAGGTAAGGCACTTGGAATGCTAGTGCTAGCTTCCCCTTCAAGTATCACCACCTCACCACTGAACACGCCTTGGGAAACTCCCGCACTGACTACGGGCAGCGTATCGGTTTCAGATTGTACGATAATAGTAACGGTTTCTACATCAGTAGCACCTTCACTGTCTGTTACTTCAAGCTGAAAAGTTAGCTGTTGCTCTTCATTGGCAATAGGTGTGACGATAGTCAGTGTAGATAAGTTGGTGTCGACACCCGTAATAACATTGGTGCCTGATGTCTGTGTCCAAACGTAATCGGATATATCGCCATCAGAGGACGCTGAGTCAGAATCACTGCTTCCCGTACCGTCGAAGATAACTTCCACACCGCCTGGGAATGTGTTTGCAGGCAGCCCATCCCACTCAGGCACATCAATGCTCGCTTCAGGTGCAATATTAACCGGCGCCACAGTGATCACCGTAAAGTCGCTCGCGGTGTTGCCACTTTGGTCATTAACAGACACCGTTAATGTGTATTCAGTGGCGTTATTAACTAGCGGGGCAACAAAGCTTGCAGCAGAATCGCTGGTGTCTTCATGAGTGATAGACAACGAAGGCGACGCGCTCCAATTGTAGGTGTATGTGCCATCCCCTCCGCTTACTTGCGCACTCAACGTGTAAGTGACGCCTTCGGTAACAGTCGCATCGGGGCCTGCGTTTATCACAAGGTCACCGCTGCCGGAGCCGCCATCACCACCTAAATCGCCGTCACCGCCTCCGCCGCCACAAGCAGCAAGCAGTAACGCTGTTGCGAACAATACTAATCCGCGAACGATAGCGCGAGGAAAGTAGCTTGAGATTGAAAACACATTGAATTGCATACGTACTCCCGCCGCACTACCTACTTGTTAAAGCGTAGTGCGAGTCAAAACTTGATATAGATGGTATTGCTGATTAGCAATATGTAGCAGTTAGGAATAGGAACTTTTCGCTTCTTGGGCTTCAGACACGGTTACCTGTAACGCCTCAAGTTGCTTTTTACCTACAGCCACATCAGTCATGTCATAAATCATCATACTGATAAAATCCACTTTGCCCGTAGTTGATGTAAGTGGAGAAAGCGTGATGTTTTGGTACATGAAAGACTCACTACCTGTAATCGGCCGGTAGTTGGGAAACTTGAACAAATAGGGGCGCTGCTCCCATGTCATGAACGCGCGTGTTTTTAAGTCGAAGACAGGCTTCGCTTTTTTCATAAACCAGTCTTGCTTAATGGCAGGAAATAGTGAGAACAAGGTCTTGTCTCTTACTTCACTAGGCAGAAGGCCGCTGTGACTTTCCATAAAGCCATTCCAAACTTTAACAGTAAAGTTTCTATCTAAAACAACAATACCCACATCGACCGTCTGAAGCATATCCATCATCCAATGGAATTCTTGGAACTCATCTAAATGTTGGCTCATTAAAAATCCTCCAACAAGTGGGCAAGTTTAGAATTCATCATCTTCATCGACTCTTCTGTAAATAAAAGTATTAAGTCGCACTGTACGTTGTAGCCCTCTAGACCATAGCTAAGCTCTATCGCTAAGGTACGCTTCCATTTGATTTGATTCATGGCAATAATTTCAGTGATAGCGCGGTGCTGGCCAAGTACTATGGGGTGGCCCTGACTGAAGTTAATGTCCATTTGGTTCGCCAAACCCGTTAGGCAAGTGCCAATAAGTATGCTGGCGGCGTCCATCAAGAGCTCTAACTGAAGTTGATCGTCTACTTCCCCTTCCACATTAAGTATTTTAGCCACATCATCAAAGCTTGAATCGCTTAAAATACACAGTGCTTCACCGCTCACTCCCGGCCCCAAAAAGCCTTGGCATACCGCGGTAACCTGCTCGTGGCATTCAATATCTGAAAGCATCATGTGAAGCTCTGAGACTTCAATAAGATTTACATTAGGAATGGGCAGCTCTACAAATACATTCATTGTACGGGCAAGGTGATCACCCGCTTGGCCCATAGCAATGTTAGTAATTTCCTGGTAGCAATCGCGAATATCCGGGTCTAGCGGGGACGCTTCTACAACATCGTCTTCCTCAGCATGAAGAATATTGTACTTATCTAACACCTCAGCCAGTTTCTTAGGGTCAACGGGCTTTCGAATGAAATCTAAGGCACCTAAGGAAGTCACCCGGTCATGAGCTTCTGGTTGAATATCTCCAGATACGACAATAACTTTCGTCTTAAGGCCCTGCTTCTGAATTGCTTCCAGCGTGCCGTACCCATCGAGAACGGGCATATTAAGGTCAAGCAGCAAAAGGTCACCTTTTCCCTCTGCCAGCGCCGTCAGCGCTTCTTGCCCATGTTTGGCAAAATGGACCGCTACTTCCCAATCTTGAGGAAGGCACTTGGCCACTTGCTTGCGGGCAACCAGAGAGTCGTCACACACGAGTACAGAAAACATTAAGTTCTTTTACCACCTAGCTTTTTAAACCAGAAACCACTGGCATTTCTTAGCAATTTCAATTGTATCGGCACAACTACAATGAACTGTAGTAACGATTTTCCCGCTTGCTAACTGAACGGCTGGGTCACTACTTTTATTATCAGATAATCTTCCGTATATAGTGATACGAAACGCCTCTCTAAGAAATAGCACTTTTGGGGAATATTGCCAGCCGACTTTGCTTTGCCTTAAAACTCTGTATTTATAAAACCGGCCCAGTTATCTTGCTTTCAAATGGTTAAACAAACAGCCCAAAAACAATGGGTAACGCGACAGCAGTGAATATGCCGTTCACGCATAAGCCCAATATGGCCATTGCCGCTACATCCTCTCCCATTTGAATAGCTTTTGCCGTGCCTACCGCGTGAGCAACCGTGCCAAGCGCAATCCCCTGTGCTTGTCTATTCGTTACATTAAACAAAGAAAACATTGAAGTGGCCATAATCGCCCCTACCACGCCAGTTACAATAACAAATACTGCAGCTAATGCAGGAATGCCGCCTATCTGGGCGCTTGTTTCCATAGCTAGCGGCGTAGTAATTGATTTAGCCAGTATAGTAAACTGCATGGCCCTTGGTGCATCTAACACAAACAGTGTTAACCACGCCCCAATTGGCGCTAGCACGCCCCCAAAAGCAATGCTTACTAAAAGACGCCAACCATAGTGTTTGAGTTTTTGCCACTGCCGATAAATAGGCAACGCTAAGGCAACGGTAATTGGTCCTAACAGCCAATATAATAAAGATGCTGCATGTTGGTACGCAGTAACTGACGTATGGGTAAGATACAGCCCTAGTGATACGAGAAGTGCAGTGGTAACGATAGGGTGAGCTGCCGGATGCCCTTTACATAATCTATTGACCCAAAGTGCTGCGATATAGCTCACAATAGAAACGCTTATCCAAAACAGCCCACGTAAACTAAAGGCGTGATTGAGCGCCTCAATCATTTGTACCTCCTTCGTTCTTATTGATGTTGTTTAGCTGCGTTTTATGCGTGCTTTTGGTATTAAGAAGCGCCTGAGTCAGCCACGCTGTGAGACCTAAACAAAACGAAGTGGTAATAATAATTGCGATAGCGATAGCAAGGGCGTTAGCCTTGATATCAGACCAATAAATAGATACGCCCAATACCGCTGGCACAAAAAGCAGCGACATATGCTTAAGGGGGAAGGTAACAGCCCGAGCAACCTGGCGCTCTGTTTGGGGAAAGGCAAATAAAACCCCTACTAATAAAAGAAGCCCCACCAATGGGCCTGGCACGGGAAGAGAAGTTAGGTTAACGATGAGCAGGCCAACGTAGTATGCAGTAAACACCAACACTGCCCCTACCACCGTGTTTATCGCATTTCTCACTTGCTCTCCCTTTTTTTACCCGTTTAGCAAAACAGTGTAACCATTAGCAGGTTTAACCACCAGCAGTACCATGGTCTTATGTGGGAAGAGTATGGGAAGTGCAAGCACTCGCTAAAAACGCCACGTTTGCACAGTAATTAGCAATATAAAGTCGGCAATGGCGAGTCGTCAACTTAGCCTGTGTGCCAGTACTGATAGTAATATTTGTGCGTTATTTTAAACGCTTCGCCACCGTGCATGACAACTCGCTGTTGATTCAATTTTTGTTCTATATGCATTACGTATTTTGCGTTAACCGCTACCGACCGGTTACAGCGTTTGAAGTGGTGTTCGCCTAACCGCTTTAACAAATGGCACAGGGTGGTACGAACGATGTAACTTTCCGATAATGTCTGCACACACATGTAATCCCCCGCTGCTTCTATCCACTTGATGTCTGCGGGGTTCAAACAGCACCATCCGTTTTCTGCGCGTATTCCTACTACATTTGGCTGCGCGTTTTTATAGAGCTGCTGCCTCAATGTAGCTAAAAGCGCAGATTCAGATACGCCATATTGCTTACATAATCCTTTCACTAACAGGTTAAATTGAACATCGCGCTTGTGGCAATAGTGCTTAGCTTTAACGTGTTCAACAGTGCACCGCACCTGCTGTTCATTAAACGGAGACGTAATGAACCCTGAAGCATTATGGTTAAATGCCAACATGGCTTCTTCGTCTTTATCTCCTACAGCGAGCCAATGCTTTGAAGCGAGATTTCGGCTAGACTTCGACACGCTATAAAAACCGATGGACTGGGGGTGTTTTTCAGCAAGTGCCAAACTATGTCCAACCGAATGCGCGCCGTAAACATGTCTGAATAGGTCGAGCTTTTCAAGCATGGTACAAAGCGAAGTTTGCATAGCAACAGATTGTAAGAAAACCAGTGCGATCATCTGCGTTCCCTTGCACGTGTGAACCGTACTCGTGTTGAATATTTTCGAATCGTCTTGGCCCGCAACAGCCTAAAGCGAATACCAGTTAGCGTGAAAAAAGGGGCTACGCATTACGTAGCCCAATTGCCAGGGCATAAAGGTTTTCACTAGCGTTTTGCTGTTAATACACTGGGGCTTGCATTAATACGGCGTGCAATATGTTGAGCGGTTTCAGATGCATTGTGCGTCACAGCAAAGGTCAACATATCTTGGCCATTACAAACTAATCCATCGTGCAGATCTCGCATGCTCAAACCTGTCGCCTTTACTGCGCGGTGTAGCTGCAAACGGCTATCACTTTTAACAGCCTTACAAATGGCGATTAACTCATTCTCAAGAGCTTTGGGGTAAGAAGCTGCGCTTGCAGCTGAAACGGTTAGCGACAAACTAATGCCAATTAAAGCAAATTGGGTAACACGGCGTGACATAAACATAACAAGTTCCTCTGATAATATTCGGTGACGCGGTGACGACCTCTTTTTGTCGCCGCATCATTAAATTAGTGAAACTATGTTAAGTTCACGCTATAAAAACGTTAAAGCACCGCTATATGCGATATTGCGACAAGCGTACAAAAGCTAAGGTTTAATAATCGGTCTAAACTGTTATTAGTCGTACTTAACACACACTTTGCAACATTATTAAACTGAGCAACGTAATAACCGTTACGTGTAGAGATAGGGAAAGAGAGGAATTATTGGTGGCGTTAATTTATTGAAAGCTGACAACGGGGGTCAAACCACTCGACCCCGCTCGTCTAAATCACATTGTTTGCGCGTGACGCGAGTGTGCTTTAGAAAATGCTGTCTTGGTGGATTTTGATAAACATACTCGTACCAACTTTTGAGTAGTCAATCTTGTATTCTTTACCATTTAGCGTTTGTATAAACACTAGTGTTTTTTCGTCGCCGAAAACATCGCTGGTAGTAACATCTACCAATTCCATATCCATCATTTTAGCATCGCGCTTGTTTTCAGGCACTTTGCCTTCGTACTGCTTGATACCTTTATAAGTTACAATAATAGGCGGGTTATCATCGCCATTGATAACCAATAAATCTAATTTTCTTATTTTGTGAATGATGGTATTTCGACCACTAGTAATGAAGGGTTTTTCAGTCATTCTTATCTCCGCGACCGCTTACCTGCTTTTTTGATTATTAACAAAGATTCTGAGTTTTTGAGTTTATCACGATGTTAATAAACAACACATCAGCATTTGGTTGATATATGCGTGCAAAGTATAAACATAAATTACACAAAATGAGCAATAAATCGCTATTTTTTGCACCTTTGGTGTTTAAATACTCACTTTTTACCATTGATATCGATAAACAAACGCCCCGTTTTAGTCGGCCTCAATAAAAATGCAAACAACAAAACAATCAAAGGCCTAACTTTTTTTACCGATACAAAGGCTATTACTGCCACTTAATCCACGGCCTGTGTACCAGGTTTTGAATAAGCTTGTCGCAGGGCGACACCTCAGAAGAGGCAAATACACAACTTTCTGCGTCGTTTATATCGACTTGCGCAACAATATTAGATACTGAAATTTCTATGTCCAAATCGGTGTCTAGCTGTGTCATTGGTAAAATAAACTCAACGCGATTAGTGAACGCGCACGATGTTTCAGGGGGAGCTGCTTCAGACTCTGACCCACAGCCTGCGCTGCCTAGATGATAGGACCACTCCCGCGTTTCCTTAGCGTTTTTAGATACGTCCAACCTTAGAAATTGATGCCCGTTTCGTCGATTTGAGAACATCGAACTATCGTTAAGCGGTGAAGGCTGTGTAAGGGCGTCGGCGTGATTAACGTCGAAAGGCAGCCCCATCGTAAAGCGAAGATTAGTCGCCAGTTTTAACAGCTCTTCTGAAACATCAAGCACTAGTTTACTGTTGGCATCGTCTGGGGTGATACACTTATTGTGAAACTTCAATAAGGCTTCGTTCGGCGTTTGCCACTTTGTTTGTTTAAACTTAACTCGCTGCCACTTCCCATCAATACGCACTTCTGGCTTGCTTAGGTAAAACCCAAAATAGTCGATATTCCAACGGTCTTGCCCGATACTCATGATCATAGGGCATGCACCCGTGTCTACACCCACCAGTTTAAAAGGGATTTCACCTGGCTCGCGCCCTTTAAAGTCAATAACGTCGCACCCAGCTAGCGCAAGCAGCGCTGTTAAAAGAAGCGAAGGCATGGCCCCCATGCGAAAAGGCATTTTCATGTAATTATTTACTTCCTATAAATATTCAGCAATTTTGGTACGAATAACTGCTTGTTTAACACCCGCTGTTCTAGGCGTTTGGTTCAACACACTGCATTTTCGCCAATAGTGATGCTTTTAGCCTTTGTGAGTCAAGGTACACGAGCAAATAGAAACAATAATAACGTGCGGCTTAAAGTAACAATGGCGAAAGCTTATACCACTTAGTTACACCAAAGCTTTAAGTGTAAAAGGATGTGATAAGATAAAGATACATTAAAAGGTGGTGTAAGACCTGAAAAACACGGCTTAGTGAACAAAAATAAAGCAAACAAATCACAAAGCCACTAGCGAGGCGTGACAAGGCAAATAAAACTGCTTATACTTGCGCTCGCTCGTGGTTGTTACGCAAAGCTATTTGCAATTAAAAACTTCACAGCACATTTCAAAATGGCCCCATAGCTCAGTTGGTTAGAGCATCCGACTCATAATCGGCAGGTCCCCTGTTCAAGTCAGGGTGGGGCCACCATTTTCCGCCTGCGTTTCCGCTTTGGCGAATTTAGGCATTTCTATCCAGCCAGCGTTTCACCGTAGTCCAGTTTACAGCAACACCTTTACGAACAAGCCAGCGCTGAAGCTCTGCTTTACTTGCCCCTTTTTATAGCGTTTTAGCAAGTGCACTCGATTCAGTGTACGAAAATAGTTTGAAATCGACTTATCCACGTACGAAAAAGGTTTTCAGTGTGTATCAAGAAAGTTCTATCGTCTGTGAAGCCCTTGCTATGCTTGAGCTGTAGAGAGCCGCTATTAGTTATCTTTTAGTTTTTATTTATTTATCTATTACTGAACGTTACTGTATGTGTATAAGTATCAGCTGTATCGGTTGTAAATCACGAGATGACTGAAGACGAAAAGCGTATTGAACAAGAAGCCATTAAGTTTGCTAAGAAGAGCCGTACTGCCATTGCAAACGAATTGACTGACAGAGAAAGATTCCCTCCTGAAGATGAACCCGTAGCGGTCTTCATGGCCGGCTCCCCAGGCGCGGGGAAAACCGAAACCTCCAAAGGGTTTCTGCAAGAAGTTGAAGCTACCAATGTTATTCGATTAGATCCCGACGAATTACGTCACTATTTCGAACAATATACGGGAGACAATTCATTCCTATTCCAAAGAGCGGTCTCCTTTATTGTAGAGCGAACTCTAGACAATGCGTTTAATCGTAAGCAGTCATTTTTGCTTGATGGAACGTTATCAAATTACGCTATAGCCGAGAAAAACATTAAACGGGCTATTGATCGAGGTCGCGCAGTTCTCGTATTGTTTGTATACCAGTCACCAGAGTTAGCATGGAAGTTTGTTCAATCTAGAGAAAAAGTCGAAGGTAGACGGATTAACCCTGAAATATTTGTAGAGCAATTTTTAGAATCTCAAGCGGTAGTACGGAATCTAAAGCAGCAATTTGGTGGTCAGATAAAAATAGATCTATTGTTAAAGGACAACGAGGGGGGCACTCGTATGTACCACGCTAACATTCAGGCTGTAGAAAATCATGTTAAGCAAAAATTTACTCGCGAGGCGCTTACTACCCTGATACAATCGCAACCCGCTCATTAATTGGGCAATCAAATGGGAGAATGATGATGTTTGCCAGATTTAAAAACGGCCAGACAACCAAATACAACTCCAGCCTGTCTGAGTTTGTCCGCAATGCCGACTCGTCTAGAAAGAAAAAGGTATACAGCCGTGTTATTGATAGAGCTGTAGAATCTCAGAATTCAGTAGTGAAGCAGGCTGAGCTACTACAAACTCGCTAATATTCGAGGGAGCCAGATACTCCCTCTATCGTTTTGTCTCTTTTATGCTAATAAAGCTGACATCAGTTCAAGTCGCTGTTCCTTGCATAAGCTTGTTAACTGTTTTGTAAGTTGTCCTAACGAACTTTCGTCACTACAGCTTTTAACTCCAGCGTATTACGATAGCCTTTTACATATCCTATCTGCTGGCTCTCTTAATTCCTCCGCTGTCAAAACCGTATAACCAGCACTAACATCACTGCGGCTGGCCTTATGATTCAGTAGCTGTTTCAAGGTGTAAGTCCCGACACCGATCGTTTCAGCAACAGAGCAGAAAGTTCGGCGCAGGTCGTGAAGAGTAAAAGAAATGTCAGCCCTTTCGTTTATTTTTTTAATTATCTTTTTAGGCTCCACCACTCTGCCATGATGGTTGTCAGCACCAAACACAAAACCCGAAACGTTTTCTTATTTGATGGAAGAAAGTCAATAATGAGACCTAGCACTTGAGAATCGTAATATCGAGCGCGTTTCTCCGAGCCTGATAATTTCTCGATGGCCTGTTCTGTAAACCTGAATTTTGTTGCTGACATGCTGTGCTACCTCTGTGTTACTTTGAGCGCAAAATCTAATGCGCTGAATTGCTTAAAAAATTAAGCAATAGAGATAAAAAACTCAACAACCCATTGATTTATATTAAAAATTAAGTAATTACTAGGTAAATAAAGTAACTACCGGTAAACGCTCGGTTCGAGTTTCAAAATCGGCAGGTCTCCTGTTCAAGTCAGGGTGGGGCCACCATTTTTTCTACGTTTTAACGATAGTTATTACTTACATCTTTCGTAGAACACTTTCTCTTCGAAATTAATCCCGGCATATTCAAATGAGTTCATTTCTTCTCTGAGGTCGTTGTGCAAATGAATATTTTCGGCAGAAAAAACTCGAGCACCGAGTACGTCACTTACAAGCACATTGAGTCTCAAAATACATTGTTATTAAAACTGTCATATCCTGTCTGTAGCATTTATAAATAGTTGTTCTATTTACTGACTGGTTTGCTATTAGATGAAGTTGCCGATGTCGCGCCATGCCTTTTATTCCATGACTGGCACCTTCACCATACTGTCTATTCTAGGCCAGGTTTCTACCAGTATTTATAGCCCCTTCTTTTACGACTTAGCGATTATGTATAGCAGTCATGTTGGGGTTATTGAAAAAAGTGTAGCGATTTTTCTTATCGCTTTTTCCATTTCACAGTTACTGTCTGGCTTCATCTGCGATTATGTAAATAAGCAGTCGTTTTTGCTATACGGGCTCTTGGTGTTTATGGCTGGCACCGCTATGGTCACCCTTGCCGATAAGGAGTCCACTTTTCTTATTGGTCGTATTATACAGGGGCTCGGCGGCGGTGTGGGTGTGTCAGTTTCCCGTGGCTTATCCCGGCAATTATTTAATGAAAAGCAGCTTAACGTTTCGCTTTCAATCACCAATATTGCCTTTGCTATTGCGCCTGCAATAGCACCACTTGTCGGTACATTAATTGGTGGATATTTTGGGGTCAGCGCAATTTTTTACTTTATTCTAATGATGGGATTAATAGCGCTACTATTGCTTTTTTCAGTAGGTTCGACCATTAATCAATATACGACGCCTAACTCGGCTAATGTATTAAGTGACACGTTAGCGCTTATCAAAAACTCAATAGTAAATATTGTTTCGGTAGGGGTAGCTAGCGGCCTATTATACGGCATTGTCTTTTGCTTTATTACTATCGCGCCTTCTATGGTTATGCAGCAGTTTGAGCTTAGCAAAACCATGTTCTCGATATATTCGCTTTTTGCTACCCTTTGTTTTGTGGTGGGAAGCTTAACGAACATTCGTCTCGCTGCCATAGCAACAATCACAAAGTTCAAGCTCTCTAGCATCTTTATACTAGGGCTTTCGTTGCTGTTCTGTTTAGTAACGATAGGCACCGGTGATGCTGAGTTAATTGCTATATTGATTTATTGCTATATCGCGTTCTTTTTTATTGGCATTGCCATGCCTTGCAGCGTCACCATGATGCTTGGGTTTTCTAAAACTTCAGCCGGTTTTTTAGCCGCGTTAACAGGCTTTTTTCACTTAACGGGGGCCGCAGCGGGCGCTTATTTCGTTACGTTGTTTACAGCGGGGCCTACACTTTCATTTAGCGTTACCACAATGGCTTTGAGTATGGGTAGCGTTGTCATCTGTGTTTTTATTAGAAAGTAATGACATAGCCTTTTGCCGACTTTAATCGAGTAAGTATCATTCCCCCTAACCATGCTGCTGCTTTTGAATACACGATTTATTAGTAGCCACCGTTTGGTTTTAAAAAAACCATCCCCATAATGGTGATGCTTCCGAAGTGGTTGGAAGTAATTATTGTTAAAAGGATATTAGAAACAATGAAACGTACCATTATCGCCGGTATTTTTGGCGCACTTTCTTTAAATGCATTTGCAGCTTCGCCTTCTTATGACTTCGTTAAAGCTGGTTATGTACAAGCAGATATTGAAGACGCTGGTGATTTCGAGCCTACGGGCTTTCAAATTCAAGGCTTTAAAGCACTAAATGAAAATGTGTACCTAACGGGTCGTTACGGTCAGTTAAGTGAAGATCTATCTGGTGGTGATATCGATTTAGACTATGTGTCTGCGGGTATCGGCTACCGCTACGGCCTAACCGCTAATACAGACTTTTTTGGTGAAGTCACTTACGAATATGTAGATGTTGATCTCGATTCTAGTGTCATTTCTGGTGACGCGGACGACAACGGCTATGGCATTACTGCCGGTGTTCGCTCAATGCTGTCTGAGCAGTTTGAGCTTCGCGGCGCTATTCGCTATATCGACATTGAAGAAGATGAAACTGCCTTTGAAATTGGCGCAGACTACTTCTTTACGCCGCAGTTTTCATTCGGTGCGACCTATGTGATCGCTGATGATGTTGACCTACTAGGTGTGTCGGCGCGCTACACGTTCTAATACACGGCAGTTGTAACCTGTGAACACTGTGAAGCCACGTTGTGTAACGTGGCTTTTTTGATGCCAAAACCCTGGTTGCGTTAGCCAACCAACCCTATTTAAGGCTTAGCGAATTGAGGCTTGCCTACGTTGGCCGTGGCGGCTTTTCCTGATATTGCTCTGAAGGCTGATTTTGGTGTCGCTGGTTGTAAAGCGCACTCGCCGCCCCTTCTTGCTCAACATTTAGTGCAGTAATAGGGAACGGGATCACGATACCCTCTTCGTCAAAACGCTTTTTAAGCATCTTTATAAACGCGCTTTTTATAAAGAACCGATTGAAGTACTCTCGGGTTCTCAGCATCACCGTTAAATTAATGCTTGAATTGTCGAAGGTGTGAAATATAACGAACGGTTGATAAGTCTCAACGCCGTACTCGTGCTGTTCTAATATGCAGTTGGCAACGTCTAAGCAGACTTTTTCAACGTGTTCTAGGTCTGAACTGTAATGTACTCCCACATCTACAGGCACCGACAGCTCCCGCTCGGGATAGTAATAGTTAATAAGCTTTGAGTTAGATAATTTACTGTTTGGCATAATGACGATGTTGTTGGGCAGCATTCTAACCCATGTAGAGCGCCAACCAATTTTCTCGACAAACCCTTGCTCACCTGAATCTAACTCTATGAAATCCCCAATCCGGATAGGCTTATCCATCACCAACTGAATACCTGAAAAGAAGTTTTCTAAGGTGGGCTGAAGTGCTAATGCTACCGCTAAAGAGGTGATACCCAGCGAAGCTACGATAGGCGTAACCGAAACCCCCATCGTACTTAAAATAATAAGTATGGCTAATACTGCGAATACGGCCCGTACCGCACCACCCGCTATCGCACTTGTGTTTTTAACTATCGTTGATTGGTCGCGGTAGCGCTTTAGGGTGTAATTGACAAAGCGCTCGAAAAAGAGAAATACAGTGATGATTATCCCTGCTTCAATAACAATGCCGAGTGCCTTTATAGCGACCTCATCTTCAATGCTAAATACCGAAACGATACTTTTTACCAGTTGAAGAAAAATAACCCAAATCAGCAAATTTAAAGGGGCATTTAACGAGAGCACAAGTACCCGATAAATATCAGACATACTGCTTTTTTCAGAACGCGCTTTTGCCTTTAAGCGCACCAAAATAAGACGTTTAATGATGAAAAGCACAATAACCACACCCACAAGTGCTGCTATTGCTATTGCCTGCTCATTTTCAAAAAGGTTTGTACTGGCCACGGATGACGGGGCTCCTGCGTATTAATGCTAACAATTTTATTTTCTAAGGAATATTTAATACGCAAAACCTACACCAATTGTTTAACGTACAGTGGTAGATATCAAGGCTATAGCGTTGTGGTCGAGCATAAAAAAGCCCCATGCTGTTCATACGACACGGGGCTTAATAAACGTGTGTTCGCGCTTAAAACTGCAAGGCTCTAAAAGGCGATGCATTTTAAAGCACTTTATACAGCTTGCGAGACACTTTAGTTAAGGATGCTTAAAGGCAATACTTTTCCCGTTTCGGGGTCAAACTCAAAGGTAACCGTACCTGTAGTCGCATTAGCGTTTTGACCCACGTTTGCGTCGTAAATATCACTTACAAACTGATGCTATCAATATGATGCGCTGTTGAAGGGATAACATGGTCATCTTCTACTGGCCTCGCTTCAATGCCCGCATCTTCACGGAAATGCTGAGCCATCACTTGATAGCGTTGACCAAATTAGAATCGTGTATAAAGCGAGCAACCTGCATAGGGGGTAACTACTAGAGTGAACTGCACCAACCAGATAAAAAACCTATCACATTAGCCTGGCGCAACCTTTGATTTAATACTGTATTAAAGTTATTAAACGGGATGAAATTTACGTTTGTATTCTTGCAATAACCACAACTGCGCTTCGTCAATATCGGTAAAAAACAAATAATCCAAACGTTTTAGCTCAGGGATCCTTTGAAAAATGATCCCGCGGATAACTGGCCCATGGTAAACGTATGCTTTCGCTACCAGGCCCATTTCGGGCAGTCGATTGATAATGCGCTTTACTATATCAAAGGCTTCAGGTGTTGCGCCTTCCACCTGACTAATATCAGCAAGAAGTGCAAAGGGCTTTTTATTCAACCCCATCACTAATTCGAACAATTGCTCTTTATATTCTTCCGCGCTACTTTCATTGAAGATTCCGTGTAGCGTGCTTGTTATAATACTGTCTTTATAACTAATCGATGAGCTACTAAAATTCTTAGTCATAGCCAACATTAGTTATTAATCAATAACTAAAGGGTAGTAGAAAAATCGGGTTAATTAAAAAAAATTGCGTTAAATTTATCGTAATTTTTCACTCTTTTAGCTTTATAAGAGCCTCGTTGTCGGGAAAGCGCTTAAGTCCCTGTTTAAGAACTTTGTTCGCTTGGTCGCGCAAGTTATTTTGTCTTAGCCCAACGATATAATTGTGTATATATGCTTGCTGTTGCTGGCCTACATCATAACCTTTTTCAAACCATGTTATCGCTTGACTGTCGTTCTCTTCCAGATAGTAATTAGCAATGAGAAAATAGCTTAGCCAATATTCCGGCCATGTTTGCGAAGCGGTTTCTAAAAACGCTAATGCTTGCTGCTTATCGCCTACTTTGAGCATGTCATAGGCAGCACTCACATAAGTGAATGGTGTCATTTGTGATGAGGTAACGCGCGGCGGAACGGGGGCAAGATACCAATAATTTCCTCTTCCCCAGGTTCGCTCAAAGAGTTCTAGCGACATCTCATGATTTGGCGTAAGCCCCGTGTGCAGTGTCACGGTTCCTTTCTCGCTATCAAACCCAATCACGACGGCATAATGCCATTGTGGCAAAAGCTGAATAGATAAGTTTTGAAAAACTACAACTGGTATATCGTCTTTAACAAACTGCATCACAGAAGAGAGCGTTCCTCGCTCGGTATACGGCAAAAAGCCGTACTGACGGGTGGCACTCACCATTTCTAACTGAAGGCTACCCTCTTTATTTGGAATAAATAACTTAGGCGCTATATCAGAAGGAGAGACACTTTTTCCATAATAGCCAAACACTTCGGAGAGCGTAGTAGGCCCGCAGTAGAACTGCTCTTGGGGAGTAAAAGGCACAGATTGAATAGTGTGCGACTGTGGCAAAGAAGCAAGGCCTGCTTGTCGCAGTTGGTCTGCTTGTGGTGTGGCCTGACAGCCAGTCAGTAAAAGTAAAAGAGAAAAGCCTGCTAAAAAGCAGGCTCTTTTAAATATGGCATTCATTCCATTAGTTGCTTATAGGGCGAATAAACGGATAAACATCTGTTACGCCTGCAAGGTCTAAAATGGCAATAACCGCTAAAACGGTAAGTACCGCACCCACAATACCGCCTGCTGGCGCTTGATTGATTTCGTCGTTCAGTTGTGCAATTTCGCTGTCGGTCATAGCGTTAATTCTGGCAATTGCGTCATTGCTATCAACGCCTAAGCTAACCAGCTTGCTTTGTACGTCTGAGCGATTAACCATATCAATAAGCTGCTGCTTATTGTACTGAGCCATTTGGGTTTGCATTACACTATCAGAACTTATCGCTTCAGCGTGCACACTTCCAGACATAATAACCGTTGCAGAAAAGCAACTTATAACAATGGTTTTCAAAAGCTTCATTTTGTTTCCCTCTTATATATGCGAGATTTTATTTTTTCTCTATCGATACCTAATAAATGTAGCGCATAGTTAAATAAAACGTCGACCAACGTTAGCCGATAAGTTGTGTATACTTCGGCTTTTCCCAACAAGTAGTTTAATTTCAATGGATTCAATGGTTTCAATGCTTAACGTAAGCAAAGTTGAGGCCACTCATATACCTTTAAAGCTGATAAAGATTGAGCGTAAACATATTTTTTCTTATGTAAAGAGAGGTTAGCGCAATTTAGAACATCAGAAAACAGCATGTTCTGCAGTAAATACACTGATAATTATCAGTATTGGAATTTGCTGTAGAGTAATATTTTCCTTCTCAGGAATTATTTACCGACTCTTTTACCTATTTCTTTAATTGAGCTTCAAATGCTCAAAATTTCTCGTAAGCAAAGTAGAATACTAAAACTGTTCGCGAATTCAAGTCCGAAGTGCACCACTCGCTAAATTAGGCCGCTCCGCGTAATTTATTAAAGACAACTTCTGGCTGTTTGTAACCAAGGCACTTCCTTGGTCTCAAATTCAGAGCACGTTGCGCTTGCGCAATCTGCTCGTGTGTTACTGTGCCCAGGTCTGTACCTTTACTGATGTACTGCCGCAGTAACCCGTTAAAGTTCTCATTCAAACCTCGCTCCCAAGACGAATAGGGATTGGCGAAGTAGATGTCTGTTTTCAGCTTTTCAGCGACCAACTCGTGCCCGCAGAATTCGGTTCCATTATCTGCGGTAATAGTGTGCACATGCCTGCGATAGCGCCATAACATACCAATCATTGCACGACTGACTTCTTCTGCGCTCTTCGCAGGCACCTTACGTATTAGGTAGAACTTACTTTTCCGCTCAACCAAACTCACAATGGCACCTGTACCGTTTTTGCCTAATACGGTGTCTGCTTCCCAATCGCCGAAGCGTTTCTTTTTATCAACGATAGCAGGCCTATGCTCAATACCAACGCGGTTCCGGATAATCACGCGCTTCGCGCGACAGCCTTTTCGGTATTTACGTCGGCCATGGCGCAGCTGTTTATAGAGCTTGCCACCTGAAAGTTTATCATGCTGTACATAACCATAAATCCACTCATGACTAACTGGCTGGCCAATAAGTTTACCCACACCGGCTATTTGTTCAGGACTCCACTTTTGATTCAAGCCAAACTCGACAAACGTAACAGTGAGTGCTGGTACACTATATTTTGCTGCACTTCGCCGTCGCTTAACCGTTTTTGATTGCGCAACCTCAGGAAGATAATGCGTACCGCGAATTCTATTACGCCGAACCTCTCGACTGATCGTGCTGTGGCTCACTTTCAAACGACTTCCGATTTCTCGGTAACTGAAACCCTCGCGTAAGTAGGCTTCTATCTGGTATCGTTGTCCCTCGATCAACTGCTTGTAACTCATGGTAACTACTCTTGTTTTTTGGCGATTACAGAGTACCACCAACAGGCAGTTGATCTCTTCTCACCATTTAACCAAGAGTGGTGCACTTATTATCTGAATTCGGGGTTCAAAATTCCCTCGACATAAAGCCTTCAATTCCTTATAGTGCGCCCGCTTTTAAATATTAGTGGGCAGATTATTCGCTCAGTAATATCTCTTCTCATCGTTTTACCCCTGGATACCTGTTTTGATTACCACCGCAAATATCACCATGCAGTTTGGCTCTAAGCCATTATTTGAAAATATTTCCGCAAAATTCGGCAACGGAAACCGATACGGCCTAATTGGCGCAAATGGTTGTGGTAAGTCGACCTTTATGAAAATTTTAAGCGGTAAACTTACGCCTTCCGCAGGTAACGTCTCTATGGCACCGGGCACAAAACTCGGTATCTTGAGTCAGGATCAGTTTGCGTTTGAAGAATTCAGCGTCGTAGATACGGTAATAATGGGTGATCGTGAATTGTGGGAAGTAAAGCAAGAGCGCGACGCCATATACAGTAAAGCTGAAATGAGCGAAGAAGACGGTATGCGTGTAGCAGACCTAGAAACCCAGTTTGCTGAAATGGACGGTTACACAGCCGAAGCACGTGCTGGGGAAATATTAACGTCTGCAGGCATCGACGAAAACTATCACTTTGGCTTAATGAAAGAAGTGGCCCCGGGTAAAAAAGTGCGTGTGCTTTTAGCCCAAGCGCTATTCGCTGAACCGGATATTCTTCTACTTGATGAACCTACCAACAACTTGGACATCTACACCATCAGCTGGCTTGCAGAAGAGCTAAATAAACGTAAGTCCACCATGCTTATTATTTCGCATGACAGACATTTTCTTAACTCTGTTTGCACACACATGGCTGATATCGACTACGGTGAACTACGTATTTACCCAGGTAACTACGACGACTATATTCAAGCTGCCATGCTGGTTCAAGAGCAGCTTCATGCAGAAAATGCGAAAAAATCAGCCGAAATTGAAGAGCTTCAAAGCTTTGTTGCCCGCTTCTCGGCAAACGCATCTAAAGCTAAACAGGCAACCTCTCGTGCCCGTCGCCTTGAAAAGATTGAACTTGCTGAAGTTAAAGCCTCTAGCCGTCGTAAGCCTTACATCGTTTTCAAGCAACACAAAAAGCTTCACAGACTAGCCATTACCCTTGAGAAGCTAGGGCATAGCTACCCAGACCTGCCGTTATTTGACGATGCGAACCTGCTTCTTGAAGCCGGTCAGCGCTTAGCGATCATCGGTGAAAACGGGGCAGGTAAAACCACACTATTAAAGTGTTTGGTTAACGATATTGAGCCCACAGCCGGCAGTTATAAATGGGCTGAAAACGCGGCTATCGGCTATATCCCACAGGACAACGCCAAGTATTTTGCTGAAGATATCACTATGTTCGAGTGGATGAGCCAGTGGCGCAGCCCTAAACATGACGACCTTCAAATTAAAGGCATGTTAGGGCGTCTGTTGTTTACGTCTGACGACTTTAACAAGCGCGTTCAGGTATGTTCAGGGGGTGAAAAGAACCGTTTGTTATTCGGTAAGCTTATGCTTGAAGATATTAACGTTTTAGTAATGGATGAACCGACTAACCACATGGATATGGAGTCGATTGAAGCGTTAAATAATGCACTTTATAAGTTCGACGGCACCGTTATTTTTGTAAGTCACGACCGTGAGTTCGTATCATCACTGGCTACGCAAGTCATTGAAATTAAGGATAAGAAACTTAATCACTTCGATGGCAACTACGAAGAGTTTTTAGCGCATAGAGAAGGCGCGTAGATAACGAGAAAAAGGGGCGTTCATCGCCCCTTTAGTTTTTTAAAGAACTTGTTGCTGTCGCCTTTTTAAATCAGTACTTTTACTGACTTGAAACATTTTCATTCCCTACTAAAAACTGTCGTGTCATTCCCGCAAGATTATCAAAATACTCGATAAGTGCGGTCTTAACTGGAGCTAATTCTTCTTCAGTTATATTTTCAAAATCAGCGGGATCAGCGAAGTCTTCAAGTGGCTTATTCTTTGCCATGTAAGTTTGTGTTTCATTCACGTGTTCTAGTCGTGTAATGTCTACTGGCTTATCAATTGTCTCGATTGAGATTACAAAGCTAGCCGATGCCATGTAGTTATCTAAGCCTAAAAAGCTTCTCGTAAAAAGCCCGTAACCTTGGCTGTAATGCTCTGAACAGCCATACATTCCGCACTCCATTGCTGCTAAGGTGGGCGACTCTTTAATGACAACAACCGCTGTGATGCCTTCGGCAGCTAGTTTTTCTCGAGTCCTCGTACTCTTTTCGTTGAATACCCATTCCTTATTTACCACATCAACAAAGCTAAGCGTATCATCTTCAGAAATAAGGTTTGACATGTCTACCACATCGTATGTAGTTCCCCCCTCTATTTTTCCTTCGAAAATATCGAATATCGTTTCTTTCAACTGCCAGTCATAGTCATACTCTTTGTTGAAATTATTAAAGATTGTTGTCCCTACATGTGTATGGCTCGGGTTTTCTTTAGCGACGACCAGAACTCCGACCTTACTTTTTTCAGGCGCTTTATAACCTGTAGTTGGAGGGACGTAGGTTGAAGCACACCCAGTAGCTACAAGTGCTATTACAACTACTGTAAATAACTTAATTGGCGATTTCATCTTTGTTCCTTTGTGCTTTTTGCACTTTTTAATTATATTTTTCAATTTATCGCTATTTAGCCCTAGCGCGATTTCGATAAATATGGAAATAAGCTTTTGGACAGACAGCGCATTAAAGTCGCACAAGTTTTACACAAAGACAACGTGTATTGTATTTAGCATTTGCTCTGCGCACCTTGCAATACTAAGTAGTAATGAGGGGCTAATGAACAGGTTCATTCTTTATAAAAAGAGGGCCACTGCTGAATAGATCATTGTGTTAACACTGATAGCTTTGCAATATTATCCATTTTGTAAAGCAAATAGGCGCATAAATCTCACTGTAACAAAACCCCTTCATACTGCTCTTATTACAAACAGGCCTGCTCCCTTTCAAAGGCCGGCTCGTCACCTTTATGTATTAAGGAAAGCAGTGCTTTTATCACATAGTAAGCAATTTTTATTTGTACATATTGCTAAAACCGGTGGCACCAGCGTTCGCGCTGCACTATCGAGGTATCGATTGGGACACCGTTATGCACTGGCTCAGTTTATTTGCAATAAAATGAGCCAATTTACCGACCATAAAATTGCAAGTCGCTTCCCACGACACTCTCGTATCATTGCGGCGAAAGAGATGCTGCCAGAAACGTATTTCAATCAACTATTTAAGTTTGCTGTGGTGAGAAATCCATGGGACCTACAAGTAAGCTCTTTTCATCATATCAAGCGGGAACGTCCTGCTGTAATGCAGGGCTATAATGACTTTGGGCACATATGCAGCCAGCTTAAGCTTTCGAACATTACGCTCCCCCATCGACGAAAAGCAGACAACAGAGAGGATTACCGCCGTTACTACAACAGCGAATTAGTTGACTTGGTAAGCGCGCATTTTCAAAAAGATATAGCGCTTTTAAATTACACCTTTGAATAAAAACTTGTGTAAAGCGCACACGTTATTTTGATCGAACTCGTAATTTAGGCTGTATTGTGACTAAAAAGGAAACTTACTGATGACTTTACGAAAGTGTTTTGGCATAGCAAGCCTATCAACCTTGCTAGCGTTTTCCGCTACTGTTTCTGCACAACAGCCATCAGGCTCACAGCAACCACAAGGCTGGATGTGGGGCTTTGGCGTTGCTGCGTCACAAGATGTTTATACCGACTTCGATAACCGTATCGTGCCTATCCCCATCATTGGCTATACAGGCGAGAAATTACGGGTTTACGGGCCTTTTGTGGGCTATCAACTCTTCCAACAAGACGGTTTTACATTGGATGCCCAACTTGTCCCTGTGTTTGCTGGTTATGAAGAAGACGACAGCGCTGTATTTACAGGCATGGAAGATAGAGACTTTAGCTACGCGGCTGGCATAGGACTTAATTACAATACCGGCGGATGGGTATACTCCCTTTCTACCAATGCTGATATTTTAGGGAAGTTCGATGGTTATCAGGCCTCAGTCCGCGTCGGGAAGCAATTTAGAATCGACCAGTTTATGATAGAACCGTCTATTGGCGTGAACTATCAAGATAGTAATTACGTTGATTACTACTATGGTGTACGCCCTGAAGAAGCCACAGCAACTCGAAGTAAATATAACGGCGATAGTGCAGTTAACACTGAGGTACGCCTTGCGGTATCGACACGCCAGTTCTTTAACGGCATGACCCGCCTGGAACTAGGGGCAACCTTTTTTGATGACAGTATTAGCGACAGCCCGCTTACCGACGATGATACGTCGTTGAGCGCGATGCTCGTTTATACCCGCTTTTTCTAAAAGCGATGCAGCGCCTAAATAGCCAAATGTAGCGAAGCTACCTTGCAGCATAAAAATGCCCTCGGTCTTGAGGGCATTTTCGATAGTGCAAAGTAAATGTTTTTAAGCAGGTTTTTTAAACGCTAAGGTCTCCCACAGTGGGACTGTCGACAGGCTGTGTTTGTAACTACCTGAAGTTTCTTTGGTACTGTAAGACAAATAAATCAGTGTTTTCGCTTTCGCATCATAAATTCTACGAAGTTTCATGTTTTTAAAAAACACACTCTTCGACTTTTTAAAAATCACTTCGCCCGAGTCAGATTTATCAATAGCGTCAAGCATTTCAGCGGTAATTGGCCCTGTTTGTCTGCACGCAATTGAACTATCTGATGGGTCTGACAAGTCCAAGTTTGCCTCTATACTTGAGATATGGCAGGTAACGCCTGTTACTACTGGGTCTTGAAGGGCATCAATCTTGATGTCTTTCGTAGTAAAAAGCCCAAGCGACACATCACCCACTTCACTGTCACTACACCCCCAAAGTCCGAAAACTGATGTGACTAGTAACCCTAGCGCCGCAGCTTTAGCTGCACTGCCCTTAGTACGCTGGCTAATGGAACGTCCGTTTATTTTCATGTCTTCCCCACCCTTAATCTTTTAATGATCTCAACTTTTAATTACTAGACTAGTTACTTGACGCTTCTCGCCTTTGATCATTTTAGCCTAACAAGTTTATTTGGGTACTATCCATAAGGCGGTGCTGCTTTATGAGTTGTTTCGCCGTTTCAATATCGGGGGCAAAGTAGCGGTCTTTGTCATAAAAAGGCACATGCTCTCTTAATAAGTTCATCAATACTTGCAACTGTTCACTTGTTTTAAGAGGCTTGCGAAAATCGAGCCCTTGGCATGCAGCTAGCCACTCAATAGCTAGTATTCCTGCAACATTATCAAAAATATCTCGAAGCCTTCTGGCCGCGAAGGTCGCCATGGAAACGTGATCTTCTTGGTTAGCAGAAGTAGGGAGTGAATCGATAGAGGCAGGATGTGCCAGCGTTTTATTTTCACTAGCCAATGCCGCACAGGTAACTTGAGCAATCATAAACCCTGAGTTTACACCGCCATTTTCAACTAAAAATGGAGGTAACCCGCTTAGGTGCGTATCAATCATCAACGACATTCTTCGCTCAGATAACGCACCAATTTCAGAAAGAGCGATAGCTAACATATCCGCTGCCATTGCTACCGTCTCTGCATGGAAGTTCCCACCAGATAAAATATAGCCTGCAGTTTGGTCGATGCTATCAACAAAAACCAATGGGTTATCACTTACCCCATTTGCCTCTATAACTAAAATCTCTTGAGCGTATCGCATTTGTTGTAAGCTCGCACCCATGACCTGAGGCTGACAGCGCAGGGAATAAGGGTCTTGTACTTTTTCACAGCCTTGATGAGAACGACCAATCTCTGAACTAGCAAGCAAGCGTCTAAATGCCTCGGCTACATCGCTTTGGCTTTTATGGCCGCGTACTTTATGGATGCGTGCATCAAATGGTACGCGTGAACCTAACGCGGCCTCTACCGTTAGCGCACCGATACCGATGGCACTGTAGAGCGCATTTTCTGTATAAAACAACCCCTGAAGTGCAAAAGCTGTCGACGCCTGCGTGCCGTTTAAAAGTGCCAAGCCTTCTTTTGGCGCAAGGGCAATAGGTGCCAACCCAGCAATATTAAGAGCCTCAGTTGCGTTAATTCGCTTACCTTTGTGAAAGGCTTCCCCCTCGCCTAAAAGCACAACGCTCATATGGGCTAGCGGCGCTAAGTCTCCACTGGCACCAACCGAGCCTTTCTCAGGTATAGCCGGGTACACCTGCGCGTTAAACAGTTTAATCAATGCGTTAATAACACTTAACCTGATACCTGAATAACCCCGAGCCAGTGAGTTTATTTTTAACAGCATTAGTAGGCGTACCGTATCTTCTTGCATGAAATCACCGGTACCCGCAGCGTGCGACAACACTATGCTGCGCTGTAATAATTCCAGTTCGTCCACGTTTATACGTGTGTTAGCCAACAGACCAAACCCGGTATTTATGCCATAAACCGTGCGATTTTCTTTTATAACGTTAAGTACCGCCTGTTCTGCCGCATTAATTGCAGGTATTGCCGATTCATCTAAAGATAACTGTATAGGGCTTCGATACACTTCTCTTAGCTGGTCTAGGGTCAAGGTGCCTGGGATGAGTTTTAAATGCTTAACGCCATCAACGTGGTAGATGGTAGAGCGGTCACTATGTTGGTCGTCAATTATCGTAGAAGAAAAGCGAGAATCTGACATGGTTACGCCTCTCTATTACGAGTTTTTTGGCCATTCACCATAGGTAAATCTAGCCCATGCTTTTTTGCGCACTGCTTAGCAATGTCATACCCTGCGTCTGCGTGACGCATAACCCCTGTAGCAGGGTCGTTATGCAGCACCCGCGCTATACGTGCGGCTGCTTCATCTGTACCGTCACACAGGATCACAACACCCGAATGCTGACTGAAGCCCATACCCACGCCGCCGCCGTGGTGAAGGCTTACCCACGTTGCCCCACCTGCGGTGTTTAACAAGGCATTGAGGAGTGGCCAATCTGATACTGCGTCAGATCCGTCTAACATCGCCTCGGTTTCGCGATTTGGAGAGGCCACCGAACCAGAGTCTAAGTGGTCGCGGCCAATCACCACTGGCGCGCTTAACTCGCCAGTGCGAACCATTTCGTTAAAGGCTAATCCCAGCTTTTGCCTCTCACCTAAACCTACCCAGCAAATACGCGCGGGCAGACCTTGGAATTGAATGCGTGCTTTGGCCATATCCAGCCAATTGTGTAGATGAGGGTTATCTGGAATGAGTTCTTTAACTTTTTCATCGGTTTTATAAATATCGTCGGGGTCGCCCGAAAGCGCGGCCCACCTAAATGGCCCTATGCCCTGACAAAAAAGAGGTCGAATATAAGCAGGCACAAACCCTGGGAAGTCAAAAGCGTGCTCTACACCTTCTTCTAACGCCATCTGCCGAATATTATTACCGTAGTCGAGGGTGGCCGCCCCCGCTTGCTGAAAACCTAGCATGGCTTTTACCTGTAGCGCCATCGACTGCTTCGCTTGTTTGATCACGCAGGCTTCATCTTTAATACGCTGAGCTTGCGCTTGATCTAGCGTCCAGCCTACCGGTAAATAGCCGTTAAGCGGGTCGTGAGCGCTGGTTTGATCGGTCACGACATCTGGAACGATCCCTTGCGCTAGCATAGCCGGAAATACTTCAGCTGCATTGCCCAATAATCCGATAGATACAGGCTTGTCGGCTTTTTTGGCCTCTTCCAACATGGTCATTGCTTCATCTAACGAATGGGCTTTCTTATCTAAATAGCCAGTGCGAATTCTAAAGTCTATTCGGGTTTCATCTACCTCCACTGCCAGCATAGAAAAGCCTGCCATCGTTGCGGCAAGAGGCTGTGCTCCGCCCATACCGCCAAGGCCGCCTGTTAGAATCCAGCGCCCTTTTGCTACACCGTTGAAATGGGCTTTAGCCACGCTAACAAAGGTTTCATAAGTACCTTGAACAATGCCTTGTGAGCCAATGTATATCCACGAGCCCGCCGTCATTTGCCCATACATCATTAGGCCTTCTTTATCTAAGGCGTTAAATTGTTCCCAGTTAGCCCAGTGCGGCACAAGGTTAGAGTTAGCAATAAGTACTCGGGGCGCGTTTTCATGAGTAGGAAAAACCCCAACGGGTTTACCTGATTGAATAAGTAAGGTTTCATCAGTATTTAATCGCTTAAGCACTTCAACAATTTTGTCGTAAGATGCCCAATCACGCGCAGCTCTGCCAATGCCACCGTACACCACTAAGTTTTGCGGATGCTCTGCCACCTCTGGGTCTAGGTTATTCATGAGCATGCGAAGGGGCGCTTCAGTTTGCCAACTTTTTGTATTGAGCACGGCGCCTCTTGGGGCACGTATTTCTCTTGTAGGGTCAAGGCGTTTCATAAACTTCTCCTAGGCCTATTTAACATGGCTGTTTTATTCTTCTTATTGTAATAATCTATTGGACTTAAAATTCTAAATGCCCGCCTAAACGGTATCGGCTTCCCGGGTGATAAAGCACTGCGTGACTCACCACGGCGCCGCTGTTTCCATAATTATTTGCATTCATTACCTTTGGTTGCGCTGTGGAATTTGAGCCTCGGGAAAAGGTGCGGCGGGTAATTTTAAGACAAGGATCTTTAGATTTGATAAGCAGGGCATTGGCAATGTCTTTTTCTACAATCACAGCTTCTACACTGTGATCGGCTTGAGACAAAGGCGCTACTTGGTTCAAGTAATAATTCGCCGTATGCGCCTTAAAGTCCTTGTTTAGATAGTCACCTATCCAAGCGGGATTCACCCATCTATCTTCATATTGAACAGGCAGGTTATTCTCACAATGCACAATAATGCTGTGATACACCTCTACGCCTTCATCGACAGCCAATCGGTGAGCTATATCAGCACTAGCTGGTGCAATTTCCAGCACTAAAATTTCGTTTGTGTAGCGATGGCCACGCTGCTCTATTTCATCGCGGATACTTTTTATCTCTAGCATAGAGCTCATAGGGCGATGATCTGATACAAAGGTACCAATGCCTTGGCTGCGCATTAATATGCCATCATCTACCATTTCACTTAGCGCGCGACGCGCTGTCATACGACTAACATTGTGCTGCTGCGCCAGCTGGTTTTCAGAAGGGACTTGGCTACCCGGTTTCATTTCTCCACGTTCGATGGCGTCAAGAATGGCCGTTTTAATAAGCATGTAACGAGGTTGCATAGAATAGAGGTTCACAACTAAATTGTTAATAATATGCTAACAGCATACTTGTATATACAAGTATGCACAAGTACACTTCATATAAAAAGCGAAGGCTGATGAGGTAGTGAAGTGGCTGAAGTCAATAAAATGAGCGAGGAAAGTTATGGATAGTAAATACGATACGCTTATTTACAATGTGCGAATTGCATCTATGCAGCACAACGGCATGCCTTACGGTGAGCTACCGCCAACCGCTATTGCTATTAAAGAGGGTCACATTGTCGCCTTGCTCTCTTGTGATGAGCAACTTAACGACGCATTACAGCAAACCAGTACAGTGATAGATGGCAGTCGTCTCATTCCTTGTAATGAAAATGAGCAGCCCACACTTCCTTGGCTACTTCCTGGATTTATAGATTGTCATACTCACCTCGTCTATGGCGGGAATCGCGCTGAAGAATTCGAAATGCGTTTGCAGGGCGCAAGCTATGTAGAAATAGCTGAGCGCGGCGGAGGTATAAAAGGAACCGTAGAGAAAACTCGGCAAGCGGATGAACAAACACTACTTAACACCGCAATAAAACGCGCCATGCGGTTGTGCGAAGAAGGGGTAACAACCATTGAAGTAAAGTCTGGGTATGGGCTTGATGTAGACACAGAGATACGCATGCTAAGCGTAGCTAAATCCCTTGAAAAGCATTTACCCGTCACTATTCAAACCACCTATTTAGGTGCCCATGCCCTGCCGAATGAGTTTAATCATGATGCTGACGCCTATATAGACTTTATATGCCGAGACGCCCTGCCTCAAATTGCGTCGCTCGGCTTAGCCGACGCTGTAGACGTTTTCTGTGAAACTATTGGATTTTCGCTACAGCAAACCGAACGGGTATTTAGCTGTGCTAAGCAATACGGTTTACCGGTAAAAGCTCACGTAGAACAGCTAAGCGATAGTAAAGGTGCAGTGCTTGCCGCTAAATACGGGGCGCTATCGGTCGACCATATAGAATACTTGGTCGACAGCGATATTCCTTCTCTTGTTAAAAGTGAAACGGTAGCTGTTTTGCTACCCGGCGCTTTTTACTATTTAAGCGAAGTACAGAAACCGCCGGTAGAGGCATTGCGGGCGCACAATGTTCCTATCGCTGTAGCCACCGACTTTAATCCAGGCAGTTCGCCATTAGCCTCTTTGCTTACTGCGCTGAATATGAGTTGCGTATTGTTTAAACTTACCCCAGAAGAAGCGTTGCGTGGCGCGACGGAGCACGCTGCGAGTGCGCTTGGGCTAAACGATAGGGGTGTGGTTGATATTGGTAACGTTGCCGACCTTACCTTGTGGGATATAGAAACCCCCGCAGAACTTGTCTATTGCATTAACGGTCACCGCCCAATCGCGGTATTTAAGGATGGTAAACATGTTTAAATGGCAAGGTAGAATAGACAATGAAGACGGTCTTGAAGGTCTACGCTGGCACCAAAAGGTTGATGAACACGCATATAAAGAAAGCGGCAACCTCACAAGCGTTAATAATTCTGATAAGCGTGCGACTATTGACAACACCGTAACGTTAGTGGGGTTTGAAAGTGATTTGGGCGTAGCATTCAACAAAGGGCGCACAGGCGCTGCCGCTGGCCCCAACGCCATTCGCCAAGCGTTATCAAACTTACCTTGGCACTGGCCGAATACGTCTTTTACCGATTTAGGTAACGTTACAGCCGTAGACAATTTAGCTCAGGCACAAACCCAATATGCCGACGCCATCTCCTATGCACTTAAACAACATACTGGGTTTACCATTGGTTTAGGAGGAGGCCATGAAATTGCGTGGGGTAGCTACCAAGGGCTTTTCAATACGAAACCGGAAAATGCACGCATTGGTATTATTAATTTTGATGCCCACTTTGACCTCAGAAAACCGGCTTTGAACACCAGCTCTGGTACACCATTTAGGCAAGTCTACGACCATTGCCAGCTTCACAATACGCCGTTTTATTATGCTTGCTTGGGCGTATCTAAAGCCGCTAATACGGCGGCATTATTCAACTTTGCCAATGTGTCCAACACACGGTATTTGACCGATATGGCATTAAATGATGAATCGTTATGTATGCAGCGAATAGATGAGCTGCTGTCTCCAATGCTAAAAGACATCGATGCGCTGTATGTCACCGTATGTTTAGATGCATTTTCTGCAGCCCAAGCGCCTGGGGTAAGCGCTCCTAGTGCATTAGGCATTTCACCAACACTTGTCATCAATACGCTGCATTTTTTAGCGCAGCACCAAAGCACCTATGGCTATCAATGGCGACTGTGTGACGTTGCAGAAATGAACCCTAACTATGATATTGACAGCCGCACAGCCAAACTGGCTGCACGGCTAATTTTTGAAGCGGTGGATGCGGTAAGCTTACGCAATTAACGCTTAATGCGGCTTAGGCGACTCGCGCGTTTGAAGGCGCTTAGCGAAAGCGTTGGCGATGAAAACCACCACCAACAATGTTTAAGGCAACGCGCTCGGTTTACTTGCTGGCAGCACGCTTGCACGCAGCGGCGGTAAACAAGACATCGGTGGAGCTATTTAATGCGGTTTCAGCAGAATCTTGCAATACGCCAACAATAAAGCCCACCGCGACCACCTGCATAGCCACTTCATTAGGTATATTAAACAGGCTACAGGCAAGCGGAATAAGCAATAGCGAACCGCCAGCAACGCCTGAACTTCCGCATGCGGATACCGCCGCAATAACGCTTAACAGTACAGCAGTGGGAAAATCTACAGAAATACCTAAGGTGTTAACCGCAGCTAGTGTCAGCACCGTGATGGTGATCGCAGCCCCCGCCATATTAATGGTGGCGCCTAACGGAATGGATACCGAGTAGGTATCTTCATCTAGCTTTAAGCGTTTGCACAGTGCCATGTTTACCGGAATATTGGCGGCAGAACTACGGGTGAAAAATGCCGTAATACCGCTTTCTTTTAAGCACTTAAACACCAAAGGGTACGGGTTCTTTTTAGTCGCTAAAAATACTAACAACGGATTGGTCACCAGCGCGATAACTAGCATTGCGCCAATAAGTACTGTTAATAAATGGGAGTAGCCAAGCAATGCTTCAAACCCCGTGGTAGCTATGGTGTTGGCTACCAAACCGAAAATACCAAAAGGGGCAAGCCTGATTACAAACCCAACTACGGTTGTTACGCTATCTGCCATATTTTGCAGCAGGGCTTTCGTTGCCTCGCTAGCGTGTCGTAGGCCTAAACCTAGGCCTACAGCCCAAGTAAGAATACCGATGTAGTTTCCATTTACTAGCGCATTCACTGGGTTATCCACCATGTTATAAAGCAAGGTGGTAAGCACTTCCGACACCCCTTTCGGTGCAGCTTGACTAATGTCGGAGGTCACTAAACTTAAGCTAGTGGGGAAAGCAAAGCTTGCCATTACGGCGGTAAGGGAAGCCAAAAGTGTTCCAATTAGATATAGCACCAGTACGGGCTTTATGAACGTTTGCTCGTTTTGCTTGTGGTTGGCAATGGACGCCATAACCAAAACAAACACTAATAGAGGCGCTATAGCTTTAAGGGCCTTTACGAATAAGCTCCCCAACAGCCCTGCAGATTGAGCAGCTGAAGGTGAAAAACTCGCTATCGCAATACCACATACGATACCAATGATAATTTGCAGTACCAAACTGCCATTCATGTAGCGCTGAAACAGGCTAGGGCGTGACGTTGAGTCCATAAATGTTGGTCCATTATTATTTTTGACAACGCACCATAATGTAAAACCCCAGACAAATGAACCTGTTTAGCCTTAGTTACTCGCAAATAACCGCATACTTGCCGTTTATAAGGGTTTACATGCCTTCAAGTATCTTTTACGTATAAGACGTCCACTCATAAATAGGGATCTCTTCGTCAATATAATAGTCTGGCTGAATGCCTACCCCATCAATGGCCATGTGGGGAATGCACAAACTTTTGGTTAAACTGTAATGCAAGGTAAAAGCACCGCTCGGCGAATCAGTTTTATACATATTAGAGATATCGAGCACACCCGCTGTGGTCTGCCCAAACAGCTTTACTTTCTTGCTTTGTTTAGCCGCCAGCAAGAACTGCTCAGCGGTGCTGCCATTACTTGAATCAACAAATACGCCTATACTTTTTGGCAAGGGTTCAATTTTATCAAATTTCTCTACCGTTACATCTTCACCAATATTGATGTAGCTACCAATGTGTTGCTGAAGAATGTCATATCCGTCTTTAGCCCACTGCTTTTCTTCTTCACTGAAATGAGGGTTTTGCAAAAAGCCGAGCATTCTAGAGTTGTTAAGCTCGGTTGATAAGTATTCCACGCCTACCGTTCGAATAGGGTTGGTGTATAAAATTGGTAGCAAAGAAGCATAGCTGGCATCACTACCACCACCGTTTCCTCGGATGTCGATAATGAGGTTTTCGGTTTTTAAAATCTTGTCTAGGTGCTTAGCAATTAGCGCGTCGATATCTTTTTTGAAGGCATGGTTGAAAGACGGTATGCGAACAAGCACTGTGTTCTCAGAAATTCTCTTGAATAGCGGGGCTTTTGCACTAAGTAGGCGCACATAACGCGTTACTTCAGGCGATGATTCTTGTCGCGGTTCCTGACGGGACATAACGATAAAGCTGTTTCCCAGTACCACATGATTGTTACCCAAGAACATCATGTTATTTATTTGTCGGGCGGAGTGATCGCCCATAAAAAACGTTACTTTTGCGGCATTGTCGTCTTCAGGGTCGTTAACAATGAACTTTACTTGCCCTGCCTTCCATGACGGATTGGTACTTTCAACGATATAGCCTTTATGGACATTGCCTTCTTTTTTAACGCAACCGTATAGCTGGAAAATTGCCAAATCCCCTCAAGAGACTCATCACTTTTAGTTTCTAAATGCTGTTTAAATGCTGATAAGTCGAAATCATGTACTTTCGATTCGGTTACCGTTTCGTTTGAATTATTTGTATTTAGCGCAAGACCAATATGCCCCTTGCGAAAAAACGCGAGCCAGTCGCTAAGCACAGTTTGGCATTGCGCTTCGTTCTTCGCGCTTTGCACCCGAGCCAAGATGGCATTATTGTGGGCGGAATAAAGGTCCTGCCCTTTTTTCTCTACGCTATATTGAAAACCGGCATCGTTGTTTTCAAACGTGCTCTTTAGCCATTCAAACTCACTTTCACATTGAAAGGTACTACCAAACGAACAGAAAGAGGCAAAAAGAGGGAGTATCGCAAATCGTTTCACTGTTTATGATGTCCATATCTACTTTTAATAACGATAAAGTATCATAAAACTATGATCTTGCGAGCATTTACCTCGCACATACTTGTAAGCAAACGTTTTAGCTACTAATCCCTAAGCGGTGAGTTCACCCCACCGCATAAGGCTTTTCTAGTGCACTTAAGCCCACACCGTTGCGTTTAATTACTTTAAGTTGAGTAGGAATTCGCTCTTTCATGGCCTCGATATGGCTTATGACACCAATCATTTTTCCACTGGCATTTAAGTTGTCTAGCGCATCGAGGGCCACATCTAAGGTTTCAGCATCAAGGGTTCCAAAGCCTTCATCTAAAAATAGTGAATCGATACTGGTTTTGTGACTTACCAGGTCAGATAACGCCAATGCCAGCGCAAGGCTCACTAAGAAGCTTTCTCCACCCGACAGCGTTTTGGTATCGCGTACCACGTCTCCTTGCCAAGTATCTAAAACACTTAAGCCTAGCCCGTCGTTTTCTTTGCGAATAAGCTGATAGCGACCGTGCAACTTATCTAGCTGCTGGTTAGCAAGTTGGACAAGGTTGTCCAGCGTAAGCCCTTGTGCAAAACGTCTGAATTTGTCACCGCTTGCCGAACCAATCAACGAATGCAGGTAAGTAATATCATCGTAATAGGTTTCGAACGCGGCCATCTCTTCTACCAGCGCCCTTTGCTTTTCACGGGCTTCATTATTGGCGTTTAACTGCTGTTTGATTTGCCCAAGGGTGGATAACAAAGCGTCTTTTTGTTGCGCTTGCTCGGTAATTTGATTTTCAACCCACTGCATACCATGTTCTTCTAGCTCGCGCTGCCACTGCTGTGCATGGTCACGCGCTGTTAGCGATTGCTGTGTCGCTAGCGCGTTTTCTAGTTTAAGGTCAGCCTGTTGTTTTTGCTGCGTTAATTGCTTTTGCAGCTCAAGCAACTTATTACGGGTTTCTTCATCTAGTAGCGCATTGCTAAACGCTTGCTCATCGGCAAATGGGCTGTTTGCTAGCTGGCGATTAAAGTTCTCAGTCGCCTCTGTAAGTGCCTGCTCTTTCTCGCGTATTTGCTCATTAAGCTGGTCAATTTCTGCTTCTAACCGAGACAAAATAGTATCCGTTTGGTGCAAGCGAGATTGGCATTCACTCAATTTTTGCTCAGCCTGTACTTGGGCGGCGCTTGCTTTACTCCTTACTTCTGAAATATTACCTTCAGGGAATACCGCCATACGTGATTTGCGCAGTTCTATCAGCGTGCTATCTAGCTGCATGAGTTCTTCAGATACGCTTTTAAGCTGTGTTTCTGCACTTTCAATATCACGGTTTAGTACAAGCAAGGTACGACTCACCTCTTGTAGCTCTTCATTAAGGTTTGTGTGCAGTTGATGATTGTGTTTATAAGTTTTGAGCGCTTCGGCTTTTTCATTTAACCACGTAGCAATTCCTTCAATAGGCAGGTTGTGAACTTCAGCACCGTGCGCCGTCATAGTCTCACGAATTGTTGCAATGCTGTCGTTAACCCCTTTAGTTTTGTTCTCTACTTCTGCGTTGCGTTCGGTGAGTTGCTTTTCCAATGTTTCGCGCCGCTGCAAAGAAACTGCAAGTTCTGACTGTTTGGCTTGCAACGCTTGTTGTGCTTCATTTTTGCTCTGCACTGCGGCATTTAGGGCTTGTTCGCATTGCTCTATGCGCGTTAACTGGGCACTAATGTCATCAAGACGGGTTTTAAACTGCTCGGTAAATTGGGCAACGCTTTGCGATATATTAATATCGACTTTTTCAAAGCTCGATATATCAGCGCTAAGTACGCTTGAAAACTGCTTCCACTTTTCTAACAACGCATCGCGTTTTGCGCTTGTTTGGTCTAGCTGCTTATTAACCTGGGTAAGGGTTAACTCAGTGTGTGTAACGCTTTCTTTTGCCTGTGCTCCTTGTTGCTCAATATCATCTAACTGCTCTTTTAAGCTGTCAAGCTTTTGTACAGTTTCAGGTATATCAATCGCCACGCTAGCCGTAGTGTGCTCGTTAGCTCCACATACCGGACATGGCTCGCCACTTTTTAGCTGGGCGCGCAGGTGTGCCACTTCAGCATCTAGGGCGATCAGCGCCTCTATGTCTTTTAAATTACTGCGTGTTTGTTTGTAGGCGTCAACCAAGGCTTGTCGGTCAGATTGCTGCTGCGCTAGTTTTTTCGATAAGTCTTCCTTCTGTGCACTCAGCGATACTTTGTCTTGCTCTAGTGCCAAATATTGCTGTTGAATATGACCTATCTGAATCAGGTTGTCCCAGTGATGAAGCTTGGTATCCCGCTCTTGTTGAAGACTTGTTTTACTGCTTGCGCTATTTTTATTGGCGTTAGAAAGCGCAGCATTTAACGCCTCTTCACAAGTGGCGACGTTGGCGGTCGCATTATCAAAAGTTTGCGTTAATGTTTTCAGCGCCTGATTCGTTTGTGTAATAGCTTCATCAATTGAGGAAAGCGCGTCGCGGTGCTCTTCGGCACTTTGTTTAAGCGTCGCTATTTGCTTCTGTTCGCTCTCAATATGCCGCGCAGTTTCACTCCAACCGCTGATAAACTCGGCCATACTGCTGAGTGAGTGGTTTTCATTTAGGTAGGCTTCTAATTCACCCAGTTTTTTCTTGTTATCGGCTGACGCATTTTCTATTTCTGTACGCTTTTTAGTTAGCGCATTTATGGAGCGCGTAAACTGCGCAGCGCTGTCATTTGCTTTTTGTTGGGCGGCTGTACTCTGCGCTATATTATTATCTAACGGAACCACCTGCTCGTTTATGCGCTTTTCAAGTTCACTGCTTTGTTGCTTAGTTTGAAGTAGTGCTCGTTCAGCATTGGTCACTTCCGAGCTTAGCTGTTCTTTTTGCGTTTTTAATTCAGGAAGCTGAGCCGCTTTTTCATTGAGCTTTTCTTTGTAGCCCAATACGTCTTGCTGAAGCCCGTTTCGCTGCAAAAAAGGGAGGCGAAGCTTTTCGGCGGGCTCACTGTGAGTTAGCACATTAAGTTCTTGTTTCGCCTCATCAATCGCATTATTCGCAGCAAGCTGTGCTTCTTTCGCCTCTTTAAGCGCGAGTGCATTGGTGTTGAATGATTGTTGCCATTGCTGTTGCTGTTGTAGTTCAGTAAGTGTTTGGTTAAACGCCGCAACTTGACCATTAATACCGTCTTGCTCTTCTTCCAACTGGGTAATTTGCTCATTGCTAAGTAACGTTACCCCTTCAAGCTTTATCGCGAATTCTTTTTTCTTTTGTTTAGCCTCGCTAAATTGCTGATGTACTGCTTGTGATATTTGCCCATAGATTTCAGTACCAGTTAGTTCTTCAAGTAACTCAGCCCTGTCGCCTTCATTGGCATTTAGAAAGGCAGCAAAGTCGCCCTGCGACAACATCATAGATTTTGTGAAGCGCGCAAAGTTCAGACCAGTGAGCTTTTCTATCTCTTCATTTTTAGGGCGAACCTGGGTTGCTAGCACATCGCCACTTTCAACTTCAGCCAGCTCAACATCGGCACTTTGCAGATTACCGTCAACTTTTCCTCTGGCGCGGCGCATGCTCCAAAACGCACGGTACGCTTTACCCTTAATATCAAACTCAACTTCCGCCAAACACTCCGCTGTACCGCGAGTCATAATGTCGTTGTTCGACGTTGATATAGGCCCAAGTCGAGGCGTTTGGTGATATAAAGCTAAACATATTGCATCGAGCAGGGTGGTTTTACCCGCACCGGTTGGGCCAGTAATGGCAAACAAGCCGTTGTCGATAAAGGGTGACTGAGTGAAATCTATCTTCCACTCCCCTTTAAGGGCATTTAAATTTTTAAGGCGTAAGGTCAATATTCTCATTTTCAATCGCCCTGCGTTTCTTTGTTTGGTTCAGATTCGCTTGCAGGCTTTGATTGTACTAGCCCTTCGCTGTTTTCTAAGTCTTCTTTATTGGTATGCACTAGCGCTACGGCTTCGGCAAACAAATGTTTAATACGCTTAATACGTGACGGCTCAGTATTTTTCTGCGGCAGTTCTGAAGCCTCGTTGGACGTTTCATTAGGTTCCTCATCCAACGACTCTAGCACTAAGCGCGCTTCAAAAACCTCGTTCACTGACAGCTCGCTAAGCTGTACATTTTGCTTTTTGCTCAGGCTTTTCACCGTGCGCTTACGCATGCGTTTTAGCTGAAGAATTTCAGCGTTTTTACCTTCTAATAAGCCCTGAATTCGCTGCTGTAAATCAGTCAGGTAGTCTTCGGTTTCAACCTCAATACACAACCACACGGGGTCTTTTGAGCCAAAAGGTTTTTCGTTAGAACTAGAAGCTTCATGGCTAGCGAGAGGTTCTGAACTGGCGTTTTGGTCTTCGTTTGCTAGGGAAGCATAGGCTATGGCTTCGCTTTCATTAATCATCGCCTCAATCGCTTTTAAGTCCCCTTTTATTACTTCCATGGCTTGAAAACGAGGTACTGGAAGGGTTGAGATATTGGGTGTCGTGCTTACCCCGTCAAACTCCACCAGCACGATTTGTTTTTGAGAAGTTAATTCATCAAAGCTTAGCGGTATAGGCGAGCCTGAATAGCGAATGTGTTCGGTTTTCGCTACCTTTTGGGGTCTATGGATGTGGCCTAATGCGATATAGTCGGCTGGCGGAAAACCTTTGGCGTCAAAGCCTTCAAGGGTGCCAATGTAGATATCACGCACACTTTCAGACTGACTTACACCCAAGGCGGTTAAATGCCCCGTGGCGATAATGGGAATAGCAGCGCTATGACCAATGCCCTCTTCTAATCGATTATTTTCCAATGTGTTGCGTAGTGTTAGGGCTTCACTATAAAGCGACGCATAGTGCTGTTTTATTGCATTGCCCAGCGCTTGGCGCTTGTCAGTTGCGTTTTGCCCTGACTCACTTACCAATACATCACGAGGGCGAATAAATGGCACAGCACAAAGCACGGCACTGGGCTGACCCTTGCGGTTTTTAAGCGCAATCACCTGTTCACTTATTTCTCCATATGTACTGGCTATCACATGACTATTTAAATATTTCAGTAGCGCCTTGCTTTCATTTAGTACCGACACCGAGTCGTGATTTCCCCCCAGCACCACCAATGTACACTGCATGCCTTGTAATTCACCGATAAACGCATGGTATAGCTCTCGGGCATAGCTTGGCGGCGTGCCAGTGTCAAACACATCGCCCGCGACAATAATCGCATCTATTTGATGCGCTTCTACTTGTTGGAGAAGCCATTTAAGGAAAGCGGCATGTTCTTTTTTGCGACTTTTTGTAAAAAAACTCTGACCTAAATGCCAGTCAGATGTATGCAATATTTTCATGTAGAAGTGAACCAGGCTTGTTGCATTGGAGATAGAGAAACGCATTCGGCGCAATGCGGCTTTTGCCATGGTGTGTCGATGTTGATCAACGCACCGTACAGCAACTATAGAGATTTTGTGGTTTTATGACAATGGTTTGTATTAAGGGCACATGACTAGGAGTACGGATAGAAAGCAAAGGGCACCGCTGGCTTTATTAAACGTGTGGTGTCTAAAAGCGTAGGTGACTGACATCTAATTTATCGCAGTAGCCAAATAAAACCGTTCACACCGGTTGATAAATATTGTCCCAGTAATCATCGAGTATCTTCACGGCATCGTTGAGCGCTCGTGCTGCAAAAATATCACCGTTTTGCTCAACCAGATCCATAGCCACCAGTTTATCAATGGCATCGGTAACGTCGAAATCGAGCGCACAGTTGTGTTTTTCTAAAAAGTAGGTTTCTATTGCACTATCTAGCGTTGCTAATGTCATTCCACCTGCGGCAATTTCACTGCCTGTTCGCATCTTACAAAATGACGCAGAGCCTTCATCGAACACGTTACTACATCTCAGCAGAAAGGTATAAGCCAACAAAGCTTCTTTGCAATCCTCTTCCTCTGCTGCATCGATTAACGTGTGAAACACACCTGCGTTATTGTCTAAATTTTTGAAATACAGGTTGTCGGAAAGGGCCTTCATAAACCGAATTTTTCTGTTTTTAAACTTTGTCCATTCCTTGAAGATAAAGCTACCAAATACCCCCATGCCTATGCCAAAAGTAATTAAACTCTGCTTCGTCAACTCCACTTCATCATCTTTAAAGCCTAGCCAAAATGCGATAAACGACGCCACAAGTAGTAATGAAGCACCTAACTTAGTCACTAAGACAACTGTGCCGCCTATTGCAGCCGATGCGCTAATGATTAACTTATCTAGCGGCCGCATCTTCACTTCGCTATTGGGAAACAGCATTTCGAGATCGGCTTTAGGTACGTTTTGAAAAAGCTTAACTATGGTTGAGCCAGGTTTAAACGTTAACACCTTCTGCCCTTTTTCTTTAAAGTAGGCTTCATCTTTAAAGGTAATATACACCGCTACTTTGTCGTAGTTAGTGAACGACACCTCTTTTTTCCGTAAACCGAAAAAAGTACGCACGGTTTCAGTTTTCACCGACTCGCCTCTTCGATAAAAAACCACGTCTTCAAAATCGTCAAAACTAACCGCAAGGCGCACTTTAAACAGCGATTCTTCACTAAGCGCAGCGGCTAAATCTTCGTCTGTGACTTTCTCGAAATTGGCCGCATCAAGAAGGCTAGCAAATCCCTTAGAAAACGCTTTTTGGTTCTGCTTTCGCAACCTTTCATCCGCAGGCTGCAATTCTCGTGTGTCTTTATTTGGGTCAAAATAACTGTAGCTATTTTTCAACGCTTCTAGTTGCTCGTGGTACTGGTAGTGAATACGGCTTACTAACAACGTAGAAAAAGTTCGGAAACCTGAAGAGTCGTAAGAGAGTACCCCCTCACACAAGGAGATGACATCGCATTTGCGAAATGGAATAAATCGTTCTAGTGGCATAGGTGGCTTTATGAGTTTTGCTACTTTTTATTCGCTGAGAATAGTCGCCTTAGCGCACGAAAAACACAACCATTCTTAGCGAAATTCCGCCTAATGTCTAAACGAAATAACTCTTCAATAAATATAATCTACATTACTTTATTAATAGTTGTGCATATAAATTAAGGGGACGCTATGTTCGTATCAAGTTCTCGATACAATAATGACATATCGGCTCTTAGGGATGAGAGCCAAGGTTTGCTTGGCACGCTGGATGCGTTCAAAAATAATATGGCTTATGCCATCTACAGTACCGATGGACAGTGCACTTATGCTTCTCCAGCGTTACTTTCCATTTTGAGTTATCCAAACTCCACGGTAGCATCGTTTTCCCACGCTGCGATGCGTGTGGAAGGTATTGAAACCGAATCTCAATACAAAGCGTTTTGGCAACAGCTTGTCAATGGTGGCAGTTTTAGCGACACGGTTGCAAGAAAGACAGCACTTGGTGAAACCAAATGGCTTAAAGCAAGCTATGTTACTGTTAATGGAAACGGTAGTGTGGAAATTCACGCTATTTATCATGATATCACTGAGCACGAACAAGCGTACTTTGAAGGCAAAGCAGTCACTGATGCACTAAACAAATCAATGGCGGTTATTGAGTTTGAACCAGACGGCACAATCATCACGGCAAATGAAAACTTCACTGCCACAGTAAAATACAGTTTGTCTGACATTCAGGGCAAACACCACCGCATGTTTTGTAATGATAAGTTTTATCAAGATAACCCCAACTTTTGGGATAACCTTGCGCGAGGAAATTTCTCTTCAGGTCAATTCGAACGCGTCGATGCTAACGGCAATACGTTGTGGTTAGAAGCAACGTACAACCCTGTTTTTGATGGCTCTGGTCGCGTTACTAAAGTTATTAAATTCGCTTCAAATACTACCGACGCTGTGAACGAAAAACACGCTATTGCTCAAGCAGCTGAATTAGCAGTATCGACGGCAGAAGAAACTTCGCAGATTGCAGCAGATGGCGCCTCTTCGTTGCAGCGCAGCGTAGAGACTTTCGACGCTGCTCTTTCAGAAGTTGAAGAAACCAATCAGCTTATGAATGAACTCAGTGAACAGTCACTTAAGATTGAAACTATTGTGACGACTATTAGTGGTATTGCAGAACAAACTAACTTGTTAGCCCTAAACGCTGCAATTGAAGCCGCTCGCGCAGGCGATCAAGGCAGAGGTTTTGCCGTAGTTGCAGATGAAGTGAGACAGCTCGCTCAGCGCACTAGCCACTCTACGGTAGAAATAGAAAGCGTTGTAGCAGAGAACAGAAAGCTTGCCGACAAGTCCACAAAGAAAATGGCTGGAGTCAAAGGCAGCGTAGACCAAAACAGTCAGCAAATTGCGCAAGTGCAGAGCATAATTGACGAAATTCAAAAAGGTGCGTTGAATGTATCAGAAACCGTTTCTGATATTCTTCGCTAAGAAATAATGGGTGAAAAATACAAAGGAGCTGTTGATATTCAACAGCCCCTTTCCTGTTAAAGCTTGATGGTATTTACTCTCTTAAGCCTTTGAAATGCGCGATGACTTAAGTCGAAGGTACTATTTATTATGTGCAACATTGGCGATGTGCTGCTGATGAATGTTCAGGTATTTTTTAATGCTATCTGCGTTCTTACCGTACTGTTCGACAAATGCAGAGACTGTTAATCCGTTGCACATCATTTCTTTTTCAACATACTTTTTGTCTAACGCTGAATCTTTAATTTGATTGTGCAACTTCCATTTGTTTCCCGAAGCCGCTGTCACGCAAAGGTTGGACGTTACCGAGTTGTCAGTAGGGGTGAATTCCACGGAAGCAAAAGAACCTCCTGCGAAAAGTGATGTAAAAGCAACAATAGCAATAGCGGTGGTACGTAATTTCATAGCATAATTTCCTTTTGGGGACGAAGTTACCTTGTTGTAGCATTACGTCTTAGCCACATGCACAACTAACATTACTATTACAATCACTAGGCCAACATTGAAAAAACAATCAATTTCAGATACTTAAAACCAAATAAGAATATATCAAATCGTTTCGCTCGAAAAATAAAAGCCACCTATCAAGATAATTCACTAAATAGTCGTATTTTTGACCACTTCAATTTGTGAGCAACATTCTAAAGTCAAAACTCAGCTTCATTTATCGATTTAATCTTCTACCTGGCTTATTTGACTTAACTAAAAAATTGCCTTCGCTTACAATGTGCTAATGACTTATCCCGTTCCCGCCAAACAGGTTGAAACCCTGTACGAAATTAAAAAAAGCAAATTCATTGCTTGTGCCGGCTTTGCCAACTCTCGTGAAAGTGCAATGGCGCTTTTAGACAGCGTTAAACAACAATACCCTGATGCTCGCCACCACTGCTGGGCTTATGTTTTTGGAAATCCTAGCTCGCCAACGAGTGCAGCCATGGCAGATGACGGTGAGCCTAGCGGTACAGCAGGCAAGCCTATTCTAAATGTGCTCCAGCACAAAGATATTGGCGATATCATGGTAATTGTTACGCGCTACTTTGGCGGAATTAAGCTTGGCGCAGGAGGCTTAGTTAGAGCCTATTCCGCAGCAGCTCAGCAAGCAATTGACGCACTAGAAGTAAGACAAGAAGTTCGTTTAGAAACGCTCAACGTTAATATTGATTTCAAACACGAGCAGTTTGTACGACATTTAGCTGAGCAAGCACAGGGAGAAATTGGTTCGTGCGATTACACTAGCAGTGTTTTAATTGAAGTAAAACTTCCCAATGCCGCTATTGAACAATTTAAGCAGCAACTAGCTCCAGTTGCTTTTTCTATTAATGAGTGCGAGATATAGTTCAGTTTACTTCTTTGTCCATAGGGGCGCTCACTAAAAGCCTGAGAAAGACCTCGGTGAAACCACTGGCACTGGAAACAGCGCCAGGTGAATTCCACCTACCGCTGTTAAAACATCAATAATTAGCTTTTAAGCGTGCCGCGAATAGGATAATTGTTATCGGGGTTACGAATAAACTCTAAGCCCGACACCAACTGTTCCAAATCCGGACGAACAAAAGGCGCATTGGCAATTTCAGCAATATGAATTTCGTTGTCACTGTTAAGCACAAACAACGCGGGTTCAGCGAAGTTATGATCGGTTTCTTTTTCTGAGCGTGGTTCAGAAATGTATAAGCCAAGCTTTTCCATATCACTTTGTGATAAACCACATGCAATAGGGAAGTTTATGGATAGCTCATCAAGATGCTCGTCAAGCTGTGCTTTGCTATCGCCGCTTACTGCAACTACATCGATATTCATTTCACGGAGGCGGCCAGTGAAGTCTTCGAGTTTATTTAAGTATTTAGTACAGATCGGACAATGCTTGCCGCGAAAAACGACGACCATTTTCCAGTCGCATCCCTCTTCTTTGTTAGTCAACGATACCGTTTCACCAGTTGATAATGTAACACTAACTTCAGGAAAAGTGGCGGCTGGGTGCATTTTTTGTGTATACATAGAGACTCCTTAACAATTAATCTGAATCCTTCAACGCACGGCAAGCAAGTCGCTTGTTTTGCCGTACTAGAACTACACTAGGTAAACTTAATACGTTAAACCTAACGTTCAGATCGCCTTTTGAACAATCGTTCAATTTTTTTCGATGTAAAGGCTTAAAGGTCACCAATGTGTTATAGGGAATTAAAAAAACGAGAGATAAAAAAAGCAGCGCCGAATACGCTGCTTTTTTGTGTGGCAAAGCCATCGATATATTCAAGCGCTGAGGGTTAGTTTACGTATCCCTCATTGGTTCTAACGGTGAGCGGGTGATAGCCCGGTTTCGCTTCTTCAAAGGCGCGCTTCGCAAACGCCTTGCCGTCGGGCGTTTTTGATAGCTCACGATACAGCGGCTTAACCAGTTTATTGCGTCCTATCGACACTAGATAGGTGTACAAACGATCAAAAGCAGGTTGGTAGTTATTTTCTACCGCGATCATCAGCCAGCTATGAGCAATTTCGTTGTTCTTTGTTGACGTTAACGAAAATGCCTTGTCCAATTCAGCAAGCTGTGGCTCAGTCAATGTTTCAGGCATATTGTTCAGGAAGTATAACCACTCGTGTACCGTCCATTGTGCCGTTTCTATATCCGCCGCGTTTACATCACCTGAAAGCCATGCCGTGCGTGTATCATCAATTTTGGTGAAAGCATCAGACTCTGGCTGAGGTGCATCTTCCGGAAGACCCGGTTCGAAAATCCAAGTATTTATGCGCTTAGCATCGAGTTTATCTGGGTATTGGTTCAATAGAGTTTCATCTAAATAAGCGATAAATGTGTCGGTGGTTATGCTCTTAAAAGCAAAGTCTTTAAAGTACTGCATTAAAAACGCGTCAAAGTTTTCGCGACCTATTTTTTGCTCAATTTCACGTAAAAATAGTGCCCCTTTTTCATAGGGAATATTCGAGAAAACATCATCTGGGTTACGGCCACGAAGGTCGATAGCTAAGATCTCGTCGTTTTCATCTAACGCTGCAATATCGTTCTCTAAGTCTTGATAACCTAGCACTGCTTCTTTTTTAAAACGATCATGACCATAGATCATTTCCATAATTCTGTAAGTTAAATAAGTGGTGAACCCCTCGTTTAACCACAGATCGCGCCACGTTGCGTTAGTTACGGTGTTGCCCGACCAGCTGTGTGCAAGTTCGTGGGCAATCAATGAAACCAAGCTCTTATCACCGGCAATAACCGTTGGTGTGATAAACGACAAGCGAGGGTTTTCCATGCCACCAAACGGGAACGACGGCGGTAGAATAAGCAGGTCGTAACGATCCCACTGGTAGGGACCATAGGTTTCTTCTGTTACTTCAAGCATCGCTTCAGTGTCTTCAAACTCTTTCGCTGCGCTTTCAAGAAGTGCTGGCTCTGCATACACACCAGTACGTTCACCCATGGCTTTAAACTTCAGATCACCGATTGCCAACGCAATAAGATACGACGGAATAGGCTGTGGCATGGTGAACTCATATTCGCCGTCGCGCTTTGTTGTAGGGTCGTTCGACGCGCTCATTACCGCCAACAGAGCTTCAGGTGTTTTTATGGTCGCATCATAGGTCACGCGCACCTGTGGTGAATCTTGAAGGGGAATAAAGCTTCGTGCGTGAACCGCTTGGGCTTGTGTAAATAGAAACGGATGCTGTTTACCTGCCGTTTGTGCTGGCGTTAACCACTGCACGCCAGAGGCGTCAGGTGATGTGGAATAGGCTACGGTTACTGAATTCGCAGCGCTAGGTAACGTAATGGTAAGAGGCGTACCTAAATCAGGATCGGTCTTGCCTATTTCAAAGGGAACGCTTTCACCATTAACGGTGACACTGTCGATGTCTAGAGCGCGTGTATCCAATACCAACGTATTGTTTTCAGGCTTTGCGCGCTTTACATCAAGTGTTACATCGCCAATGAGCTGCTTGGTCTCGAAATTTGCGGTGAGGTCTAGGCTTAAGTGCGTAACCCGAACTTCATTAGGGTTCGCAAACGAATGATAGTCTACGCCAGACGCAATGGTAGCATCGTCGCGTTTTTCTGCTTCGACATTCAAGACCGCGCTTTCATTGACGGCCTGCTCTTTATCTGTTTTCGCTGTGTCTACACTGCTGTTATCACTGCACGCGAACAACACAGGCGCGCATACGAATGTAGCCAGTACTCCGTATTTTTTCATATAACTTCCTAAAGAATGGTTGATACCGTTTCAGTGTATCAAGCTGTTATATGACTGGCGACTCTAATTCGAAGCGCTGCCTTTTCAATGCGCTGAATTTAGGACAGTAGCGTGAATACTGGCGTTCGAACTAAATCGATTACAAACGTAGCTATAAGAACTGGCGTGGCGATTTCAAAGGGTGTAAGCAATCTACGTAAATAAAAACGCCCGCTGTAGCGGGCGTGATTACTGAACCCGTAGCGGCATAATTAGGCTAGATTGATATCTACTTCAATATTACCGCGGGTTGCGTTTGAATATGGGCACACCTGATGCGCAGTATCTACCAAACTTTGCGCTTGGGTTTTATCCATATCCCCTAAATCTACCGTTAGTTTTACCGCAATGGCGAAGCCTTGATCAATGGGGCCAATTGATACATCACCGGTAACACTTATGTCGTCAGCTAACTTTATTTTTTGCGATGCAGCCACGTGTTTAAGCGCGCCAATAAAACACGCTGAATAACCTGCTGCAAACATCTGTTCGGGATTAGTACCTTCACCACCTGCGCCTCCCAGCTCTTTGGGTGTAGACAGGTCAAGGTCTAGCTTACCATCGCTTGATTTGGCCGTTCCTTCACGGCCACCCGTTGCGGTTGCAGTACCGGTATAAACCACTTGTTGAAGCTTATGCATAGTTGCTCTCCTATTTGGCAAATTCAATTTAATACTTTGCATACAAAACAACTTAACACTAAGGTGACTTGCAGTTCAAGTACTTTGTATGCAAAATACATTTATCGTTTATCGTCGAACAAACTTAGGAAAGCGCCGTGTCAGAATTGTTAAAGTTAGAAAATCAGCTTTGTCATCGGTTTTATACGCTGTCAAACGCGTTTACTCGCGCCTACAGGCCTCTTCTAAAAGCGCTAGATATTACCTACCCTCAATACGTAACCTTAATGGCGCTTTGGGAAACTGACCACATTACTATTGCTGAACTTCTAGAGAGAACCGCCATTGACGGAGGAGCTATGTCCCTGATACTTAAAAAGCTTGAGGACAAGGACTTCTTAATGGTTAATAAAGATGAAACTGACAAACGTGTTAAACGCGTACAGCTCACTAAAATGGGGAAAAAAAAGAAAACCATAGCAGAAGAAGTACCTGCGCAAATGTTGTGCAAACTCGAAGGTATGAGTGCAGAAGAAAGCCGCGAATTGGTTAAACTGCTCGACAAATTAAGCGGCTGTTTTGAGAACGCTGAGTTGTAACGCCACTTTGTAATCTCTGCGTCATCATACCGGCCGCGTTATCTGTTATTATTTACACATTGAGCGAACAAGTGTGCGCTATAATTGTCAAAGGTATGCGAATCGCTTAGTAAACTCGTTTTTATGCTGGTAGCTATCTACAAACAAGAGGTACACATATTTCTACAGATATCAAAACAGGAGCTGTAATGACAGACGTAAAGGAACAAACAAAAGTTATTTCTGCCAAAGCTTACTCCGTTTTAGAAGAATGGCTTAACAGCATTACTCACGGCATTGGCTTTGTTGCGGCGATTGTAGGTTTAGTCTTGATGCTGTACCGCGCAGAAGACACGCTAGCCTTAACTACCGCTGCTATTTATGGCTCTACACTCATTTTGGTGTTTCTGAGTTCAACCCTTTATCACGCAATTTCTCATCAAAAAGCGAAGGGATGGCTTAAACTATTTGACCACAGTGCAATATACTTATTGATAGCAGGTACTTACACACCGCTTTTATTAGTGGCAATAGGTGGCGTACTAGGTATTACCATGACTGCAATTATTTGGAGTCTTGCGATTGGTGGAGTGGCATTTAAATTAATTGCGCAACACCGCTTCCCAAAAGTATCGGTCATGACCTATTTGCTAATGGGCTGGATTGCACTGGGACTTATCTACCCACTTTATGTCGCCCTTCCAGGTGCTGGTCTTTGGTTATTGGTAGCAGGCGGCCTGTGTTTCAGCGTAGGTGTGTGCTTTTATGTGGCGAAAAAGGTAAAGTATACCCATGCTATTTGGCACATGTTCGTTATTGGCGGATGTAGCTGCCATTACTTTTCTATTTATTATTTTGTCGTGTAACAAGAGGCTCTGATACCGCTACTATGGCAACCCCAATTAAAAAGCCATTTAAGGACCTATTTAAAAATTCATGCAAGCGCAATACTAAACACCATGCAAAAAACTGAGAAAAAGGAAGATAGCACAACAGCAACACCCAATATCGCATGGTTTTCACTGCGCGCAGGTCAGATATGTTTGGGAAAAAAGCCTGTAGAAAGTGACTTTGAACGACTTAAATCACTGGGCGTAACCCACATTGCCACGGTACAAACCAGTGAAGAACACGCGCCAATTATTCGCGACCGTTCATTAGCTGCTGGGTTAAAGTGGCTATGGGTTCCCTTTATGCACCCGTCGTCAGAATCGCCTACTGAGGATGTGCACCTCCACCAATATCTTCATGAACTGTCTCAAATGTTGACAGAGGGAGCGAAGATATATTTGCACTGCGATGGCTCACAGCACCGCTGTAGCTTGTTATTCTACGCACTTTGTCACTATTGCCGTATACCATCTATCAGTGCCTACAATGCGCTGCATAGTTTTGGCGCAAACGCGGCAAATAATCTGCTTAGATCCGAACTAACATGGGCGGCAGAATTGGGACATATTGCACCTAAAATGTAGTCTATAAAAAGCGGCTACACGCAAGGGTTCAGCCGCTTTGAATAAATACTAAAGAAAGTGCACTCAGCAGTAACGCTATTTCAGCGTGGGTATAGGCAGTAGTGGCGAGATAATTTCACCAATTCGACGGAATAGCTGCATACGGGTTGTGCCTGAGCGCCATACCAAACCAATTTCTCGAAAGCCCTGCTCTTCTGCTGGAAAACTTTTTAGACCAGTGTGCTCAAGAATAGACTGGTTTATCGCAAGTTCCGGTAAGAAGGTATAGCCCATTTTACTATTTGCCAGCTGCACCAAGGTATATAGGCTACTTGCTGCAACACTGCTAATTTGATCACTATGCTGAAGATTACACGCGCTCACCGCATGCCCCGTCATACAATGTTCTTGCTGAAGCAGAAAAATACTCTTTTTCGGTAAACCTGAAATATCTACGGGACTAGGCAGTTGTTCCGCCATATCTTTGTGCGCTATAAGATGGAAGGGGTCGTGGCCCAATACCATCTGCTTACACCCTGGGGTTTCCATTGGAAGCGCTAAAATTAGTAAATCTAACCTACCGTCTGTTAACTGTTGTAAGAGCTTTTCAGTGGTATCTTCCTGCATTTCTAAATTAATTTCAGGAAGGAAGGCAGAGAAGGCCCCCATCATTCCTTCAAAAAGAAACGGCGCTATTGTTGGTATAACACCAAGCTTAAGCGTTCCACGCTGCCAGTTGCCCGCATTTTGAGCATACTCGACCAATTCCCCCGCTTCTTGCAGCAGCACTTTACTGCGCTCAACAATATCTAAGCCTAATGAAGTAAAAACAAAGGTCTTGTGTTCACGCTCAAGTAATTGACTACCAAAATGCTCTTCTAAATTTTGAATGGCCGTACTTAATGTTGACTGACTTACATTACAACGCTGAGCAGCGCGGTGGAAGTGTTGCTCTTGGTGAAGCGTCACCAAATAGTGTAGGTGCTTAAGATTTGGCCATTTCATAGGCATCTCTCTATTATTTAAAGGGATTAAAAGATAATGGTTTAATCTAACATAAAGATTATATACAGCCTAGCCGCTCACCGAGACTATTCTTGTAAAGGCCATAGTTTGCGAATTACATTCACTTTCATACCGCTTGTATAAGAAGGTTTTAAGAATTCTATCGCCGCCCGCTGGAAAGCCATTAGAAGTAGCGTTAGGATTCAATTAAATAAAGCTTTTTAGTTGCCATTGAAGTTAAATCTATGACCTTCACGGCATATTTATACAGCGAAGTGGAACCCACTCTTGTATCATTAACGCATAGAGCGAATAAATACCGAGGGCAGTATGAAAGGACATTATAAAAACATTTTATGTGTGTTGAGCGATTCTCATCGGCAGGATGACACCGTTGCCCAAGCACTGCATATCGCTAAAGCACATCAAGCCTCGCTTACCATTATGCTCTCTTTAGAAGCATTGCCGCCTAACGCCAGCATGGTGATGGAGTCATTTTCATATGTTGATTCTCAGCAAACTATGGAAAAGCAGGCTGAACTTTGGCTTAAAGAACAGGCTGAAAGCTGGAGTGAAAACTACAAGGTTTCTACCGCTGTAACCGTGGGGCATCCATTAATTGACGTGGTGCGCTATGTGGTAAAAAACAATATAGATTTAGTCATAAAGCGGGCTGAGGAAAGCTTTTTAGATAAGCTTTTTGGTAGCTTAGATATGCAGCTGTTTCGCAAATGCCCCTGCCCTTTGTGGATAATTAACCATAAACCGCGTAGCCAATACAAGAACGTGGTAGCCGCACTGGACCTTAATTACCATTATCCAAGTCACGAAGTGTCAATAAGGCGTGACCTTAACCGTGATATATTGCGACATGCAAGCCAGATAGCGCTGCTAGAGTTTGCTCAACTGCATATTGTTCACGTATTTGATGCTGTACCGGAAAATATCGCAAGAGATGGCTTTATTACCGTAGACAACGACCGAATGGAAACGGACCTTGCGAAAATTCACGCCGAGCGCGAGAAAGAATTAGAGAAGCTACTTAATGAACTAGCTGAAGAGCTTGACGACAATGTGTGGGAGTACTTACAGCCTAAAAATCACATTGTCCACGGTTACCCTCGCAGAGAAATTGCAGCCACAACCACGTCCCTTGATACTGACATTATCGTAATGGGCACAGTATCTCGCTTAGGCGTGCCTGGCTATATTATGGGTGATACCGCCGAAGAGACCATTCACCAATTGAAGTGCGCTGTCGTGGGCGTTAAGCCAAGAGGGTTTGAAACGCCTATTTCGCTAGACTGAGCGCCTTAGGTTTTATACGAACACAAACAAAAAGGCCGCGCTTCAAGAAGCGCGGCCTTTTTTTATATCTACATACATGTAAGCGTTAATGGCGTTACGCTACGCCGAATGCTGCTTTTAAGATGAAGAAGAAAATAATTGAAAGTAGTGCACCTGCCGGCAAAGTTACAATCCAGGATACAACGATATTTCTCACAATGCCCAAGTTCAGTGCTGAAACGCCTCGCGCTAAACCTACACCTAACACGGCACCCACCAATGTTTGCGTTGTTGAAATTGGCAGACCTGTACCCGATGCAATAACCACCGTACAGGCTGCAGCAAGTTCTGCAGCAAAGCCACGGCTTGGCGTTAAGTGAGTAATACCCTGACCAATCGTTTTAATAACACGATGACCAAATAGAGCCAGGCCAGCTACGATACCTAAACCACCTAACGGCAGGATCCACCAGGCCAATGTGGCACTTGAATTAATCTCACCACCGCTGGTCACCACGCTTACCACTGCCGCGAGAGGACCAATAGCATTAGCCACGTCGTTCGAGCCATGGGCGAAGGCCATACAGCATGCAGTAACAACCATAAGCAGCGCGAAGACTTTCTCTACGTTTGCCGCCTGTAAATCGGCATCTTCAGAGCCGCTAAACTTCATACGGCCGATAAACCATTTACCCACGAAGCCCAATGCCACGGCAATAGCAATCGCCAATAGATAACCGTTAACAGCACTCAGTTCTAAACCTACGTGCTTCAAGCCTTTCTTAATGGTAACCAATGACATAACGAAGCCCGCTAACGCCATGTAAAATGGCACATAGCGCTTGGCGTAAACAAACGGTGAGTCGGTTTGGAAAATGAGCTTGTGAGCGCTCATAAAGATAAGGTACGCGATAATGCCTGATATGGCTGGCGTTACCACCCAACTACCTACAATGCCGCCTACTTTACCCCACGCTACCGCATCCATACTCACGCCAGTGGCAGTGAAACCAATAATAGCGCCGATAATTGAATGCGTAGTAGAAACGGGCCACCCCAACCATGACGCCACAGCAAGCCAAATCCCGGCAGCTAGTAGCGATGAGATCATGCCCAATACAAGGTATTCAGGGATGTCTATAAAGAAGGTTGAGTCGATAATTCCTTTTCGAATAGTAGACGTTACTTCGCCACCGGCTAGGTAGGCGCCAGCAAACTCAAATATCATTGCAATGATAATAGCTTGTTTAATAGTTAAAGCTTTAGAACCTACCGACGTACCCATTGCGTTGGCAACGTCATTTGCTCCAATACCCCATGCCATGACGAAACCAACGCCGGCGGCAAGGATAATAAGAATTAGGCCATAACTTTCAAAAAATTCCACGGATAATCGCTCCCGGTCTAAACGCGATTTAGGCTGGACGCTACTTGAGTAAGTAGCATGATCTCTTCGCCATTAAGGCTAGAGAAAGAAGTTAAAGACAAATTGTGTTCTATCATAATGTTCGATTAAATTTTGCACGATCTGTTCTTGGCTGCGGCGCATGATAACGTAATCGTCATAGAAGCCATAGCGAAAATCATCGAAAAACGATAAAAGTATGCGGAATTATTTGATTGCGATGATAAATTCACCAAATATTACAGTTTTATGACGCATAAATTTCTTACTTCCTACAATTTAGTGCGCTTTGCGCAAAATAAAATTGACCAAATGGACAGTTTTACGTCAAATCTTCCAACTTTTGCTGCATATTTTCGAGCGGTGTATGCCTAACATCGGTACCACGAGTGAGATAAACCACATATTCGCATACGTTTTTGCACCTGTCCCCAATCCGCTCTAATGAACGCATTGCCCACAACACATCCAGCCAATCCTGCATATCGTCTGTGCTTTTTTGCATTTCTGACGTGGTGTAGGACAATAACCGCTTGTACTCACTATCAATGCGATTGTCTTGATCGTATACCTCAAGCGCCGCCGCTTCATCCTGACGTGCAAAGGCATCGAACGTACCGCGCATCATCGCCGCTACACGCTCGCCGATAAGTAACATACTGCTTTTAATCGTATCTGAACTAGGAAGCTTATTGCGGGTCACCAGCTTTGCAATACGCTCAATCTCATCCCCCATTCGCTCAATGTCGGTAATGGCTTTGGAAACCGTCATAATGAGACGCAAGTCGCTTGCCGTGGGATGACGTTTGGCAATAATACGAAGGCACTCTTCATCGATTTGGATTTCCATCGAGTTAATCTTCAAATCGTTTAATACCACTTTTTCAGCTAATGAGGCATGGTTATGCTTCACCGCTTTTAAGGTATTAACTAACTGCTGCTCAACCTCTCCGCCCATGGTTAATACCGAGTTCCGTAAGTTTTCCAATTCAATATTAAAGGTGCCAGAGATGTGCGTATTTAAGGCCACCTGTCGCATGCTTATTTCTCCTCGCGTGCCCACACTTGTTGTGTTGTAGCAAACGTTAATTGTATCTGGGCTCTGCTCTTTACACGCGCCACGTTATCCATAGCGACCCGTAATATAATCTTCGGTTTGCTTTTTCTCAGGCATGGTAAACAGTGTGTCACTGTCAGCGTATTCTATTAGCCGGCCCTGATGGAAAAAGGCGGTATAGTCACTTACACGTGCCGCTTGCTGCATATTATGAGTAACAATAACAATGGTGCACTGCTTTTTCAGCACGTCCATAAGTTCCTCTATAAACAGTGTAGTCAGCGGATCAAGTGCCGATGTAGGCTCATCAAGTAGCAAAATATCAGGCTTTAATGCCAACGCTCTCGCTATGACCAAACGCTGCTGCTGACCACCGGATAACACTTGAGCCGATTCGAAAAGACGATCTTTTACCTCGTCCCACAGCGCCGCTTGTTTAAGTGCGCCTTCCACCGCATCATCTAGATGCCTTCGTACCTTCACACCCTGAAGTCTAAGCCCGTAACACACGTTTTCATAAATGCTCATAGGAAACGGATTGGGACGCTGAAACACCATACCAACGTTGGTTCTCAGCCGCGACACATTAACTTTACGGCTATTGATGTTACGTCCATCAATAATGATTTCACCGTTGTATTTACAGCCGTCATACAAGTCATTAAGTCGATTAAAACAGCTTATAAGGGTAGATTTACCACACCCACTTTGACCTATTAAGGCCGTGATCTTATTTTTAGGAATACGCATGCTGACGTCGTTTAAAACATGCTTATTACCAAACCATAAGTTGAGATTTTTAACATCAACGGCAGTTTGCTCTTCACTAATGTCTTTAACGTTTAGCGTATTGTGTTCAAACAACTTCAACATGTACTAAAAACCTGTAATTAACCTTTGAGATAGCGCTTACGCAAACGCGCCCTAAGCAAAACGGCCAAAATATTGAGTACGAAAACCACGATTAACAATAATAAACAGGCCGCAAACATCATACTGGCACTTTTCCCATCAGTTTGGCTATGAAAAGCACCGTCGTAAATAAGCACGCCTAAATGCATAAACTGTCTATCTAGGTGTAGATAAGGAAATTCGCCGTCTATGGGCAGAGTTGGCGCAAACTTAACAGCGCCCACAAGCATAAGAGGGGCCACTTCACCTGCCGCTCTGGCGATCGCTAAAATGACGCCAGTCATGATCCCTGGTGAAGCGATAGGTAAAACCGTACGTATTATGGTTTCAATTTTAGTGGCGCCTAAGGCATAACTGCCGGCTTTTAACCCATCAGGTACACGACGCAAGCCTTCTTCGGTTGCCACTATGACCACGGGAAGTGTTAAAACTGCCATCGTTAGGGCTGCCCAGAATACGCCTGGACTCCCCATCGTTGGCGCAGGCAGCGTATCGCTAAACAACAACTCATCAATGCTGCCACCTAAGGTGTATACGAAAAAGCCAAGCCCAAATACACCGTAAACAATGGACGGCACGCCAGCCATGTTACTCACGCTAACGCGAATAATGGTTGTTAATGCGGTGTTCGGCGCATACTCGCTTAAATATATGGCGGCTAGCACCCCAAAAGGGGTCACTATAATTGTCATTAAAAATACCATCAGAACTGTGCCAAATAACGCGGGGAAAACGCCCCCTGATGTGTTCGCTTGCTTAGGGGAGTCAGAAAGAAAAACACTAATTTCAGAAAACACCACCTGCCACTTTTCAAACGTAGTTAGACGGCTTACAAAGTCTACATCCTGAATACTTGAAATGGGAATAATGAAAGGCGAACCGTCAGCGAAACTAACAAGCAACCTATACTGGGCACGCGTGCTCTCTAAAGCCTCAACACGCTTTTGATACTCGTTAAAAGCAGCAACCAGCTTTTCTCTAGCCGGCGCATCTTCCACCACATCTCTTTTATCAAATTGAGACAAGGCCTCATGAATAGGCGCAAGATGCTCGGTGTTTAGGTCTTCAATTTGTGCCGTAATCAAGGCAACATCTTGTAATACTGCACCAATGTTATCTAGAGGCTGTGGCGGTTTTGATGGAACAACGATGTGCTCTGGAATAGCCATTACCCGCCTGCCATCCAACAGTTTAATCTCTGCACTGTCCAAGGCGAGGTTAGCACTGAGCAATTGTTCACGGTCAAATTGTTTTTGAAAGCCAAAGGGGTGATTCACATCTGAATATTTGAGGGTGATGTCTTCTTCTGACGCATCCTCAAAGATGTTCGCAAGTACAGAGAACCGAGAGCCATCTGGTAGCGTGCCAGTTACCTTATAAATAGGTTCAGGCCAAAAATAAGCGGTACCGCGAAAGCTAATTAGTATTAGTACGCTAACTAGCGCAATGAGCAGCAAGCTAGTGAAAAAAGCCGTTAAGCTAATCACCAACGACTGGCGCTGAACCGCATTAAGCCCGAATATGTCTCGGTTAACCATAGTAAGCCCTGCCCCTAATTCGCTGGCGTATAAGCTCTGCTACTGTGTTAACTAAAAACGTAAATAAAAACAATATACACGCGGTGAAAAACAAAATTTGATAATGCGCGGATGACACATCCGCTTCGGGAAGCTCAATAGCCAAGTTAGCAGTCAGTGCTCGCAAACCTTCTATAAGACCCCAACTTGATATGGGTGTGTTCCCAGTTACCATAAGCACGATCATTGTCTCACCAAACGCCCGACCAAAACCCAGCATAATAGCCGCTACAATACCGGGCAGGGCTACGTGTAAAACGATGTGGAGCAGGGTTTGTAAACGCGTTGCCCCTAATGCAAAAGAGGCATGTTTTAAATCAGTTGGTACGCCATTGATGGCGTCTTCTGCAAGCGAATAAATACTGGGAGAAATAGCTACGCCTAACGCCAATGCAACCACAATGGTTGTTTTACCAATAGGGCTATCAGACTCTGCCGCTAATAAGGTGAAGCCCTCTACTCCCATCAATGACAAGACGATGGATGGCGCAAACTCTACGCTTATAAATCCCAACAAAAATACGCCGCCTATTGCGAAAATAAGCTCCGCCCCATGCCTTAGGTGCTTAGGTAGGTATTCGGCAACGGGGCGCTGCACTACCGCTACAGCAATTAACACAAAGGGGATAACTATAAGAAAAAAAGCAAAGGAGAAAAGAAATTGCTCAGCTTTAGGCGAAAGCCAAATAGCGGCTATAAAACCAATAAGTACGCTAGGTATCGCTTCAAGTAATTCTATGGCAGGCTTAACGATATTCCGCATGCGGCTTTTAGCAAAAAAAGCGGTGTAAATAGCAGCGCCAATGGCAACGGGAATGGCAATAAGCAATGCCAACAAAGACGCTTTTATACTGCCAATTAAAAGCGGGGTTAAACTAAACTTAGCTTCTTGAAAATCAGATGCGCTGGTTGTTTGCCAAACAGTTTCTTCGGTTTCATAGCCTTCATAGTGTTGGGGGTCGAAAAGGGAAGACCATGTCGTGATACCGCTTAAATGCTGTCCTTCCCACACCGACAATGTGCTATCAGAAAAACCATACAGCTTGTTTCCGTACCAAATAATCTGTTCAGCTGAGTCGTCTATCTTTTGAGAAGACACCACATCCCCTGATACGCGATTGACTAACAGTACCCTAGCGTTACTCGTCAGTACTGCCACTAAATTCATACTCGCATGTTCAGCGACATCTTTTACTTTTTCATTGCGTAAGGGAATTTGATAGGTTTGCTCGAAGGAAAGGCCTTTATCCGTTTTGCTTAAGACCCAACGCGTTAATGTTTCCGTTTTGCTATTCATCAAAAAGAACGTGCGATCTTTAGCAAGGGGGAACACTATTTTTTCATCTAAAGAGGCGGAAACATTGCCCACCACGGGAAGTAGCGCCACACCTTCATCTCGTAACCTGTTAAGGTAGAGCGTTTGGTCAACTTGAAGAAGTACGCTTTCGCTGCCCGGTAATAACGTTAAACGATCAATATTATAAAAACGTTTGTCTACTATATGCGTGGGTCGTTTGCGGTTAACCCATCTAACGAAAACGCTATCACCATGGGTGATAGACACCACCGCCCACTTTGAAGATAACGCCATATCCCAGCTTTCGCGCTCCTTCCATACTTCTTTAGGAAGCGAGAAAGTGATGTTGTTGGTTAATACTGACTGGGCAGTTTGAGGGGGCGCCGCCATATCCGCTAGGTTATTATCACTTACGTTAAACGACCTTACCGGTAACACTCTGACTAACGCGTTGGGGGAAATATCGACAATGTAGTTTTCCCCCATAACGCTATCGGCCGACAGCACATGCTCACAAGGGCGAATGTATTCATGGTTACTGACTAACGTATTATCTTGAAGCAACTTTAAACCTAAACGGCAGTCAGACTTCCTAACGAGCAGAGGCTGACCATTAACAATGTCACCTGCACTGACAAGCGCTTCGCTTTCTGAGGTTGTAAAGGTATTAAGGTGTTTTAAGTTGGGAATATACGTTAAAGGCAGCGCTTGGCTAATAAGGTGAGTAATAAGAATGACTAACGTCAATAAAACAAGGCCGCCAAACCCCGTTACCACATAGCGTGACAACTTATCGTTGCGCTGGCGTTTTTTATTTGAGCTGTTGCTGTCGAAAGTCATGCGGTTGTTTAGTCATTCTTATTTTCGAAATTCTTCATTTTTAAGAAGAATAACCCTAAATTGCACTGGTGAGCAGTGTAAGTTTTGTTATGCTAATAGCAAGTAAAAATTTATAGCATTACCTTCGCGCAAACTACTGTGCGCCTATGGTATTACCCAACAGGAAGACGATCAAAGTTTTTCTCTACACGCCCAATAAGGAGCACCGCATGCAGTCATTGGTAATAAGCATCATGGGTAAAGATAAGCCTGGTTTGGTAGACGCATTAGCTAAATGCGTATACAAACACGAGGGCAATTGGCAGGGCTCAAGTTTTGCGCATATGGCAGGGATGTTCACCGGCTTTGTAGAAGTTCACGTATCAAATGACAATAAGCAAAGCCTAATCGATGCGCTTGACGCGATAAAAGATATGTCGGTGCAATCGGTAGCCGTTGGCAGCAGTGAAAAAAGCAACAACACCAAGCTGACTGTTGATGTGATGGGTAACGATAAGACGGGTATTGTTCAGGAACTAACCTCTGTTCTCAACCAGTTTAATTTAAATATTCTTACTTTTGCCTCTCATTGTGAAAGTGCGCCAAATTGGGGAAGCCTCATTTTCAAAGCCAAAGCCGAAATTGCTGTACCTGACGGTTTTGACGATGGCGCTTTGCAAGAAGCCCTTGAATCACTCGCTAACGACCTAGTCGTAGATATTACCGCTAAGCGTTAAGTGCTTAGTTTCGCTAAAGGTATATAGGTAACGGAATCACCGCAACGTAAGCGTGCGTGTAGCACGAAATACGCGTTGTCACAGTAATGTCACTGACTGGTGGCAGTCTTTGACCATTTTTATGAACGTGAATTGAGACATTATGGATAACGACGTTTTATATTATCCCAAAGAATTAAGCTGGCTATCGTTTAACGAACGCGTATTGCAAGAAGCTGCGGATAAGAATAACCCTGCGATAGAACGCATTCGCTTTCTGGGTATTTACTCTAATAACCTTGATGAATTTTATCGGGTACGCGCGGCAGATGTTAAACGCCTTATCACGATTGCGCAAAACGACGGGAACGAAGAAGAAGCAGAGCGCCTCACCGAACTTATGGCGCAGATACAAAAGAAAGTGGTACAGCTTTCTGAAAAATTTGACCAAATCCATAAAGACGTTGTCAAAAGCCTTGCCCGCTACAATATTCATATCCTGCGTAAAGACGACTTAGATGATTATCAAAAGCAGTGGGTGCGTAACTTTTTTATCAATAAAGCACTGCGACACATCGCTCCCATATTAATTGATAAAAAGACAGACCTGCTCAGCCGCTTAAACGGCAACTCTGTGTATTTATATGTCGCACTACGAAGAAAAGAGCGCAACCCTAAATTCGCCGTTATTCAAGTTCCCACGTCTGAGATGTCGCGCTTTATGCTGATCCCTCCGCAAAAGAGCCGTAAGAAAAAGAGCATTGTTATGCTCGATGACATGATTCAGCTGTGCATTGAAGATATTTTCCGCGGGTTCGTTAAATTCGACGAAATTGAAGCTTTCTCCTTTAAAATGACACGAGATGCGGAATACTCTATCAACGAAGAAATTGACGAAAGTTTCGTAGAAAAAATGTCAGAAAGCATGAAGCAGCGTCTTATTGCCGAGCCTGTCCGCGTTATTTATGACACCGACATGCCTGAAGACATGCAGTCGGACCTACGCAAGCGCCTTAAAATAACCAAGCTTGATACCATGCATGCTGCAGGGCACTATCGCAACTTTAAAGATTTCATCGGCTTCCCCAATGTGGGCCGAGATTATTTAGAACACGCGCCGCTTCCTGCTATCGACAGCAAGGCATTTTCAAAACACAACACCGTATTCGATGCCATAACTGCTCGTGATATCTTGCTATATTACCCTTATCATCGCTTCCTTCACTTCACAGAGTTCGTGCGTCAGGCCGCTTTCGACCCGAACGTGAAAACCATACGCATTAATATCTATCGGGTGGCGAGTAATTCTCGCATAATAAATTCGTTGATTGACGCGGTAGATAACGGCAAAAAAGTCACCGTAGTCGTAGAGCTTCGCGCGCGTTTTGATGAAGAAGCAAACATCGAATGGTCTAAGCGCATGACCGATGCAGGCATACGCGTAGTACTTGGTGTGCCCACCCTGAAAATTCACTCTAAACTATGTATTGTGACCCGGGAAGAACGGGGCAGTTTGGTGAATTATGCGCATTTCGGTACGGGTAACTTCAACGAGAAAACCGCGAAAATTTATACCGATTACAGCTTATTCACCCGTAATCAGGAGCTTGCCAATGAAGGCGTCGCAGTATTCGATCTTATTCAATACCCTTACCGACGTTATAAGTTTCAGCATCTACAAATTTCGCCGTTAAACGCCAGAACCAAAATTCAGTCGTTAATTCGCCAAGAGATTCAGCACCTGAATCAGGGCCAAGATGCGCAAATCACCTTTAAGATTAACAACCTTGTTGATAAAGAACTTATTGATGATTTATATCGCGCGAGCCAGGCTGGCGTTAAGATCCGCGGTATCGTGCGCGGCATGTGCTCACTTAATCCAGGCATAAAAGGGATTAGCGAAAACATCGAGATCATCTCTATTGTTGATAGGTTCCTTGAACACCCTCGCGTGATGATTTTTGAAGGCGGTGGCGAAAGAAAAGTGTATATCTCATCTGCTGACTGGATGACCCGAAACATGGATAACCGCATAGAAGTAGGCTGCCCCGTTTACGATAAAGGTCTTCAACAGCGTATTGTCGATATAATGGAACTACAATTTAAAGATACCCTGAAGGCTCGAGTGATTGACAAGGATCAGAGCAACAAGTACGTTGCGAGGGGTAATCGTAAAAAACTTCGCTCGCAAATAGAAATTTACGACTATTTAAAGAAGCTAGAAGACACTTTGTAGGATAGAAAATTAGTCCATGACCCAACATGAAACCGTTTTTAATGATGTGGAAACCCGCGAGGTAAGTAAAGTCGCGGCGTTAGATATTGGCTCTAACAGCTTCCATTTAGTAGTGGCGCGTATTGTTGCTGGGTCTGTTCAGATACTGCATAGAGTTAAGCAAAAAGTTCGCTTGGCCGAAGGCCTCAATGAGGACGATATTCTGTCTGAAGAAGCGATGGAGCGTGGGCTTGCTATGCTTAAAGTGGTAGCAGAAAGCCTCAAGGGGTTCGAGCCTGACTCTGTGCGCATTGTTGCCACCCATACACTGCGTAAAGCCCGCAATGCCAGAGACTTTATCAGTGCAGCAAAAGACATTCTTCCCTACCCCATTGAAGTTATCTCTGGTGTAGAAGAAGCCCGTCTGATTTACTCTGGCGTGGCCCATACCAATCATGCTGATGGCCAGCAACTTGTTATCGATATAGGCGGCGGCTCCACCGAGTTCGTTATTGGTGAAGGCTTCACACCCTTACTTTGCCGCAGCCTTCAAATGGGTTGCGTAAGCTATACTCAACGCTTTTTCCCCGACGGCGAATTAAAGTCTAAAGCTTTTGAGCGCGCGATTACCGCAGCTCAACAAGAGCTTGAAATGATAGATAACAAGTATCGCAGATTAGGCTGGGTACAGTGTGTAGGTACCTCAGGTACTATCCGATCGTTGTTCACGTTATGTCAGCAAGACCGTCCAAATGGGCATGATATTCCAGTAACCTTAAAAAGCCTACGCAACCTAATGAAGCAATTCGTTAGCGCCGGTCACGTCGATAAATTAGCTTACCCAGATTTAAGTGAAGATCGTCGTGTGGTTATCGCTGGCGGCTTAGCCATATTGATTGCGGTCTTCAAGGCGCTAGAAATTGATGGTTTAGTGTATTCACCCGCCGCGCTGCGCGAAGGCGTGTTGTACCAAATGGAAGATGAACTTCATCATGCAGATATTCGCGGGCGCACGGCGAGTAGCTTGGCCAGACGCTATGACGTTGATACAACGCAGGCGACCATGGTTCTAAATACCACGCTGGCACTTTTCGGCGAGGTTGAAAAAGCATGGAAACTGAAGGGAAAAGACTTTAAGAGCATGCTAGGTTGGGCAGCCCTGCTGCACGAAGTAGGCATGCAAATTAACTCCCGCGGTATTCAAAAACACAGCGCCTATATACTGGGTAATGTGGATATGCCGGGCTTCACTCAAGAACAGCAACTATTGTTAGCCACACTAGTGCGTTTCCACAGAAAGAAGATCCGCACCAATGAGCTCCCCTCGTTTAATCTGTTCGATGAGCATTCGATAAAGCGCTTAATTGCACTACTACGCCTTGGTGTACTGCTAAATATAAAGCGTCAGGAAGGTTTCTTACCTGAACTTAAGGTCAACGTAGACAAAAGCGAACTCACTATTACGTTTCCAGATGGTTGGCTTGACGAGAAGCCGATTATCTCTGCTGACCTTTTAAGAGAAAGCCACTACTGGAAGGCATTGGGTTTGAAGCTAACCGTGCTTCCCGATATTAGTGAGATTCACCCATCGGCTGGATAGGTAAAAGTTAAGGCCTTATTCTGTAATAGAAAGCTCACCAGGTTTAGGGCAAATACAGACTGTATTTGCCCTTTCTTGCAATGCCCTACTTTTTGACAGCGTCGCTGTCATACTTCTTGAACCACGCCAGAATATTTTCTATTTTGCCAATCATTCGTGAAGGTTTAGCGGCAATACCGTGAGGCGAACCGGGAACTTTAACTAATACACTGTCAACCTTTTGTAGCTTAAGTGCCTGATAAAATTGCTCGGTTTCAGACATTGGCGTGCGCTTATCTTCTACACCGGTAATTAGCATAGTAGGCGTAGTAACGTTGCCCACTAGCGATAACGGCGAGCGCTTCCAGTAGTGCTCAACGTTGTCCCACGGTTTTCCCGGGAACTGAAAAGGAATTTGATAAAGGCCCGAATCAGCGCTAAGCACTTTCGACAGCCAGTTAATAACGGGCTTTGCAACCACTGCCGCTTTGAAACGGTTAGTAAGACCAATGGCATAAGCAGATGCAATACCACCTGCAGAGCCCCCCGTAATGAATAGACGTTCAGGGTCGGCAATGCCTTTCTCAATCAGCGCGTCTACCCCAGACATATGGTCAGCAAAGTCGTACTCAGAGCTATATTTCCCTTGCAGCAATAACGCAAAGCGTTCGCCGTATCCCGTACTTCCTCGGTGATTATCATAAAACACCACGTAACCTTCTGCGGCCATGCGCTGCAATTCAGCAGTAAATACAGGCCCATAGGCTAGGTTGGGCCCACCGTGGATTTCCAGAATGAGAGGGTAGGTTTTTGAGCTGTCATAGTTTGGCGGCAGAATGTACCAGCCTTGAATTTCCTCACCGTCGATAGACGATGGGTAAACAACTTCTTTCACTTCACCGAGCTGCTTGTGGCCTAAAACATCTTCATTAAGTGCTGTAAGCTGGCGCTCTTTTCTGGTGGTAACGAACAAATCTGCAGGCCGGTCAGTACGACCTTTGGTGTAGGCCACAACATCGCCAACCGCATGGTAAGTACCAAATACATAAGGTCGGCCTAACGTGGTGCCACCAAGCCCTTTTGCTACGGCTTTTACACTACCCGATAGCGAAACCACATCCACCTGGGCCAGACCGCGAACTGATTGCTGAAAATAGATGCGTTTATTGTCTTTCCAGTGAAAATTAGACACCGAATTATCAATATCTTTTGTTATGTTTCTTTGTTCAGAGCCGTCGCTATTCATTACATACAAATAGCTATTTTTGTACATCACTTTTTCGTCGTCTCGGTACGCATAAGCAATATACTTTCCGTCAGGTGATACTACTGGTGACGACTCTCGCCCTTTGTCCTGCGTCAATTGTTCAATATTCCCCGTCATATCAACAGAAAATATATCGGCCTCAACGGGTTCATATTCCCAGTTATCACTTCGGTTAGCAGAGAAATAAATCTTCTCACCGTTCGGCGCAAAACTTAACCGACCGTTGTGATGGTAGTTGCCCGAGGTTAACTGTCTTGCTGTACCTCCGTCAGAGGGCACAATAAAGATATGGGTATAGGCAGGGTCAAGCACGCCTTTGCCATCGGCTTGATAACGCGCCTTAGTGATATATTGGAATTTAGGCGACCACTTTGCGCCTTCCGGCTTTTTAGGCATTTTTACATCTAGCGGCTTTTCCTTGGCATCCACACTCATAGTGAATGCAATGTATTTTCCGTCGGGTGACCACGTGATATTACTTGGGCTTGAAGTAACGTTGGTGACTAACGCCGTTTGCCCCGTATCCATCCAGCGCACATACAGTTGCGGTTTGCCCTCTTCATTGGAAAGGTAAGCTAATCGGCTGCCATCTGGTGACCAGCGAATAGAGTAATAATTTTTTTTCGAAGAAAGTAAGGGACGGTGTGATTTACCATCTACCGAGGCTAGCCAAACATTGGCGCGGCTACTGTCTGACATGACGTCGTTTGAACGGCGCACGTATGCGATATATTTACCGTTTGGAGATACCTGGACTTCACTGACGTATTCAAGGTTGAAGATATCTTCTGATTTAAAATAGCGTTCAGAGTCGGTAGTAAAAGATTCTGTTTCATTGCTCGCAAGCACTGTGGCTGGCATAGCTAGCGTGCCTACGCTAAATAGCACAGCCCACATCGCATACCGTTTTTTGACTGACGGGTACCTGTGATTTCTAGTAAAAGACATATCTCACCTTAATTATTTGTTTTTATCCGATCATTTTTATGGGGTGATCACTTTGCCGTGATGCATTTAACTTTCCCATACTACTGAATTAATTCAGGCAATAAAGATTAAACGTTGAGCGACATCATCTAGGAGATTAAGCGCATAAGCCTGCCTTTGAATTTAGCCGAATGGTTAGTTGCGTGCTGACAGTTAGGTGTTAAGTTTTAAGTAAGACTTGAAGGTATTCCCCATGAATAATCCGCACGGCGAATTTGAATGTAGCGTAAGCGGTCAACTGCTGCTTTTATCAGCAAGGGGCCCGTGGAATGATGAAACCATGCGAAATGGCGTGGTTAAACTGTCTTCCGACATTTCTAAATTTGAACAAGGCACCGAGTGGGCACAAGTAAGCTGTCTTTACGGTGAGAGCCTCATGCCCCCTTCAACATTTGATATATTTGTAAAGCATACTCGAGTGCGAAAAACCCGCGGCCTCTCATTTCTTGCCGTGGTGATATTAGATACCGATATTATGCTTACAACAAAGCATCAAATTTCTCAGTGCTACGACACTGCCGAGGTTCTTTATGGCTTCTACGATACTGTAGAAAATGCCCTACAAGCGATGACAAATATGGGCTACGACTTTGATAGTGAAGAAGCTGAACGCTTTTTTAGCCGTTTCAACTTTACTCGTTAAGAAAACAGCGAAAAGTGACTAAATAAAAAGAGCGCCAACGGCGCTCTTATAAGGTGTCAATGAAGATAGCCAGAGCTTATGATTACGCCTTAGAAGCTTGGTAAATACCTTCAATCGCTTTATCTAGTGTTGCTTCAAACTCTTTTTGAGATTGCTGTGCAGATACACCTTCGGTTAAAGCGCGAGAGAAACTCGCGATCATACCTTGGTTTTCAGCAAGCTTAGCATTAGCGTCGTCACGGCTGTAACCGCCAGAAAGCGCAACCACTTTAAGTACGCGAGGGTGATCAACAAGTTCTTTATAAAAGTTAGCTTCAGTTGGTAGCGTTAGCTTGAGCATCACTTCCTGACCTTCATTTAGAAGGTTAAGCTGGGTTAAAATTTCTAGCTTAAGTAGTGCTTCTGCTTCTGCTTTTTGCGGGCTGTGAATATCTACTTCTGGCTCGATAATAGGAACAAGGCCAGCCCCTAGAATTTGCTTACCTACTTCAAATTGCTGAGCAACAACATCTTTAATGCCTTGGTGATTAGCAAGCTTAACAACACTGCGCATTTTAGTGCCAAACACGTCTTGCGCTACGGCTTTTGCTAATAGTGCATCAAGCCCTGGCATAGGCTTCATCACTTGAACACCATTGCTTTCTTCAGCTAACCCTTTATCCACTTTCAGAAAAGGAATAACACGCTTTTTCTGCCACAAAAAGTGTGCAGAAGACATGCCTTCTATTTCTCTATCAAGGGTGTTTTCAAACAAGATTGCGCCAAGAACGCGCTCGCCGCTAAAAGGGGTGCTGGTGATAATGCGCGTACGCATTTCGTGAACAAGGTTAAACATCTCTTCGTCTGAGCTGTATTCAGACTCTTCGATGCCATATAAGCGTAACGCTTTAGGGGTACTACCGCCGCTTTGATCTAACGCTGCAATAAAACCGGTTTGCGTCTTCAGTTTATCCAGCATTGCCTGCTGAGCTTGTGATGCCATTGCAACACTCCTTTTGTATTATACTGCCTTTATAGGCAGGTGTAGGGTTTATTGTTATACCAATTCTATTAAAGATCTGTTTGTCTCAGACACGGCGTGCCGGTACCTAAAGTAAACACATCTGTAATAAAATTGGTATTTATGCCTGCGTACTTCACTGTTTCGCAGGGGTAATCGTTTCCGATTAAAAGGTCACGCTCAAAAATGCTGTTACTGAGCGTGACACCTATGGGGTAACGTTTGTACTAGGCCTTAGCTATATTGAGCTATCAGGCACTGCGTTTGTGTGCAGTGCTCAGGCTTATTTATTTTTTTCTTCTAGTACTGCTACCGCTGGTAGCGTTTTGCCTTCCAAAAACTCTAGGAACGCGCCACCACCTGTTGAAATATAAGAAACCTTATCGGCAATTCCGTATTTATCAACTGCGGCTAGTGTATCACCACCACCTGCGATTGAGAATGCGTCGCTTGCGGCAATCGCTTCAGACAGCGCTTTTGTTCCAGCACTGAACTGTTCAAATTCAAATACGCCTACAGGGCCATTCCATACTATGGTACCGGCATTTTTAATGATATCTTCAAGGGCTTTTGACGAGTCTGGGCCAATGTCAAAAATCATATCGTCATCAGCAACATCACTGACTACTTTAAGCGTAGCTTCGGTATTCTCATCAAACGCCTTGCCTACTACTACGTCTGTTGGCACTGGGATATTACCGCCATTAGCCTGCGCTTCATTCATAAGCTGCGTGGCTTGCTCGGTAAGGTCCATTTCAACCAGCGACTTACCTACATTGTGCCCTTGCGCTGCAATAAAGGTATTGGCAATACCGCCACCAACAATAAGCTGATCTACTTTTTCAGCTAGCGTTTTAAGCACGGTAAGCTTAGTCGATACTTTAGAACCACCCACAATGGCAACCATTGGGCGCTTCGGATTATCTAGCGCCTTACCCAGTGCATCTAATTCTGCAGCAAGTAATGGGCCAGCACAGGCTTTTGGCGCGAATTTAGCAACGCCATGGGTAGACGCTTGTGCGCGGTGCGCCGTGCCAAATGCATCCATCACAAAAATATCGCAAAGTGCTGCGTATTGTTTAGATAACGCTTCGTCGTCTTTCTTTTCGCCGTTATTAAAACGGACGTTCTCAAGGATAACCAATTCGCCGTCAGCAAGCTCAACACCGTCTAGGTAGTCTTTAACTAGCTTCACAGGCACGTCTAGGGCGTCATTAAGATAATCAACAACAGGTTGAAGAGAGAATTCGTCTGCAGGCTCGCCTTCTGTAGGACGGCCAAGATGAGACATCACCATAACGGCCGCACCTGCGTCTAGGGCTGCTTTAATGGTGGGTATAGATGCTTTGATACGGGCATCAGAGGTAACTTTGCCGTCTTTTACCGGCACGTTTAAATCTTGTCTAATTAGTACGCGCTGACCGTTTAAGGCCATGTCGCTCATGCTTGGAATTGCCATTGTCTTTCCTATGTTAATTTAAATTCAGTAGAGCGTGCGTTTAAAAGCACGCTCAAATTAACTGTGAAAGCTGCGCGGGCTGTGCTACCAGCCCTGGCAGCATCAATGCGTTATTTTGCGTCGAACATCACTTTTGCTGTGTCGAGCATACGGTTTGCAAAACCCCATTCGTTGTCACACCACACCAGCGTTTTTACTAGTTGCTTATGACTGACTCTTGTCTGTGTACCATCTACAATACACGAGTGGGGGTCGTGATTGAAATCTACCGACACCAAAGGCTCTTCGGTGTAATCGAGTATGCCTTGTAATCGCCCTGCTTTTGCACTGCGAAGGGCTTGGTTAACTTGCTCAATGGTTACCTTAGATTGAAGGGTAACGCTTAAGTCCATGGCAGTAACATTGATAGTAGGCACGCGAACGGCAATGGCTTCAAACTTACCCGCAAACTTAGGCAGAATGCGCTCTATACCCGCAGCAAGACGTGTATCAACAGGTATAATTGACTGACTGGCCGCACGGGTTCTGCGCAAATCTTCGTGATAAGCATCGATAACCTGCTGGTCGTGCATAGACGCGTGAATGGTTGTTATCGTACCACTTTCAACACCGAATGCCGCATCTAGCGCTTGAATGACAGGAACAATGCAGTTTGTGGTGCACGAACCGTTAGAGACTAATTTTTGTTCACTGGTCAACGTGTCTTCGTTGGTCCCAAAAATGACCGTATTGTCTAAATCTGGTGAACCGGGTGAAGAGAAAAGTACTTTGCCAGCGCCTGCATATAAATGCGCTTGCCCCGACGCTCTGTCATCAAACTTTCCCGTACACTCAAGTACAATATCTACGCCTAAGTCTCTCCACGGAAGGTCTTTAATATCACTTATCGCAAGCAAAGCAATATCATCACCCGCTACATTTAGCGTATTGTTTTCTAAGGCCACATCAAAACGGAACCGCCCGTGGGCGGTGTCGTATTTAAGTAAATGTGCAATGCCTTCGGGTTTAGCAATGTCGTTAATGGCCACCACGTTGAATTCGTTATTGCGCCCACTTTCATAAAGCGCGCGCAATACGTTACGACCAATACGACCAAACCCATTTATGGCAATATTTACCATAGGCTTATCGATTACCTCTTACAGAGACAGTGCAGCCTCTACTACAGCGTCAGTGGTAATATTGAAGTGCTTAAATAGGTCGCCTGCAGGTGCAGACTCACCAAAGGTATCCATACCTACGATAGCGCCGTTAAAGCCAACGTACTTGTACCAGCTGTCTTTTGACAAGGCTTCAACCGCTACGCGTTTAACAACACTAGACGGCAGTACGCTTTCTCGGTAATCAGCCGACTGACGATCAAAAACATCAGTAGATGGCATAGATACTACGCGAACCGCTTTACCTTGCTCGGTAAGTTTTTCTGCCGCTTCAACAGCTAGCTGCACTTCAGAACCGGTACCAATAAGAATAAGCTCAGGCGTACCTTCGCAGTCTTTAAGTACGTAACCGCCTTTCGCAATATCTGCAACTTGTTGAGCGTTTCTTTCTTGCTGGGCTAAGCCTTGACGTGTGAAGATTAGTGTTGTTGGGCCGTCAGTGCGCTCAATGGCAGACTTCCACGACACAGCAGACTCAACCTGATCACAAGGGCGCCAGTTATCAAGGTTAGGCGTTGCACGTAGCGCAACCACCTGCTCCACCGGCTGGTGAGTTGGGCCGTCTTCACCTAGACCAATTGAATCGTGGGTATAAACGAAAATTGCAGGCTGCTTCATTAGGGCCGCCATACGTACCGCATTACGTGCATATTCCATAAACATAAGGAAAGTTGCGCCGTACGCCTTAAAGCCGCCGTGAAGGGCAATACCATTCATCATGGCCGACATACCAAACTCACGCACACCGTAATAAATGTAGTTACCTGATGCGTCGTTTGCTTCAACACCTTTACTGCCTTCCCAAATAGTCAGGTTAGAACCCGCAAGGTCGGCAGAGCCACCTAATAGCTCAGGAAGTAACGGACCAAACGCGTTTAATGCATTTTGCGATGCTTTACGTGAAGCAATGTTTTGTGGGTTCGCTTGAAGCTCAGCAATAATTGCGTCTGCTTTGTCGCTGAAATCTGCTGGCAACTCGCCATTTACACGGCGTTTGAACTCTGCCGCAAGCTCTGGGTAAGCGGCTTTGTATGCTGCGAAAGCGTCGTTCCACGCGCTTTCCGCTTTTGAGCCTTTCTCTTTGCCATCCCAGCCCGCGTAAATATCGTCTGGAATTTCGAACGCACCATGGCTCCAGCCAAGCTTTTCACGTGTGGCGACAATCTCGTCATCACCTAGTGGTGCACCGTGGCAAGACTCAGTGCCTTCTTTATTCGGTGAGCCGAAACCAATGGTAGTTTTACAACAAATAAGTGTAGGCTGCGCCGTATTCGCTTGCGCCTTTTCAATGGCGGCTTTGACTTGCTCAGCATCGTGACCGTCGACGCCTTCAATCACTTCCCAGCCGTAGCTCTTAAAGCGTGCTGGTGTATCGTCAGTGAACCAACCTTCTACTTCACCGTCAATTGAAATGCCGTTGTCATCCCAAAATGCGATGAGCTTACCAAGGCCTAGCGTACCGGCTAGTGAACATGTCTCGTGTGAGATACCTTCCATTAAGCAGCCGTCGCCTAGGAATGCATAGGTGTGGTGATCAACAATAGTGTGACCGTCTTTGTTAAATTGCGCAGCAAGTACTTTTTCAGCAAGCGCCATACCTACAGCGTTACTAATACCTTGGCCAAGTGGACCTGTGGTGGTTTCAACACCGGGTGCATAACCGTACTCTGGGTGGCCTGGGGTTTTAGAGTGAAGCTGACGGAAGTTCTTTAACTCTTCAATAGGCAGTTCGTAGCCTGAAAGGTGAAGCAAAGAATACAACAGCATCGAGCCGTGACCATTTGAAAGCACAAAGCGATCGCGGTTAGCCCAAGACGGGTTAGCAGGATTGTGTGATAAGAAATCACCCCATAGTACCTGCGCGATGTCAGCCATCCCCATTGGGGCGCCTGGGTGACCTGATTTAGCTTGTTGAACAGCATCCATGCTTAGTGCACGGATAGCATTGGCGAGTTCACGACGAGAGGGCATGTTGTCTCCTGATTTATTTTGTATCTTTTGTTTCGTATCTTAGCGGGCTAGGCAAGCTAGACGAGCGTAGAGGTAAGGCGTTCGCTCCACTTCTTTATACGAATGAATGTGGCATTATTCTTACCTATGCCACCTAACAGTTCAATGGGTTTTCATTGCCAATAGTGAAAGTAATAGTAAAAAATGGTCTATACGCTCACCAATGCGTATTAGCTCGGTAATGAAAACCCTCTTATCTTTGCCTAAGTCTTTTTATTGTATAGAAATAACCCTAATACTGATCGGGTCATGTCAACATTTCGTAACAAAGAGACTTTTAGACGTCTAGAAGTAAAGACTGGTATTTATAACTTGTTTTAGTACAATATACGACTATTTTGATAATTTAACGCTTACGGAGCATTTATGGCCACGCATTTATTCACATCCGAGTCAGTGTCTGAAGGACATCCGGACAAAATTGCTGATCAGATCTCAGATGCGGTTCTTGACGCTATATTAGAACAAGATCCTCGCGCTCGGGTGGCCTGCGAAACGTATGTAAAAACCGGTATGGTTTTAGTAGGTGGTGAAGTAACCACTTCAGCGTGGGTAGACATTGAAGAGCTTACCCGCAACACCGTAAAAGAAATCGGCTATACCCATTCAGATATGGGCTTTGATGCTGACTCATGTGCGGTATTAAATGCCATTGGTAAACAGTCTCCTGACATCAATCAAGGTGTTGATAGAGCAAGCCTTGAAGAGCAAGGTGCAGGTGACCAAGGCCTGATGTTTGGTTACGCGAGCGACGAAACTGATGTATTAATGCCGGCGCCTATCACGTACTCACACCGCCTTGTTCAAAAGCAAGCCGAAGTACGCAAGTCTGGTAAGCTAGACTGGTTACGCCCGGACGCAAAAAGCCAAATTACCTTCAAGTACGAAAACGACAAGCCTGTGGGTATTGACGCTGTTGTACTTTCAACTCAGCACTGTGATTCAGTAAGCACTGAAACTGTACGTGAAGCGGTAATGGAAGAAATCATCAAGCCAGTGCTACCAAGTGAATGGATTGATGGCAATACACGTTTTCACATTAACCCCACGGGCCGATTTGTTATTGGTGGTCCAATGGGCGACTGCGGCTTAACAGGTCGTAAAATCATTGTAGACACATATGGTGGTATGGCTCGTCACGGCGGTGGTGCGTTCTCTGGTAAAGATCCATCTAAGGTAGACCGCAGCGCAGCCTACGCAGGCCGTTACGTTGCCAAGAACATTGTTGCGGCAGGTCTTGCAAAGCGTTGTGAAATTCAAGTGTCTTACGCCATTGGTGTTGCAGAGCCTACGTCTATTAGCATTGATACCTTTGGTACGGGTGTAGTAGATGAAAAAACGTTAGTAGCGCTTGTGCGTGAACACTTCGACCTACGCCCTTACGGCCTTATTCAAATGCTTGACCTTGAGCGTCCTATTTATCGCCCAACGGCCGCATATGGTCACTTTGGTCGTGACGAGTTCCCATGGGAAGCAACAGACAAAGCGCAAGCGCTAAAAGCCTCACTTTAATTCAGTAGGCAATAAGCACATAGTGCAAGACGCCGCTCGGTTGACGTTTTCATTATCGTCGTACCGAGCGGCGTTTTTGTTTTTCTTCGATCTAATGCTAGCGTGCGAGAAGAAAAAGTTAACGATTCTATTTTCAACATTTATTATTTAACGCTATGATTAAATAATGTTCGCTTCGTTATTTGCTACTCACCCCTTGTAATCTAAACGCTATACAAGCAGTGGCAACACTTGGGCTCATCCATGAATGTAGTTACCAGTATTTTTCTCGCTCTCTGTATTACTGCAGCCATGATGACAACACAGGCTTTTGCAGGGACAAATGACACGCATTTCAGCCCTATTCAATTTAAAAGCAAAAAACTGGCTCGATGGCAGCTAAATAGCATGTATCGCGTACAGTCAATTACCGAAACCCATCATTACGACAGCAGTTTTTCTTACCCTGCAGGTTCACAAGGGATGATAAGTGCCAGTCGGCGTTTTGATACTTGGGTTCCGCAAAAGGTTTATGCGACGTACAAAACCAATAATACGGCGTTTCAACATTATGCAGAGTGGCTATACTTGCCACACGACGAGGGAACCTTTACCCGCTTAGGTTGGTTACTTGGTGGACGTGAGGGTTTAAACATGGCTGTTGAAATTGAACATAGGATGGTAGGGGAAGAAGAAAACATGGCGTTATCGCTTGGCGTAAACTACCTGTTTTAAAAAGTAACTTGTGACAGCTGCTCGCTTAAAAGCAAAACCTAGGTTTTAGTGAGTTCAAGGGTTTTCGCGTAGGTTTGCTGAATAATCATTGCATCTGAACTGGCTCTGTGGCGTTTAACATCAACGTTTGCGCTCAGGCTATCCTTTACTTCATGCCACTTATCCATTTGCGCTTCAGTCAAAATATACTCTAACGCTCGACACGTGAAAGACATTTCTACTTGAGCAGCAGCATATAGCTTAATGAGCCACGGGTTATCTACTACCCACCCATCGCTGTAAGCAATGGTATTACCTAAGAAATTATTTAGCTCCATACACACGGTATAAGGCTCCTCGCCTCTCGATTCCAGCATCTGTTGCGAAATACCGTGGAGCGATTCAGCGCTTTTGTCCCAATGGACCCAAGAAGCAAAGGGCCTTAGCAATTTACACCACTTTGCACCATCATAGCGCACGATGCCTATTTCTATAGGGTAACTCGCAGCCCCAAATCCACTTGCTTCAACATCTATTATTGTAGGCAGGCTTATATTTCGCACTCATACTCCAAACCGCTATTTATCCTTGCTTGCAACACAGTCAAACAATATTCAATACGTTGGCCTTAAACACTTTAGGGCATTCAAACTGCTGAACGCCTACCAACACCTGTACGCTAAATATACAGCCAACATTATTCCTGTACGACTAATAGTAGAATCATGCCACATTGCTTCCTGTCACTGAGCGTAATACTGAATGCGCACTATTTAAAACTGTAGATAACCTCCCCTAAGTTATACTAAAGAATAATGCGTTAAAGAGAAAAATGTTCACGCATTGCTATACACTTTTATAGTGAACCCTTAGGTATCTTATTCATGCGTGTAAAGCTTTTCATATCAGTTCTCATAAGCGCTCTGTTGCTTTTCATAACGCCTCGAGCCAATAGCACCACCGAGCCTTTGATTATAGGCATTGATGCGGACTTGTCTGCCGTAGCCATTGAAGGGGGCGTAGCTATATCACGAGGCGTTGAATTAGCCGTTGATGAAATTAATGCAGCAGGTGGAATTCTTGGTCGTAAACTAAAGGTAATTTCTAAAGATCACCGAGGTAACCCTGCGCGTGGTGTATTTAATATTAACCAGTTTTCTGAAATGCCACACTTACTTGCCGTGGTAGGGGGTGTTCACACACCTGTTGTTCTTGCTGAAATAGAAGTCATACACGAAAAAAACATATTAATGCTAGTACCATGGGCGGCGGGCACACCTATTGTCGATAATGATAAAACACCCAACAATGTATTTCGCGTATCGGTTCGCGATGCAGAAGCCGCGAGGGTACTCATTGACTATGTTAAAAACATTGGCCTCTCTAACGTAGCCCTTGTTTTAGAGCGCACTGGCTGGGGTCGTTCTAATCTCGCGTCGCTCACCAAAGCCGCAAGTGAAAAAGGCATTGCGTTCACGTCAACCCACTGGATTAACTGGCAACAAAAGGATTTTTCTGAAGATATTACTGCCATTAAAAACAACAAGGCTGAGGGCATAATTTTAGTGACGAATGTTCCTGAAGGGGTTGTAGCTCTGGATGAAATAGCAAAGCAAGAGTTAACCAAACTCCCCATAATTTCACATTGGGGTATTGCCTCTGGACAATTTGCGTCAGCGCTAGCTAACCCGATAGGCATGTATGATATCTCTGTGCTCCAAACGTTTCACTTCAGCCATCAAAAAAATAGCCAATCGAAACAACTGTTAGAAGCCTACCACAATAAATATGGCTTGGTAGATAGTCAGGCTATTGGCGGTGTTACAGGGCTAGCTCATGCTTATGATTTAATTCATTTGATCGCTGCGGCTGCCGATAAAGCTGGTAGTATAGAAATTGATAAATTGCGCAGTGCCCTTGAATCTTTGCAGGACGTTTCAGGCGCCGTTAAGCACTATGACGCCCCATTTACAAAAGAAAGGCATGATGCACTTTGGTCAAAGGATTATTTTATGACGAAGTATAATGATAAAGGCCACTTGGTAACAATAGGCCAAAAATAATGCAACACAAGCCAACAAGGTTACGCTCTTTACTACTTTCAAGCATGATACCTCGACTAGCATTGTTAATAGCAGTGCTGTCTGTAATGCTATTTGGGCTTTCTTTTCACTTTATCATTAAGCAAACAGATGAACTTCAGCGTCAGTCGATAAGTGGATTAGAGCAGGACATTAACTACATTGTTAGTGATACCACTCGACAACTTGCTGACCTTGCTGCAAACGACATCATTATCAACGCGCTTGTCGATATAGAGCGCCGTGATAGCTATCTGCCAATGTTCTTTCGCTCGTTAAATTTAACGCAGGCGAAAAGCGTAGAGTTTGCGTTATTTGATTTTGCGGGAAACCGAGTCATCGACAAAAATTGGAATGCAACTATTCCTGAATCGTTAAGCAGTGCATGGCGACAACAGACGTTAGGCTCATCGAATACGTTCTCTTCTGTATCACAGTATGGTGTACTTATTAGTGTTCCAGTGCTTCTTAAAGGGGTTGCCGAAGGTGCACTGGTCATGTACGTTGATAGCTTACAATCATTATTAGCGCCTTACCCTCGTTTAACAAATCAGCTTGTCACAGATTCAACTGGCCACGTGCTGTTTAGCAGCGAACCAACCCTTATTGCACCCGGCTCAAATTTTTCTAATTTCAACAATAGCGGGTACGCTATAACGCGGGCAAACTGGAAAAATCTAACGCTATACAGCGTTAAGCCCACAATAACAGCGTACCGGGAAATGGCGTGGACCGGCATTGTTTTGTTAGCCATGATTGCAGGCTTCATATTTATTATTTTGCACATGGTTAGCATGACAGGTACATTAGCTGAACGCACGCTCTCTAAGCTTTACGAAGATATCAAAAACAGCCTTAACAGCAATAGCAATGCGCCTTTGCGCGATGACCAACAGCTTGAAGCGCAAGAGCTTTCCGACATTCGTAAAGCGTTTGACAAGCTAATTTGGGACCTCACCGAAGTCTCTCTTTCAAATGAACAATTTTCTAATGTTCTTGAGTCAATGGGCGACATGTTAGTTGTTGTCGATCAAAATCAAGAAGTCTTGCTTTCGAACAAACGGTTTGATGATTTTTGCGATGACCAATATGGCGAAAAGCAAGGTATCCTTAAATTTATCATGCAAAAGCTGGGATCGACTCAAAGCAATGAGCTAAAACACTTTTCGGTTAGCACAGGACAAGAGCGGTTCGTTCGTTGGACAAAAACCTCTCTTGCTGATGCGAATGGCAACATTCGCGGCGATATTTTTGTAGGTAGTGATGAAACCGAGCAGCGTTCGTTAGAAAGCCACGTAAAAGTGCTTACCCACGCAATGGATGAAGCCACCGTATCCATTATCATTTCTGATATCAAACGCGTTGGTCAGCCTATTATCTATGTAAATAGTGCATTTGAAGAGCTAACTGGCTACACCCGCGAAGAAATCATCGGGCATAATTGCCGTTCTATGCAGGGAGAGGAAACCAATGAAAAGACCATTGACTGCATTCGCAAAGCTATCGCTACCCGAGAGCCCATAGAAACCACGTTATTGAACTATAAAAAAGACGGCACCAAGTTCTTTAATCGCCTAAACCTGACTCCCGTTAAAACTAACGGTGAAATAACTCACTACATCGGGTTTCAGCAAGATGTAACCCAGCAGCGTCAAACCGAACAATACCTTCAGGAAGCAAGAGAGAAAGCGGAAGAGTCTGCGCGCCTCAAGTCTAGCTTTTTGGCAAGTATGAGCCATGAAATCCGTACACCTATCCACGGCATTTCTGGCGTACTACAACTGTTAGGGGGCTCAGAACTTACCGGGGAACAAAAACATTACTTGTCTTTGGCTAAATTTAGTATTCAGGGATTGTTGCACATCGTAAACGATATTTTGGACTTCTCTAAAATTGAAGCCGGTCAGCTTCAAATAGAAGAGAGCCCGTTTGATATCTTGGAGTCTCTGGAAAATTTACAAAGCCAGTACGCCATACTCTGCCAAGAAAAAGGGCTAGAACTACACTTCCACTTTGACTTACAAGGCTACCATGTCGTTCAAGGTGATGATGTTCGATTTAGACAAATTCTTTCAAACTTATTAGGTAACGCCGTCAAATTCACCGATACAGGCTACATTGAAGTAACTACCTGTATTGAGAAAAACCCCGACAATACCCTTCGTTTATTATGCAGCGTAAAAGATACAGGTATCGGAATAGCGCAAGATAAGCAGAGCACTATCTTCGATGTATTTACGCAAGAAGACCTTTCTACTACTCGCAAGTTTGGTGGAACCGGCCTTGGCCTTTCTATAAGTAAACAGCTGTGCGGGCTTATGGGCGGCGACATCAAACTTGAAAGTGTTAAAGGTAACGGCAGCACTTTCTCGTTCACTATTCAATTAGAAGAGGCCGATGAAAGCCTGATAAAACCGATACATTACAACAACGCGTCGAAAACCGTGAAAGGCAAGAAGCGTAAAGTGCTCATCGTAGAAGACAATGATATTAACCAGGTAATTGCAAAGCAGCACCTTAGCAATCACACCACGTTAAGTGCAAAGTCGGGTGTTGAGGCCCTGCAAGCTTTGAACAAAATGAAGGTTACCTTCGACGTTATCTTGATGGATTGCCAAATGCCCGAAATGGATGGGTTTGAAGCCACCAAGCGCATTAGAAATGGCGAAGCCGGCTCTCGATATTTGAATGTCCCCATCATAGCCCTTACGGCTAATGCCATGAAAGGTGACAAAGAGCGCTGCGTAAGCGCTGGGATGGACGATTATTTAAGTAAGCCTTTTGACGCCGAAGACCTTACCGACAAAGTGGAACGTTGGGCAAGTATTGAGAAAGACCAAGAAGCGAACGCCGTACATTAGTGCCGTGGTAATAAATTTAGGCCGTTAAATGCCTTTGCAAGTGTGCCAACTTCCCTCAAACAGATTTGTTCATTGCGCTTGTTCGTGGCTGCCATGATGTATTGCAATTTCGCCTTAGCGGAAGAAGTACTGCGTTATAATATAGGTACTTCTGGCAGCTCCCCCCCTATGAAAATGCTATTAACGAAAATCGAGCAGGCATTTTAGTTGAAAACCTGCCGCTTATTATGGATAGGGCGGGATTAAAAATAGAATATGACAAACCTTTAGGTAATGGCCTTTCGACTTGAAAGTTGTAAAAAGACCGGAAGTTTCACGGTTTGAATAAGTAAACAGAGGCAAACTAGCCCCATGCCAACCCACCCTACCGGCTTAAACGCTTCGCCAATAAGAAATATGGCAAATAGCGTTGCAACAAGAGGCTCAATGAGGGTAATAAGGGTGGCCTTACTTGCTTGTGTGGTACGCAGACCATACCCAAAAAGAAGGTACCCTAAAAACATAGGCACCACAGCCATATATAGCGAAACGCTCGTGTTGATAGTACTTTCAAACACATTCTGACCGGTAAAATAAAGCGACGGTAATAATACTAATGCAGCGCACCCGAAAAGCCCGGCCATTGAGGAAGTCGAATTTGCGCCTGTCTCAATTAACTGCTTAGCAGCCCACGAGTAGCCTGCATAGGTTAAACCTGCAACTAGGCCTAATACAACGCCTAATGTTTGATGACGCTGTGCTTCTAACAACCCGAGGGTTTCAGTAGACCTCCCTGCCGCTAATAGTGCAATACCGATGGCGCCTATCACGAAGCTAACAGCCCACTTAAAAGATACCGGCTTTTTGCTGATAACGCGTTCCAAAACAGCAGCAAATAGCGGCGCACTGGCAATTGAGACTACGGTACCTATTGCAACGCCAGATAATCGCATCGCGCTATAAAACGCAAGCGGATATACAGCCACGCATACGCTTCCAAACACCAGCACCCAAGGCCTAGAAAATAGAATATGTGCATCGCGAACCAAGGCCCTGTGGGCACTCACACACAACAAAATGCCCCCTACTCCCATAGCAAACGCACCAATAGCGAGGGGGCTTATCTCGGGGGCGAATTGCGCCGCAGTTCCGGTTGTTCCCCATAAAAAACTGGCGATAACGATAGCAATAATGCCCTTTAACCCGTCGTCCACGCTTGAAACTTTCTTCACTTCTGATGCTCCTGACAGATATTCCTGATAGATACCACTTGCTTTATAGCCCTGCTTAGTAACTGCGTGTAATAGCCAAGCGAGTGCAAAGTTCTATTCATCGCTACGCCAAGTTTATTTAGCGTGACAACTTACTTAAACATGATCATACGTGGATTGTTTCCATTGTATTTAGCTTGATAGACGCTTTTTTTGACCTTTTAGACGCAAGTTCACTACTGCGCCCAGCGCGGCACCAAAATTAACATTGCGATTACAATTAAAATACACCTCAAGATATTCGACTAAAGTTGAAATATTTATTCTAGTATCTATGGAAAATCCCCCGCCTTTTTGCCACATTACGCCCTTGCCTAATAACAAAATAGAAACAACCAACCTGGATGGACTTATGTTTAAACTAGAAAATTCGTCGTTTCGACGAAGCACATTAAGCATTGCGGTAATGAGTTTACTTAGCTCTGGCGCAATAGCACAGGACACAAAACAAGCAGACGACGACGACTTCGAGCAAATTATTGTTACAGCAACGAAGCGTGCAGAATCCATTGAAGACATTCCGTTTTCCATTAACGCTCAAACACAGCGTGACTTCGAGCGCAGTGGTGCTGGAAATCTTGAAGATGTAGCAAGAAACGTAGCTAGCGTATCCATTCAAAACCTTGGACCGGGTCAGAGTCAAGTGTCTATGCGTGGTGTATCGGCAGGGCAAATCGTTCGCGATCAGCCCGGCGTTAAAGAGCAGGTAGGTGTGTATCTAGATGAAAGCGTGATCTCGCTATCTTTATTCACACCAGATCTCGATCTTTTTGATCTTAACCGTATTGAAACGCTGCGCGGCCCACAAGGCACATTGTTTGGCTCGGGTTCTATTGGCGGTACCCTTCGATACATTACCAACCAGCCTGAATTAGACACCTTTGAAGGTAAATTTGAAGCAAACTTAAATACAGTGACCGATGGCGGCGTAGGCGGACACGTGAAAGGGATGGTTAACCTACCCATCTCAGATACCATCGCTATGCGCGCTGTAGTGTATCGCACAGACTACGCGGGTTTTATTGATGCTTATGGCGAAAATGGCGCGTTTAAAGAAGACGTTAATGACGGCGATAGAACCGGCGGTCGCGTTGCCTTCGTGATAGCGCCAAATGATAAATTAACCATTACTCCACGACTTATTTTCCAAGAATTGGAAATGAACGGATTTAACCGTCAAGAAGTGTATAACCTATTTGGTAACCCTTATACCACCTCACGACCCGCTGTCGAATTTGATGAGCGTGAGCAGTATTTATTGCTCGATGAAGGCTTCTCCGATGACACCTTTATTGCTGACGTAACCGCTGAATATCAAGCTGATATTGCCGATTTCACCTTTGTTTACAGCTACACCGACCGCGATATCCTGGTTAGTCGCGACGCCAGCGCCCTATCAGGCTCGGTTAGTATCGACCTAGGCTTTCCAGATGAAGCGGTATTATTGCCATCGAACTTATTGGATAGAACAGAAGTAGAACAGGACACCTTTGAGCTTCGCGCTGCGTCTAACGATGATGGTGCGCTAGACTGGCTTGTTGGTGCATTTTACTCGTCTACCGAGCGCGTGTACGATCAATCACTTCCAACCCCTGGGTACGACGCGTTCACTGATGCAACGTTAGGCGAAGGCACTTCGGCGGCTGTAGCAAACGGCTTTGAAGCAAATTCGCCATACAACGCTTACCTACCTTACGACTTAAAACAGCTGGCGGTATTTGGTGAAGTAAATTATCAGGTTAATGATGACTTCAAAATGACCGTTGGCTCGCGTTTTTACGATTACGAAGAAGAGCGACAATTTATCTCTGGCGGTTTGTTTGCTAATGGCGATAACCAAACCGACGCAACAGAATCAGACGGCTTTACGTCTCGCGTAATTGGCCAGTACAGTCTGAACGACAACGTAAACTTTAATGCTCAGGTTTCACAGGGCTTTAGACTTGGCGGCGTTAATGACCCGCTAAACCGCAGCTTGTGTACCGACCAAGATGAAGCCATCTTTGGTTCATTCCAAGACTATGACGATGAAAAGCTTACTAACTATGAGATTGGTATGAAATCATCAGGTCGTGGATGGACGGCTAATATCTCGGCTTTCTATAACGATATCGAAGATCTTCAAGTTACCTTAGATGCGGGATCTTGTTCTTCACGTGTATCGTTCAACGTACCAGAGGCCCACACCCAAGGTATAGAGTTCGAGCTTACCCGTCAGTTTACCGAGCAACTATTCTTCTCGCTAACCGGTAGCATCATCGAAGCTGAGTTCGACTCAACGGTGGTTGATGGCGACGGTGCGGTACTTGGTGGTGTAGAAAAAGGGAATCGTTTAGCGTCAGTACCTGAAGAAAGCTTCGCTATCGCGTTTACTTACGATTTAGCGCAGCCTTTATTCTCATCAAATGCGACCTATTTCCAAGGTTCGTATCAATATGTGGGCGATCGTATAACCCAACCAAGCGACCAAGTTGCGGGCGCGGGCACTTTCACATCAGGGCTTGCCTTTGGCGGAGCTACAGGTAGCGAAACAACGGAATTAGATTTGTTGTTAGACGACTACGGCACGCTGAATATGAGCTTTGGCTTAACGTACGATGATTATGAAATCTTAGTCTACGCTAACAACCTGTTCGACGAGAACGCACTGTTGTCGTTTGATAGAGAACGTGGTGGTCGTGCACGCCTTGGCTTTACCACTAACCAGCCTCGCACTGTAGGCGCAACCTTCCGTTATTTCTTCTAGTTACGGATGAATAAACGCTTTGCCTGGAGGTATGCGCTTTCAGGTAAAGCGCTCACCTGAAAGCTAAATAACAAAAGCGTCAATAAACGCTATCTTGGAAAAGAGTGGAGTTGGCCGTAAGCCGGGTTCTGTCGTGGGCAACCATTCCTCTAGATCAGCAATCGCTCACTGATTCAAGCAACCTACCCGATCCCCATGCGGGCCACACGTTGAGGGATCCTATTTGGTCTTGCTCCGGGTGGAGTTTACCTTGCCACACTCTGTTACCAGAGGTGCGGTGCGCTCTTACCGCACCCTTTCACCCTTACCGGCATGTAAACATGCTTAGGCGGTCTTCTCTCTGCTGCACTTGTCGTCGGCTCACGCCGCCCAGACGTTATCTGGCACCCTGCCCTTTGGAGCCCGGACTTTCCTCCCCTTTCTTACGAAAGCGGCGATTGCCTGGCCAACTCCGCGGCGCATTCTACATGAAGTGCACTACAATAGCACCCTATTCCTGCTCGCTGTAAAAGCACTGCTCAACGGCGTTTTTATCGAGCAGTTTTGTGATTATAAAAATTTGATCGCCTCTCTTTATTTTCGTGCTTCCTTTAGGGATAAGGGTGTCTTCTCCGCGGGCAATCATCGCCACAACCGTATTATCGGGTAACGCTAACTCACTAATAGTTTTATCAAGCGCTGGCGAAAGCTTTGATACTTCAATTTCGATAAGTTCCCGCTTGCTCTTGGCGACTTTGACAATTTCTAGGGTACTCGACGCTTTAACGTTATCATCTAGCACTAAGCCTAACTTGCGCGCCGCATAAGGGAGCGTAGAACCTTGCAACAAGGCGGAAATTAGCACGATGAAAAATACCACGTTGAATATAAGCTCGGCGTAAGGCATGCCGAATATAAGCGGGAATATAGCCAAAATAATGGGCACTGAGCCGCGTAACCCCACCCACGAAATAAGCAGAGACGCTTTAAACGAGAACTTAGAAAGCAACAAAATGGGCATTACCACCAGCGGGCGCGCTATAAATATCAGCACACAGGCAATCAATAAACCTTCTTTCCAACTAACAAACAACTCTGTTGGGGTAACCAGAAGACCTAAGATAACAAACATAGCAATTTGGCCTAGCCAGGCCAGCCCGTCGAGAAACACAAAGGTATTGCGCTGATAGGCAAAGCGGCTGTTGCCCACAATAACACCCGTAATGAACGTGGCGAGGAAGCCACTTCCGTTTAGGTTTGCAGCTAGGCCAAAAGATAACACACCAAACAGCATCACAAACACCGGGTACAACCCTATCGCCATGAGTGTAACTCGTCTAAAGAGCCACACGGCAATACCGCCGATAGCAATACCCACGAAAGCACCCACCCCCATTTGACTGGCAAATAAAGAGGCCAAATCCAGAGGGTTGGTGGTGCTATCTTGAATGAGGGTAATAAGACCTATGGTAAGAAAGATAGCCATGGGATCGTTTGAGGCACTTTCTAATTCTAAGGTAGATTTTATTTTAGTCGGTATGCGAATACCTGCATTTCGCAATACTGAAAATACGGCGGCGGCATCGGTAGAGCCTACAATAGCCCCCAGCAACAAGCCTTTGTATAACGGTAAATCGAGTATAATCATAGCGGACAGACCGGTTAATGTAGCGGTACCGATAACACCAAAAGTTGCCAGTAGCGCAGCCGGTTTCCACGCCTGAACAATCGATCTTTTTGAAGTTTGCAGGCCGCCGTCAAAAAGGATAAGAATAAGCGCGAACGTACCTATAGCGTGCGCAGCATCGGCATTATCAAAGAAAATACGCCCAATCCCATCTTCACCAGCCAGCATACCTACACCAAGGAATAACACCAAAACAGGTACACCAAAGCGCGGAGACAATTTACTGGCCAGCACGCCTAGAATGGCCAGCACTGCGCTAAGCAAAATAATGTGATCAACTGCAAACATTATGCGTTCCTTATTGCCTTTAATGTCAATATACATACTCACAAACTAAGTAGGTACACATCAAAGGTTCCTGTTAATACTGTTACCTTACCGCGTTTCTACGCCAATGTATTGAGGTACAAAAACGCGGTAGGGGCTTGAATTAAAGAGCGTGTATCGTTTAAGGGATATGCGACAACGACGCCTTAATTTCTTCTGCAGTGGGCTTTAACTGTGCTTTTCCTTGCCTCTCTCTTCTACTTCCCAATAGATACAGTAATGTAGAGGTAATAAACAAAGTTGAAGACGTGCCAACTACGACAGCAAAGACCATAGGCACTGCAAAACTTTCTACTGCGTCACCACCAAATATAGCCATTGGGAGCAGCGCTAATAGCGTGGTAACGGACGTAAATACCGTTCGACTTAATGTGCTGTTCACCGCTTCATTGATAGTGTTCGCTAAAGGTTTAGCTGGGTCTAAACGCAGTAATTCACGGATGCGATCAAGCACCACCACTTTATCGTTTATCGAATAACCAATAAGCGCTAATAACGCCGCGACAGCGGTTAAGTTAAACTCGATACCGGTTAACGCGAAAAAGCCTACGGTTTTGGTTAAATCGAGTAACACAGTAAGTAATGCTGCTGTCGCGAAATGCGCTTCAAAACGCGCCCACAGGTACACCAACATGCCACCACCGGCGATAAGCAGCGCAAGAATAGATAGCTCCGCGAAACCTCCGCTAACTTTGGGACCAACCATATCAATTTTATCAAAACTTACTTGGTCGTCAGCCTGTGAAATCGCACGTTTCAGCGCGTCAGTCTGCTTTGCATTGCTATTTTCAAGCTCGCCATTACTGTCGAGAACAGGGGCTCGCAACAAATAGTGATGCTCACTGCCATACTCTTGAATGGCTACCTGATCAAAACCATTACTTTCAATGACATCTCGTAACTCGTCAGTCGAGAGCGCTGGCGCAGTCAGCTCAATCATGGTGCCACCGGTAAAATCGACGCCATAATGTAAACCTGGTTTGGCAAATAATCCGATTGAGAGCACTGTTAGCACTACCGAAATAGCTAATGCGATTTTACGTTTAGCCAGAAAGTTAATACCGCTAAGCTTATCGCTCAACCGCAGTAGCGGTGATGAGAAGCGCAAAGAAAGGCGCTGCTGAGTGCGGTCTCGCGTATTTCTGTGCTTCGACTTAACCACTTTTAGCATTAGCACTTTAGTTAAGGCAACCGCAGTAAAAACAGAGGACACAAGACCGAGGGCAATGGTGATAGCAAAACCTTTGATAGGCCCACTACCGAACATAAACAATAAGCTGACTGCGATAAGCGTAGTGAAGTTTGAATCGACGATTGTTGCGAATGCTTTATCAAAGCCCACGTCTATTGCACGCGCTGCAGGGCGGCCTTTTTTACTTTCTTCGCGAATACGTTCATTAATCAAAATATTCGCGTCTACCGCCATGCCCATAGTCAGAATCAAACCAGCAATGCCCGGTAACGTCAGCGTTGCGCCAAATAGGGTTAACGCGCCAAACACCAGTACCATGTTGATACACAGAGCAAAGCTTGCAATAGCCCCCCACCTGCCGTAAATAGCCACCATAAATGCTAAAACTAACAAAGCGCCAGCTACGCCGCTTTGCACACCGGTTTGAATCGCATCGCTGCCTAAATCAGGTCCTACCGTACGTTCTTCTATAATGGTAAGAGGCACAGGTAGCGCCCCAGTGCGAAGCATTAGCGCGGTATTACCTGCCTCGGGCAAGGTAAAATTACCGGTAATTTCACCGCGGCCACCTGGGATCACGCTATTAATAACCGGGGCGGTCACCACTTTGTCGTCAAGTACGATAGCAAGTACACGGCCAATGTTTTCACGGGTCATAGTGGCAAACTGCTTAGCACCGGCACTGTCTAATCGAAACGTCACTACGGGCTGACCGGTTTCGCTACTTAAGACACCTGCCGCATCAGTGATATGCTCACCCTCTAGCGCCACCTTTTGCTCTAATTGATAGGTATTGCCTGCGACATCCTGTTTATTCATTACTTGCTCAGACTGGCTGTTTGCAGCCCAATGAAAGGTCATTTGTGCTGTAGTGCCCAATAGTTTTTTAACTTGGGTAGGATCAGACATGCCCGGCATCTGGACTAAAATCGCGTCTTTACCCTGTAAGGTAACACTTGGCTCAGTAAGTCCTGTTTCGTTCAAACGCTTTCGAACTACCTCTACACTTCGGTTTAATGTGTCTTTAACCAGCTCTTCGGTGTACAACTCATCAAGCGTAAGGGTGACGGTGTTTTGCTTTATCGCAACATCAAGAGCACTTGCTGTGTTCGGTTGCGCGGAAATTTGATAGGCAATGTCTTTGACCTTTCTAGCATCATCTGCACTGCGCAAGGTAAATACAACGCGTCCAACACTATCTTCACTACTCGCCTTAGAAGAAAGCGAGTGAGGTGTTCTGGTATAGCGTACGTTTTGGCTACGTAATTCGCTAAGTACATCGCTGGAAAAACTGTTGAGTTGCTTCGCAAACAACGCGTCGGTGTCTGCGGCTAAGAGCAGATGCGATCCGCCCTGTAAATCTAAGCCTAAAGAAAGTGTGCTAGTGGTATACCACGTGGGTAACTGCTTTTTAAATGATTGTGGCAATATGTTGGGCGCAGCGCTCAGTAAACCGAGCATAACGATAAGCACATACACAACGCCACGAAATGAAAATCGTGCCATTTTAAATCCTGAATAATTAAGTTTTAAGGCGCTATAACGAGAAACAAAGGAGCTTTGCTTTCACGTTAGCGCGTGTAAAGGGGTTAACTCAGGATGGAAGGTGGGCCTCGCGGGCTCGCTTTTACCCACGTTTTACGGTTAAAGAAAGGCCCTGCTGATGGCACCTTGGTGGATGAAGCTTTGTAAAAGGCAAAGTTTGGCGATGCCGATATTAAGCCGTGCGGCTCTGCGTCAAAGGCCTTATCGCCTTTATCACCGGTCAGCTTAGTGGCGCTAAACCTAAGAGAGTAGTTTTGCGTGCTGTGAACAAACTTAGCCAGCGGAGATTGCGACGTAACTTCAGCATTATTCGCTACATCAGGTGTCTGAAAACCCGTACTAACAATTAGATACGACAATACCCACGCGACGAGGAGCGGCGTAAATGAAGAAGGGCAATAGCGTTTTATAAAAGCGCGCACGATATTTAGGCTGGTTTTACTAAAAATACGATTTTAGACAAGCAGGTGAGATGGGGGCGGACAGATTATTTTCAACGTTTGTTTGCATCGTACTTCTTAACCGTATAACGCTTATTTAAATCTTCAATAATTGGGTGAGACACAACTAACTCCTCAATACATAAATGGGAATAATCTAAAAGTTGTGCGTATGGTATAGATTCAGATTTTCACTGATAAGCCCTATAAAAAATGAATCAGTTTCAAAGTAAATTTGAAAATAAGTTTAAGTACAAACGGAAAACCTCTTAAAGCTGCTTTATCGTCATCGGAGGATTATCTTTCTAAACCAATACCGTGGAATGCGTTATTAAAACCTTTTTGTGATTAACTTCACAAGGGGAGGGCTAACCGCTATGCTGAATTACGATAATTCAAATAACTCCATGAATAAATTAGGTTTACCTTATGATAAAGCGTTTGCTGTTATCCCTATTTTTTATTTCGCCGCTAGTATTTGCACAAAGCGGTTCTCGCTTAATAGCCTCAGGGGGAATTACAGGGTTCGAGGGCACCGCGGGGGGCGGTATAACCCCATGGGCGTTCATTGGTGGGTACACCAGTAAAGAAGAGATAAGTTATTCTGCCAATGTTCAGTACTTAAGCCTGAACGATTACTCGCTCACTACTGCTGGTGCAAGCATAAGTCTGTTTGACCGCGTTGAAATTAGCGTACAGCGCCAGCGTTTAGATATTTCAGCAGGGTTAACCAGCAATGTTTTTGCGCTACTTACAGAAGGTGCGGTGACCAACGCTAACAGTGCGACTATCGAACAAGATATCGTGGGCGCGAAAGTGAAATTATTTGGGGATGGTGTATTTACGCAAAACTCATGGGGTCCACAAGTTGCGATAGGTGCCCAGTATAAGAAAAATAGAGATTTCGACAGTTCGCTTTCATTGCCAGATGGCACCGTTCCACTTCCAGAGATCGGCGTACCTTTGCTGTTAGGCGCAAAAGACGATAGCGGCACTGATGTTTACGTTTCGGCTACTAAATTATGGTTAGGTACACCATCAGGCTACAATTTACTTACCAATCTAACCGCTCGATACACAAAAGCCAATGTGTTTGGTCTGTTGGGGTTCGGTGCTGAAGAAAACGACAATGCAAAGCTTGAATGGGAAGGCTCATTGGCCCTGTTAATTAGCCCAACTACCGCAATAGGAACAGAGTTTAGAACGCAGACTAACCGACTTGGTGGGCTGGCCGAAGAAGATACGGTTGTTGATGCCTTTATTGCTTACTTCCCCAATAAATCTATTTCAATTACGGCAGCTTACGTCGATTTAGGTAACTTACCGTTACAAGAAAGCTCCAGTGGCTTTTACCTTTCGGTTAACGGCAACTTTTGATAGGGGAATACAATGATCAAACATTGCATTAGGTTAACAGTATCCGCGATTCTAGGCGCTTTAATCAGCGCGTGCGCGACTTCTCCTGAACAAAGCCTTTATGATGAAATTGGCGGCCATAAAACGCTTAATACTATATACGGCGTAGCTATTACGCGAATTTATACAGACCCTGTAATTGGTCACTATTTTAAAGGGGTTCCCAAAAAGCATTTGCGTGACCAGCTTGTTTTGCAAACGTGCGAGCTTATTGGGGGGCCTTGCGAGTATGACGGTAAGTCCATGGTAGAGTCTCATAAAGACCTAAATATCAAAGAGCGGGAATTCTATATTTTAGTGGAATACGTGCAGGGCGCCATGCGCGATGTGGGTCTGACTTATCAACAAGAAAATCGCATTCTTAAAAAGTTAGCGCCTATTAAATACGAAACCGTTTATCTCTAAGATATGAGCCCTTAGCACAAGATTAAGCTTTTCCGAAAAATCGTCATTGTTGCAAAGCACTTTTTTTTCGTACGTGTATTAAAAAACCCTCGTATAAACGAGGGTTTTGAGCATCTACATAGTGCGCTTTTTAGCTAGGCGTTACCGCATTGTGGTAAACGTCTTGAACGTCGTCACAATCGTTAAGCATGTCCATGAATTTTTCGAACATAGGCATGTCTTCTTCACTGATTTCAGTTTCAGTTTGCGGCATCCAGCTTATCTCATCTGCGATAAAGCTAAGGTCTGGGTACGCTTCAGTTAGCGCAGTTCTCACTTGGTAAAATTCAGTATGCGGTGCATAAACCGTTACTTTACCGTCTTCAACTTCAACGTCAGTGACGTCTACGTCTGCTTCCATTAACACTTCTAAGATAGCGTCTTCATCGTCACCTTCAAACTGGAACACAGCTTGGTGGTCGAACATGTGCGATACCGCGCCTTGCGCACCTAACTTGGCGTTAGTTTTTGTAAAGCAGTTACGTACTTCGGTGATAGTGCGGTTTGCGTTGTCAGATAAGCAGTCAACAATTACCATGCAGTTGCCCGGGCCGAAACCTTCATAGCGCATAGGCTGGAAGTCTTCACCAGCACCACCTGCCGCTTTATCGATTGCTTTTTCGATAACGTGGCTTGGAACCTGATCTTTTTTCGCTTTTTCCATAAGGCGGCGAAGTGAAAGGTTGGTGTCTGGGTCGGCACCACCGTTTTTCGCGCACACGTAAATTTCTTTACCGTATTTAGAATAAACCTTAGTTTTTGCGCCAGCGGTTTTCGCCATGGCGGCTTTACGTACTTCGAATGCTCTTCCCATCTTAAAATTCTCTTTCTCGCAATTAGAACGCTGCGTTGGGTTTTATCGGGCTACCGTGCCGCGCAATGGCAAGCCTTGGAGTTTTGCCTAGCGACACAGAAAAATTGTGCGAAATTCTACCTTAATTTTCGTTTAATACCAATGTGAATGCCCTTAGAAAGGAAGCTGGCATGTTGCCTTTACGTTTTCATTCAGTACTAAATGTACTCTGACCCCACACACTTGTGCCTATGGCAAGTGCTCTGTGGCTAGGTAATCGTGGGACTGCATTTCTTTTAATCGGCTCAAGCATCGTCTGAATTCAAAGTTGAGCAAGCCCTCTGTATAAAGGCTTTCAAGTGCAACTTCTGCGGATATTATCAGTTTTACATTGCGTTCGTAGAATTCATCTATCATGGCGATAAAGCGTCTTGCTACATCGTCATTGTGTTGCCCCATCTCTTTTACATTGGCGAGCAATACCGAGTGATAGTAACGGCTTAGTTCAATATAGTCACTTTGGCTTCGAGGCCCACCGCATAGCGCATTAAAATCAATCATAAGCACGCCGTCAGCATTTCTCAGGGTACTAATTTTGCGGTTATTTACTTCAATATCTTCGTCCTTCGACCCTTCCTCTGGCGCTAGCTGGACAAAATAGCTATGCAGGTTCTCGGTGGCTTCTTCATCAAGTGGGTAATGATAAATTTCAGCTTGTTCTAAGGTTCTTAGACGATAATCAATACCGCTGTCTACGTTCACCACCCGAGTGTTTTGGTTGAGCAGGTCAATTGCTGGTAAGAATCGCGCTCGTTGTAGCCCGTTTTTATACAAGTCATCGGGTACAATGTTCGACGTTGCCACCAGCACGATACCATGGCCAAACAGCTCTTCCATTAGCGTACCTAAAATCATGGCATCGGTAATGTCAGACACGAAAAACTCGTCAAAGCATATCACTCGCGCTTCTTTTGCTAATTTTTCAGCTACTAGCTTCAGCGGGTCTTGGGCGTTTTTAAGCTGTTTGAGCTCGTCATGAACGCGGTACATAAAGCGGTGAAAATGCACACGCATTTTCTTTTCAAACGGTAAGCAGTCGTAGAAGGTATCCACCAAATAGGTTTTGCCTCGCCCTACACCACCATAAAAGTAAATACCTTGTATGCCCGGTTTTGCATGGCCTTTACCAAATGCTGCTTTTAACTTTACCCGCCACGTCATTTTCTTTTCAGGCTGGGTTAGTTCATCAAACAAACGTTGAAGTTCTTTTACTGCATTTTCTTGTGCCGCGTCGTAATGAAAATCAGACGACTTAAGATCTAGCTGATATTTTTCCCATGGCGTCATCGCCGAAACCACTCCGTACAAAAGTCAATAGCGGCGCACGCTGCACCGACCTGCTTGAATTTCTCAATTATGACCTTAATTTTAATGGAAATCACGGTAGAATCTCACATTGAAATTCGACATACACTGAATAAATGTCACTATGTATGCGCTTTTCGGGTTCGACCTTGCTATATTCAGCATATGGTCGAAAGCAGCTTTTAGATCGTAGAAGTAAAGGTCGGCTGCACGATGTAGATTTATTCGGAGAATATAATGGAATTGTTAGTATCTCTTGCTTTGTTAGTTGTTGGCTTAATTATTGGCTTTTTCGCAGGTCGCTTTTTTCAACAAAAGCAGGGCGCAGGTAATGCTGCACAAACTGAGAAGCAAGTGAAAGAGATCCTCGCACAGCAGGCACAGCATCACATTCATCAAACGCGTCAAAGCTTAGAAAGCATTGAAAGCCAGTGCGAAACGCTAAAGCAACAAATTGAAGAGTACGAAACACTGCTAGAACAAGGCGGTGATGAAGAAGACAGCAAAGTTCCTTTTTACGGGGAACAGGCTACTACCTATTTACGTAATAATCTGAAAGGGTCAGATAAGTCTAAAGTTAATCGTGTTTCTGATACCCAGCCGAAAGACTTCGCAAACTCAGGTTCGGGGTTGTTCGTCGGCGGTTCTGAGCAGAATAACGCAGAAAAACAGTAACATCGGGAACTTTATTACGACGTCGGACTCTTTTACTGAAACCATGCTATGTCGCATATAACATGAAGGAGTGTAAGCGAACATGAAAATGTCTTTCCGCCATTGTCTATTGGCGTCTGCCGTTGTTGTAAGTTCACTGGGCTTTACTGCTAGCACGCAGGCGGCGTTACCGTTCTTTTCTGATTCAAAAGATGAAGTGCCGTCTTTAGCGCCCATGCTCGAAGAAGCTACCCCTGCGGTAGTCAGTATTGCAGTTGAGGGTACGCAGACCTCACGTCAACGCGTACCTGAAATGTTTCGCTACTTCTTCGGCGCTCCCCAAGAGCAAGTTCAAGAGCGCCCCTTTAGAGGCCTTGGCTCTGGCGTTATCATCGATGCCGACAAGGGCTATGTCGTTACCAACAACCACGTAGTCGATAACGCCGATGAAATTACCGTTAAGCTAACCGACGGTCGCGAATTTAAAGCGAAAAAGCTGGGTTCTGATGAACAAAGTGACATTGCGCTTCTAAAAATCGAACCCGATGATTTAAAAGCCCTCCCTCTTGCCGATTCTGACGGCCTGCGCGTAGGTGACTTTGTAGTCGCCATTGGTAATCCATTCGGTCTTTCTCAAACCGTAACGTCGGGCATTGTAAGCGCCTTGGGCCGTTCAGGTCTTAACATTGGCGGTTACGAAGATTTCATTCAAACAGATGCCGCCATCAACCGCGGTAATTCAGGTGGCGCACTGGTTAACCTTCACGGCGAATTGGTTGGTATCAACACCGCTATTTTCGGCCCTAACGGCGGAAACGTAGGGATCGGTTTTGCCATCCCTGCCAATATGATGAAGAGTCTTGTTGACCAAATAGCTGAGTTTGGTGAAGTGCGTCGCGGCCTGCTCGGTATTCTGGGTAGCGATATTGACGCAGGCCTAGCTGAAGCAATGAATGCCGAAGTGAATATTGGCGCATTCGTTAGCGAAGTTCAGCCAGAATCAGCAGCAGAGAAAGCAGGCCTACAAGCGGGTGACATCATTACTGCCATCAATGGCCGTCAACTTCACAGTTTCCAAGAGCTACGCGCGAAAATCGCAAGCATGGGAGCAGGTGCTGAAGTTGAACTTACCGTAATGCGTAAAGGTAAGAAAATGAATGTTGATGTGGTACTTGACGATGCTACCGATACTACGGTTACGGCAGCGCAAATCCACCCGGCCCTTGAAGGTGCAACCCTTTCTAACGGAGCCGATGATGCAGGTAATGCAGGTGTTGTAGTGTCTGATATTGAACGCGGTGCGCCAGCGGCAAGAATTGGGCTACAGTCCGATGACGTTATTATTGGTGTTAACCGAGTGCGCACGTCTACAGTGGCCGAGTTTAGAAATGCCCTTGATGAAGCTAAAGGCGTTATCGCGCTTAACGTGAAACGCGGAAACTCTACTTTATACTTAGTTATTAGGCAGTAGTTTTCATTTAGGTAACGTTTAACTTATTGATCAAACGGCGCTATTAAAGCGCCGTTTTTATTTTTACCTTAGCAATTCAAGGTTTACTGAAACGGTTCGCAAAACCTCTTTCTACAGAAATAACCAGACTCTTTGAGTTACACAAAATTTGCGTTTCATTACGGTAGTTTAGTGAATAAAGTGATATCCTTTACACTAATAAAGATAATTCAAGAACGTTGCGCTTTTAATTTGTGAAGTAGTACCCCAATAACGGTACGTATGGAGTAAGTGCGACAGACAACAATAAGTGTGACTTGTGACTGGCCGCTCAATAATAAACTTCTTACTAAAATCTGTGATCCTCGGCGTTGCCGTTGCTGCTTTGCTATTGATTTTTTTACCTGAGCTTCGCCAAGGTAAAGGTCTGGCACAAGGCTTCTTTAACGAGTCATCCGTTAGCGCTAGTCGCGAAAGCTACTTTTCTGCGTTAAGCCGCTCAGCACCTGCTGTGGTCAATATCTACAGTGTTAGCATCGAAAATGGCTCGGGGCTATTTCGCAATCAATCCCGTGGGCGCACCAATCTGGGCTCCGGGGTTATCATGACAGAAAACGGCTATTTGCTTACCTGCCATCACGTAGTAGCGGATGCCGACAGTATCTATGTAGCAGTGCAAGACGGGCGTATACTAGAAGCGCAAATTGTGGGTACCGACCCACTAACCGACCTCGCAGTGTTAAAAGTTACCGCTGATAACCTACATATTATTCCACAAGTCGCTGAACCTGATACCCACGTTGGCGACGTCGTCATGGCAATTGGTAACCCGTTTGATTTAGGCCAAACCATTACTCAAGGTATTGTAAGTAGAGCTGGTCGTAACGGGCTTTCAAACTACGTAGACTTTATCCAAACCGATGCGGTGTTGAACCAAGGAAATTCCGGCGGTGCATTAGTAGACAGTAACGGTATTTTGCTAGGCATTACCAACGCCAACTTCCAGGTACTTGATTCAAATAACCGTGTTCGCAACGTAGACGGCATTAACTTTGCGGTACCTTACGAGTTAGCCAAGCGCGTAATGGATGAAATTATTAGTAACGGCAGAGTTATACGCGGCCAGCTAGGCTTTGTGGGTGGAGAGAACCGCAACCGCCCTGGCATTGATGTGTCAGCGGTAGCGAAAGGTAGCCCTGCTGACGTGGCGGGTATACGCCCAGGAGACATTATAGTGGCAATAGATGGCGTACGCTTAGAAAGTGCATCGAAAACGCTGGATATGATTGCTGAAACAGAACCTGGCACAGAGCTTGAAATTGAATTGAGCCGCGATGGGCGTTCGTTAACACTTACCGCTACAGTGGGTGAGCTTCGCGCAGGGCAATAGTAATAAGGCACGAAAAAAGCGCCTCGTAGGATATACTGGCGCTTTTTTTAGCATTCTTATAAGTTGTGGGTATTACTCTTTAACGCGCTCAATAATGGCACCCAACCCGCCTAGCTTTTCTTCTATTGCTTCGTAACCACGGTCTAAGTGGTAAATGCGGTTTACATGAGTTTCACCTTCGGCAATAAGCCCCGCTATCACTAAGCTTGCCGACGCGCGAAGATCTGTTGCCATCACGGGTGCGCCTTTAAGGCTTGAGCTGCCTTTCGATACCGCAGAGTTAGCTTCAAGCGCAATTTCAGCCCCCATACGCTGCAGTTCAGGTACGTGCATGAAGCGGTTTTCGAAAATCGTTTCCGTAATTACGCCCGTGCCCTCGGCAACACAGTTTAAGGTAACAAACTGCGCCTGCATGTCGGTTGGAAATGCCGGGTGCGGTGCGGTTTTAACTCTTACAGCTTGAGGCTTCCGCCCTTCCATGTCGAGTTCAATCCAGTCTTCACCTGTGGTAATTTTTGCTCCGGCTTGTTCTAGCTTATCAAGCACGGCATCAAGAGTATCTGGCGCAGCATTTGTGCAGCGAACTTTGCCACCTGTGACGGCAGCCGCCACTAAGAAAGTCCCTGTTTCAATGCGATCAGGCAACACGGCATAATCACAACCATTGAGTGTTTCCACACCCTCGATAGTAATTTTATCGCTTCCGGCACCGCTAATTTTAGCGCCCATCTGAATAAGGCAGTTTGCTAGGTCAACAATTTCCGGTTCACGTGCTGCGTTTTCTAGGATGGTAGTACCGTCAGCCAGTGCCGCTGCCATCAGTAAGTTTTCCGTGGCGCCCACGCTCACCATATCCATAAAGATACGCGCGCCTTTAAGGCGACCATCAACTTCAGCGCGAATATAACCTTCGTCCACTTCAATTTTTGCGCCCATTTTTTCAAGGCCAGTTAAATGAAGGTTTACAGGGCGAGCTCCAATGGCACAGCCACCCGGTAATGATACATTTGCTTTACCCTGCTTCGCGAGAAGCGGGCCTAGTACTAAAATTGACGCACGCATAGTACGCACAAGATCGTAAGACGCCGTTACGCTTTCAAGTGTACTGGCATCTATAACAATATCGTTAGGAGCAGGAAGCGCAACTTCAACGCCTAGCTCACGCAACAGCGCGGTAGTAGTGTTAATATCGCGAAGGCGAGGAACATTGGTATAGCGACAAGGAGAGTCAGTAAGCAAACTTGTCATCAACAATGGTAACGCCGCGTTTTTAGCGCCGGAGATACGCACAGTTCCGTTTAAGGCTGGGCCTTTTTTAATTACGAGTTTATCCACGAGCAGCGCCTATTATTGAGGAATATTAAACTGGCGCTCACGCTCCCAGTCTTTCACTGAAAACGTCTTGATAGTAATTGCATGCATACTACCGTCTGCAATTTTATCCGCCAAAGGCGCATACACGGCCTGCTGGCGCTTTACGCGACTCATTTCATTAAACGCATCGCTCACTGCAATGATATTAAAATGCGAACCTTCACCTTTTACGTGGACTTCGTGAAGATCTAAGGCATCTTTCAAGATTTTTTCAATTTCAGACAATTCCATAACTTACTTCTTTATTCGCTAACTGGTGTTTATTCTACGGGTAAAAAGCCATCGGCGTTGCTAATTTTTGCAAGCTTGTGCAACTTTTCCGGCATTTTATGAAGGGTTATGCTAACACCATTTTGCTTTGCATCCCTAACGGCATTAATAAGCCAAGCTAAACCCGCACTGTCTGCACGCTCTACATCGCTCAAATCAACTGAACAACGTTGGTTTTGAACTAACGTGTTGCGCTCACTACTCGCTAGGCTTTCCCAGAAGTTTTTAGACAGCGTATCACGGTCAAGGTGACCGTGAACAACCACGTCACCTTTATCGTTTACCTCAAATAGGCTCACTCAGCCTCTCCCTTGATTTCGATAGGCTCGTCTTGCTTAAGCTCCACAGGCTTACCAATTTTATCGCGCATTAGCGCAATAACCGCATCAATGCCTTCTTGGCGCAGGATTGACTCGAACTCGCTGCGTTTGCTGTTAAGCATGCTGATACCTTCAGCAACCATGTCGTACGCTTTCCATTCGTTGGTCTTGCTGTCTTTGCGCACTTTAAACGCTATTTTAATTTCCGGGCGTTTTGGATCTTGGACCACGGCGCGTACTGTCACCGACTTTTTATCATCAAACGATGATTCAGGCTCAAAAATAACTTCTTGGTTATCGTAGTAACCCATTGCTACCGCATACGTTGTTACCAGATACTGACGAAATACGCTAATGTACTCCCCCATTTTTTCCTGCGGCACAGACTTAAAATGCTTACCTAGCACCATAAAAGCGGCAAATTTGTAATCGATATGCGGAACCAGTTCTTCTTGCATAATAGTACGCAACATTTCAGGGTCAGCTTTAATTGCATCTTGGTTAGCTTTAATGCGGTCAAAGGTTCGGTTTGCCACATCTTGAACAAGTTCATAAGGGTTTTGCTCGTTCACGTCTTGTGCATTGGCTACACCCGCTACAGACATCATAAAGATGCCAATTGCTACCATAATTTTTTTCAAAATATCTCTCCTAACTTCAAACTCTTTTAAGCAGACCTGACAATTATCGATTTTGTTTCATCAAGCCTCTGTAATTTTTAAGCGACGGCTTATAGCTCATCCGTCGCGGTTGCAATAACTAGTCTTCGTCGCTACCGCGGTTAAATAAAAACTGCCCGATAAGGTCTTCCAGTACTAATGCAGACTTTGTATCTTGAAGGTAATCGCCGTCTTGTAGGTTAGCGACGCCATCAAAAGAAAACCCAGGCTGGAAACCTACGTACTGCTCACCGAGTAAACCAGAGGTTAAAATAGACACCGAACTGGTTTCAGGAAAGCCGTTGTATTCATTTAAAATAGACAGCTCTACCACCGGCGTGAAATCTTCTTGGTCGAGTGAAATTGATGAAACTCTCCCTACTGTTACACCACCCACTTTTACCGCTGAACGTGGTTTTAGGCCGCCAATATTGTCGAACTTCGCGTATAAGGTATAGGTATCGCCTTCGGTAGCCACCGTTTGGTTTGCCACTTTAAGTGCCAATAATAACAATGCACCTATAGTAAGCATGACAAACACACCAACCATTACTTCCGTTTTATACTTACTCATTCCAATCCCCTACTCGATACCAAACATAAGGGCGGTTAGCACGAAGTCCAGCCCTAATACTGCTAATGATGAATAGACTACCGTTTCAGTAGTCGCTTTGCTGATCCCTTCCGACGTTGGAACAGAATCGTAACCTTTAAATATGGCAATCCACGTCACAACCAAGGCAAACACGAGGCTTTTTATTACGCCGTTAATGACATCTTGGTTCCAATCCACCGTTGACTGCATGATTGACCAGTAGCTGCCGGCATCAACGCCAAGCCAGTCGACACCTACTAAATGACCGCCTAAAATACCAATCGCACTGAAAATAATGGCAAGCATTGGCATAGCGAGCATGCTGGCCCAAAAACGTGGGGCAACGATACGCCTTAGTGGGTCTACCGCCATCATTTCTAAGCTACTCAGCTGTTCAGTGGCTTTCATTAAGCCTATTTCTGCGGTCAATGCAGAGCCTGCTCGACCTGCAAACAGCAACGCGGTAACCACCGGCCCGAGTTCCCGTAAAAGAGACAGGGCCACCATGGGGCCCAAACTTCCTTCAGCGCCATAATCAACCAAAATGGTGTAGCCTTGTAGGGCCATAACCATACCGATGAATAGTCCCGACACCATGATAATAAGTAGCGACTGTACACCGACCACATAAAGCTGTTTGATTGTCAGTGGAATATTTTTAGCTCTAGGAATCGCGATTAGTGCGCCGAATAACATAAGCGCCGCACGGCCAATCGCCGTTATCTTGCCTATGGTCTTGGCCCCAGTTGATTGAAAGAACTTCATTTATCTGCTCCCAAAAAACTCGTTTTTAAATCAGGCGCAGGATAATGAAAAGGCACGGGGCCATCCGCTTTTCCTTTCAAAAACTGTTGAACCAGTTCGGAGTCACTTTCTTTAATTTCTTGGGCCGTGCCTTCACCAATGACGCGTTTGTCGGCCAGAATATAAATGTAGTCAGCAATGGTGAGCACTTCTGTTACATCATGAGTTACGACAATGCTTGTTAAGTTAAGCGCATCATTGAGCTCGCGAATAAGCTTCACCAGTACTCCCATCGAAATAGGATCTTGCCCGGCGAAAGGCTCATCGTACATAATTAAGTCAGGGTCAAGCGCGATTGCGCGAGCGAGTGCTGCACGTCTTGCCATACCGCCTGAAAGTTCACTTGGCATTAATTGAGCGGCACCGCGTAAACCTACAGCCTGTAGCTTTAATGCGACAATCGTTGCAATAATATCTTCGCTTAGTTTGGTGTGCTCTCGAAGAGGAAATGCCACATTATCAAATACGCTCATATCGGTAAAAAGCGCGCCGCTTTGAAATAACATGCTCATTCTACGTCGGGTTTCATACAGCGATTTTCTCGACATGGAAACAATAGAGTCGCCATCGAACTTAACGTCGCCTTGATCTGGCGTTAACTGCCCGCCGATAAGGCGCAACAAGGTGGTTTTACCTATTCCACTTGGCCCCATTACCGCGGTAATTTTACCTTTGGGTACCTTAAGCGAAATCTCATCGTAAATGATGCGATCGCCACGCTTAAAGGTTAGGTTATCTACTTCAACTAAATGATCCATAGTTACTTAAATGTCGACCCCTGACGTAAGTTTATGGCTGTAAGAATCATACTCACGGCCTACTTTAATATTTATTAAGTGAATACAAGCAACCTGAGTATTCAATTTCTATGCCTGCGGCACCTATTGCCCTTAAAGTATACTCAATAGTGTACTTTAAGAACACAAAATACCGAGAAAGTTTACTCTGCAGTGTAGTTTATTAACCCAACCGGCTAATTCTATTTACTAGGCGGTGTAATTTTGTGGCATTGTACGCGTTTTCAAGACCCTCGCCAAAGTCAAAAAGTTACAAGTTATGTTCGATTAAGACGAATGTAAGGTCTTTCGGGTTTAAGTGCGGCCTGCCTAAGCCCTGCGAAACAAGCGAAGCAAATCCCCACACGCAACTCCTATCCTATTTCCCTGTTTATTAACTGAAACTGAATGTGGTATTTCTACTGCCTGCCCCCGCGTCTAATGTCCTCTTCAGCGGGAATTTACGGCATTTAACCCTATTTGCTAAAAATAAAGCATTGCGAGCATAGGCAAATGGCACTCTTTTTGCGACAATCAAGCGAAATACTTTTTATTACAGGTTGTTGTGCTTTTAAACATCGTCATTTTTATTGTAGGGCTGGTTATACTGAGTTGGAGCGCTGACCGTTTTGTATACGGTGCTTCGGCATTAGCAAAAAACATTGGCATATCTCCAATGATGATTGGGTTAACGATTGTCGCTATGGGATCTTCGGCACCTGAAATTGTGGTTTCTGCCATTGCCTCTGCGAATGGCAATATGAATACCGCCGTAGGTAATGCATTAGGCTCCAATATAACGAATATCGCTCTGGTGCTAGGCATTACCGCGCTAGTTAAACCGCTACTAGTGTCATCTACAACGTTAAAGCGTGAACTCCCTGCTCTTCTTATCATCTCATTAATTGCTATTGGCTTTATGTTCGACGGCGAACTCAAGTCTTACGAAGGAATTATCTTGCTGGGTCTATTCATTTTCGTGCTGGCAATGATGGCATGGTTGTCACTACAGGTTGATAAAGAAGACCCCCTTGTTGCAGAGACCGCTGATGAGATTCCAAAAGGCGTATCTAATACCTCTGCGCTGATTTGGATAGGCGTTGGTCTTGTTGTATTACCTTTAAGTGCACACTTTTTAGTAAACTCTGCGGTAGAAATTGCGCGATATATGGGAATATCAGACCTAGTCATAGGCTTAACAATAATCGCATTGGGCACAAGTCTTCCTGAACTTGCTGCGAGTATAGCAGGCGTATTAAAGGGTGAAGACGACCTAGCGCTGGGCAACATAATAGGCTCTAATATTTTCAACTTGCTGGCTGTGCTAGGTATGCCTGGCCTCATTGCTCCCGGTTTATTAGACCCCGACGTTTATAATCGCGATATGTACGTTATGTTAGGTTTAACGCTATTACTGTTCCTGTTCAGTTTCGATTTAATAGGAAAGCGTACAATATCAAGAACAAACGGATGCTTATTTCTGGCCTGCTTTATCGGCTACCAATTTTGGCTGTTCGGATAACCATGAATACACAAACTCAGATGAACTATATCGACTCGGCGAAGCGCGTTATTGAAATTGAAACGCAGGCCATTGCCAATTTAAGTGAGCGTTTAAACGACGACTTTATTACAGCCTGCGATATTCTTTTTGCCTGTCAGGGAAAGGTTGTGGTTTGCGGTATGGGGAAATCTGGGCATATAGGTAATAAAATTGCCGCCACGCTGGCTAGCACAGGTACACCTGCTTTTTTTATGCACCCTGGTGAAGCCAATCACGGCGACCTAGGAATGTTGGGCAAAGGCGATGTTTTATTAGCCATATCCAACTCTGGTGAAACCAATGAGCTTGTAAACTTATTGCCTGTAGTCAAACGCTTAGGTATTCCAGTGGTAGCCATGACCAACAGTGCTTCAAGCTCGCTAGGGCAGCATGCTGATGTCATCCTTGATATTAGCGTTGAGAAAGAAGCCTGTTCACTTGGTCTAGCTCCAACTACTAGCACCACGGCTACATTAGTAATGGGGGATGCGCTTGCCGTTGCGTTACTTGACCAGAAAGGGTTCACGTCTGATGATTTTGCGTTATCACACCCTGGGGGAAGCTTAGGGCGTAAACTGTTGCTTAAGGTGCGGGACATCATGCTAACTGGCAGTGATATTCCGCTTATCGAGTTAAACGCATCGGTGGCTGATGCTTTGCTCGAAATTTCTAAAAAAGGGCTAGGAATGACTGGGGTGCTTGACACTGATGGTACCCTAACAGGCGTATTTACTGACGGTGATTTACGGCGCATTTTAGATGCTCGCATTGACGTACATAGCGCAACCGTCGAAAGTGTTATGACCAAAGGCGGTAAAACAACCACAGCCGAACAACTTGCTGTCGAAGCATTAAACTTAATGGAAACTCATAAGATTAGTGCATTAATGGTCACGGATAACGAGCGCAAACCAGTGGGCGCGTTTAACATGCATATGCTACTTAAAGCTGGAGTGCTATAAATGACAACAACCTTGTACACAGAAATGGATGACGGGCTTTTCGATGCGCTGGCTAACGTTAAGTTATTGGTATGTGATGTGGACGGCGTGTTTTCAGACGGTCGAATTTATTTAGGCAACGACGGTGAAGAACTGAAAGCTTTCCATACTCGTGATGGTTATGGGGTGAAAGCCCTAGTCAGTAACGGTGTTAACGTAGCGGTTATTACCGGGCGTCGTTCCGCAATTGTAGAAAACAGAATGAGTGCGCTCAACGTAGCCCACATTATTCAAGGTGAAGAAAACAAAGCTGACGCATTGAGCACATTGATAGAAAATCTTGGTTTAAGCGCTGACGAGGTTGCCGCGGTGGGCGACGACATGCCTGATACCGGCATGTATAAGCATGTGGCGATTAAAATAGCGGTTGCCGACGCACACCCTTTCGTGGCAAAACAAGCGAACTGGATAACCACCTTGCCAGGCGGATTTGGCGCGGTGCGCGAGATATCAGATACTATTTTACACGCCAAAGGCGTAGCGAATGAGATTTTTGGAGCAAGTGTATGAGCCAATTTGGCTTTAATCGCTTAGGCTTAAGTATATCGGCGCTGTTTATCTTGGCGTTGCTGATGTATGTACCTACGTGGATGGAAGAGCAGCCAGAATCACAAGGCAGCAGCGAGAATGGCGCCTTAAAACCTGCCTATAAAGCGAAGAACTTGACCACTACCCTTTACAACCAAGAAGGCGAGTTAAACCACAAGGTATTTGCCGAATCAATGGAGCACTACGACCAGCTAGGTTTTGTATTGTTCCAACAGCCCAAGTATACACTGTATACTGAGAACGCTACGTCTCCTTGGGTGGTGACGGCGCAAGAAGGAACGCTCTACAACAACGATCTGATTCAATTAGAAAACCAGGTTGTTATCGAGAACCAAACCAGCGATGACTTTGTCAAAAGCCTCTCAACCGAATACATTCAGATTAATTTAGACACCAAACAAATGACATCTGATCAAGTCGTTGAAATACAGGGTACCCAATATGTCATTTTGAGCAATGGGTTTAACGCGAATTTACGCACACAAGAATACGAGCTTTTAGATCATGTACAAACCACTTATTCCCCTAGCAACTAGCCTTTTACTTGTCATCGCTAGCGGTGCGGTAAACGCAAGCGAAGATGATTTTTCGCAGCCCATTAAAATAGGCTCAAATACTCAATTTATCGACGGTAAAAATAAAACGGCGTTGTATAAAGAAGATGTACTGATTACCCAGGGTTCGCTGGTAATTGAAGCCGACGAAGTGGAAGTTATCGCGAGTGAAGGTAGTGGCCGCGAAATTTTTATCGCCAGAGGAAAGCCAGCCAGTTATTCTCAAACACTAGAAGACGGTACTCCGGTGTCTGCTAAGGCAAACGAAATTCGTTATGAGGTGATCAATCGCACGATTTCTCTTTCAGGAAACGCGGAACTTCAACAAGACACCAGTAAAGTGCAAGGTGACAACATTACTTTCGACATGATTACTGAGCAGTTACTTGCTACTGGTGGTGCGGGCGAAAATGGAGAAGGTCGAGTGACTACGGTATTTACTCCTGAATCCATTCGCAAGGCATCATCGAAGAAAGAAGATAAAGACAGTGGGGACAATCAATAGCAATGGCAACTTTGAGCGCAACCAACCTTGCTAAGGCATATAAATCGCGTCAGGTAGTACGCGACGTCAGCCTTTCTGTCTCGACGGGTCAAATTGTTGGCTTACTTGGGCCTAACGGCGCTGGTAAGACCACTACATTTTATATGATTGTGGGGTTGGTTAACCTGGATAAAGGCAAGATTGAAATTGATGATAATGAGCTTACTCATCAGCCCATGCACGAGCGTGCACGCCGCGGAATTGGCTACCTTCCGCAAGAGGCATCAATTTTCAGAAAGCTTACGGTACATGAAAATATCATGGCCATTTTGCAAACCCGTAAAGATTTAAATTCACAGCAGCAGGAAGAAGAAGCTGACGCGCTACTTGATGAATTTAATATTAACCATATACGTAATAGTACAGGGATGAGTTTGTCCGGTGGTGAACGACGGCGTGTTGAAATAGCACGCGCACTAGCAGCTAATCCGCAATTTATTTTATTAGACGAACCGTTTGCTGGTGTTGATCCAATATCAGTTAATGATATAAAGAAGATAATACAGCATCTTCGAGATAGGGGTATTGGAATCCTTATCACCGACCATAACGTGCGAGAAACATTGGATGTTTGTGAGAAAGCGTACATTGTGAGTCATGGCGAGCTTATCGCGCAAGGAACAGCGGAACAGGTTTTAAGTAATCAAAAAGTAAGGGATGTATACCTAGGCGAACAATTCAGGCTATAGTTAGTGTAACTGAATTGTCATTTTTCAATTTCGCTCTGGTGTATTCAATTTAGAGCATTTAAATAAGACGTAGATGAAACCATCTTTACAGCTAAAATTTAGCCAACAACTTACCATGACACCCCAGCTTCAGCAGGCGATAAAACTGCTGCAGCTATCTACGCTTGATCTTCAGCAGGAGATTCAAGAAGCCCTCGATTCAAACCCTTTATTGGAAGTTGAAGAAGGTAACGACGAGCCGCAAGTAGAAAAAAATAATATCGATAGCGACGATAGCGTGACAGAAGCGTCTGCGACAGCGTCTAGCGATACATTGGAAGCGGGTGACGCGTTAGAAAAAAACGACCTTCCCGATGAATTGCCTATCGACAGCACATGGGATGAATACTATTCAGCGTCATCGGCCCCAGCGCCAGGTCCTTCAAATGACGATGAACAAATATTTCAAGGCGAAACCACCGAGGATATTCAGGAACATTTGTCGTGGCAGATGCGATTGACCCATTTCTCAGATACTGACCGCGCCATTGCTACGGCAATTATCGACTCTATTGACGAGTCTGGCTATTTAACCGTGACCCTTGAAGACATTCTTGACGCGGTAAACTCTGAGGATATGGAAGAGCCTATAGAAATGGACGAAATAGAATGCGTACTTAAGCGTATTCAGATGTTCGACCCCATTGGTTCGGGCTCCCGCTCGCCGCAGGAATGTCTAATGGTGCAACTGCGCCAGTTCTCAGAAGACACACCATGGCTTAACGAAGCCAAACAGCTTATAGAAGAATATTCAGACCTATTAAGCAGTAAAGATTATCGCACGTTAATGCGTAAGAGCCGCTTGAAGGAAGATCAGCTGCGCGAGGCAATGCGTTTATTACAAACCTTGAATCCTCGCCCAGGTAGTGCTTTAGTTACTAAAGAGCCTGAGTACGTTATTCCTGATGTCTCGGTCGCCAAAAAGAATGGCCGTTGGGTGGTTGAGCTTAACCCCGACAGCCTGCCTAAGTTGAGCGTAAATCAACAATACGCTGCAATGAGTCGTCGTGCCAAAAATAGTAGCGACTCACAATTCATCCGCTCACACATGCAAGAGGCTAAGTGGTTCATTAAGAGCCTTGAATCTCGCAACGAAACCTTAATGAAGGTGGCAAACTGTATTGTGCAACAGCAAATGGGCTTTTTTGAACATGGCCCGGAAATGATGAAACCTATGGTGCTTAACGATGTAGCAGAAATGGTAGATATGCACGAATCAACGATTTCACGCGTCACAACGCAAAAGTATATGCATACACCACGTGGTATATTTGAATTGAAATACTTCTTCTCTAGCCACGTAGCAACAGAGTCTGGTGGTGAGTGCTCATCTACCGCGATTCGTGCATTGATCAAAAAGCTAGTGGCGGCTGAAAAGCCGAGCAAGCCACTAAGCGATAGCAAGATTGCTTCATTGTTGGCCGAACAAGGCATTAAAGTTGCCCGGCGAACAATAGCAAAATACCGGGAATCATTGTCGATCCCGCCGTCGAACCAACGCAAGAGCCTAATTTAAACAGGCTTAATAATATAAGGAAGACGAAATATGCAAATCAACCTTACTGGTCATCATGTCGAAATCACCGACTCTTTGCGTAATTATGTCGATACGAAGTTCAGCAAACTTGAACGTCACTTTGATCACATTTCTAATGTGCATGTCATCCTGAACGTTGAAAAATTAAATCAAAAAGCCGAAGCGACCGTTCATTTAAGTGGCGCTGAAGTATTCGCATCCTCAGAAAATACCGACATGTATGCGGCGATTGACAGCATGGTTGATAAACTCGACCGGCAGGTAATCAAGCATAAGGAAAAACTGAAAAAACATTAGTAGTTAAATAAGTATGGATATACAAGCCATCGTAAGTCTGGACCGCACCGAGTGTGCGGTTCAGTGTAATAGTAAAAAACGAATTCTTGAGATCATCGCAGATATCGCTGCCAAAAATAACGAGAACATCGATCAGGCAACGGTACTTAATAGTTTGATGTCTCGAGAGCGTATGGGTAGTACCGGAATCGGCAATGGCATTGCGTTACCACATGGGCGCTTGCCAGGTTTAGAAAAGGTGATAGCTATTGTTGTCACCAGTACGCCAGCCATTAATTTTGACGCGCTCGATGAAAAGCCGGTAGATATATTTTTCGCGTTACTTGTTCCTGAAGAGCAAACCGAAGGCCATCTACAAACATTGGCCACGGTAGCCGGTAAACTAAGCGATAAAGAAACGATTAAAGCGATACGTCGTGCCAGTACAAGCGATGATATTCTTTCTGCACTAAGTTAAAGATTTAAGCGCCTTAGCGAGGTCGTGACCAAGGCGCTTAAGACAATAAAGCGTATGCGATAAAACCAGAAGATTTGGGAGAAGTTAGGTGAAGCTGATTATAATCAGTGGTCGTTCGGGGTCTGGTAAGTCTGTCGCACTTCGCGCATTGGAAGATTTAGGGTACTACTGCGTTGACAACATTCCTGTAAACCTACTTCCTACCCTAACCCACACTGTTGTTGATGAATACGACCAAGTGGCGGTGAGCATTGATGTGCGTAACTTGCCGAAAAACCCTGATGATCTGGTAGAAATTTTAGATTATCTTCCGTCATCGTGGTCAATGACCATTGTCTATATCGATGCCAGCGATGATGTGCTGGTAAAACGCTTCAGCGAAACCCGACGTCTGCATCCCCTTGCGAAGCTCAATAAGTCTCTATCTGAAGCCATAAGGGCAGAGTCAGCCTTGCTAGCCCCTATCGCTGAACGGGCAGACTTGTATTTAGATACAGACAAACTGACTATTCACCAACTTGCTGAGTTGATACGCGAGCGAATACTCGGTAAGAAAAGCTCCCGCTTAGTGCTGGTGTTTGAATCTTTTGGCTTCAAACACGGTATTCCGAAAGATGCCGATTATGTTTTTGATGCGCGCTTTTTACCTAATCCTCACTGGGAGCCTGACCTGAAGCACCTAACAGGGCTTGATGCGCCCGTTGAGGTTTTCTTAGGCTCTCAACCCGTTGTTACCAAGTTCATCTGGCAAATTCAGAATTTAATTACCACCTGGCTACCTCATTTAGAGCGCAACAACAGAAGTTACGTAACAGTCGCTATTGGCTGTACAGGCGGGCAACACCGCTCTGTGTATATTGCCCAAACTCTGTCGAAAACCTTCAGCGAAATACACCCAGATGTACAAATTCGCCATCGAGAGCTAAACCAGTAATGACAATTAAAAAAACGCTAACCATCGTAAATAAGCTGGGATTACATGCAAGAGCAGCGACCCAATTAGTGAAGCTTGCCAATCAGTTCGACGCCAAAATTATTTTAAAGAAAGGCGATAAAGAGGCTGACGCCAGCAGCGTTCTTGGTTTAATGATGCTGGAAAGCCATCAAGGTGAACAAGTAGATGTTATTGTAGATGGAAACGATGATGTTGACGCCCTTGCTGCCATTGAAGAGCTCATAGAAGGTAAGTTTAACGAAGACGAATAGTTTAAATCCGTCACCTGATTACTTATTAAACGTTTAGCGCCGTTTTATAGTTATACTGCGCAAAAGCCACGCAATTTTCATGACAGACTCATCGTAATTGCGATATTCTACGCCCACTTAGGCTTTAAAGCCTTCACCGTTCATCTTAATAGCAGGTAGGAATAACGCCTTATGGCAGAAGCGCTTGTTTCTAAATACGTACAAACCCAGTTACGCGCCCTTAATGCCGCGTTGACTAACGGTCAGTTTGTCTCAGTACGTAAGCTTCTGCTTGAACTTCCCCCTTCTGATGTCGCCCACATACTGGAATCGAGCCCGAGTAGAACCCGTGACGAATTATGGGAACTCATTGATAGCGACTTTCACGGCGACATCTTAGAGGAACTGTCTGATGATGTACGAAACGGTATTATTACCAAGATGCTTCCGGCCAATGTGGTTGATGCACTTGAAGAGATGGACACCGACGACTTAGCCGAAACGCTAAGCAGCCTGCCAGAGCCCGTTCTTGCCGACATTCTCGACTCAATGGATGCGCAAGACCGTTTACGTGCAGAACAAGCCCTATCTTATGGTGAAGAGACCGCTGGTTTCATCATGAACACAGATACCATCACCTTACGACCTGACGTCACGGTTGATGTGGTACTGCGCTATATTCGATTGAAAGGGGAGCTTCCGGAAAACACCGATACCTTTTACGTAGTTAACCGAACCGATAACTTGGTTGGTATTGTTCCTGTAGCGCGTTTACTGACCGCTGAAACCGATAATAAGGTATCAGAAGTCATGGATGAAGAGTCGGAAGCCATTCCGGTAAATATGCCTGATGACGAAGTCGCCAGTCTGTTCGAGCGCTATAACTGGCTATCAGCGCCAGTGGTTGATGAAAACAACCGGCTGGTGGGCCGAATTACCATTGATGACGTGGTAGATATCATTCGCGAAGACGCCGAACACTCGATGATGAGTATGGCGGGTCTAGATGACGACGAAGATACTTTTGCCCCCGTCATGCAAAGTACTAAGCGCAGATCGGTATGGTTGGCAGTAAACCTTGTTACTGCGCTAATGGCTGCAATGGTAAGTGACTTATTTGAAGCGGCGCTAAGTCAATTAGCGGTATTAGCTATTTTGAACACTATTGTGCCAAGCATGGGCGGCGTAGCAGGAAACCAGACCCTAACCCTTGTTATTCGCGGTATGGCGTTAGGTCACGTTAATGCCAGTAACTCGCGCTGGCTGATCAGTAAAGAAATCGCGATAGGCTTTTTAAATGGCGCTATATGGGCTATTTTAATTGCCTCTGTCATTGCGCTCTGGAAACAAGATTACATGCTGGGCATTATCATTGCGTTTGCCATGATGATAAACATGATTGCTGCGGCGTTAGCGGGCGCAACATTACCGATGATCATGAAGCGTCTTAAAATAGACCCGGCACTAGCAGGTAGCGTTATCTTAACCACTATTACCGATGTAGTCGGTATTTTCGCCTTCCTAGGTACGGCAACTTTATTTTTAATTTGAGTCTAGGCTTGAAGAATAGCTGGTGTTAAATACTTGCTTAGCCACTAAGCGATTCGGCAGTATGCCCGTTGATATTGAGCCTGTAATCTACTCCCTATACGGTTTGTACCAGCTGCCCACCGTTTTCAATAGTGTTTACTTTATCAACTCTTAGATTTTATAGTTCAACAACAATTAGCGACGCGTAGAACAGGTGCTTTGAGTTTAAAGTGAAGTATCTGTTAGGGATAATGGAAGGGATAATAGCTGGCTCTGCTTACGCGAAAAGCTTCACAAAGCCAGGCTAATTCAATACTCACAAAGTTTTTAAATCGCGGCCATACGAGCGGCTCAATCCGCTATTTAATAACTTTAAGGGTAGGCTTACCCTTTTTAGGTGGTACAGGCGCGTCTTGCACGTCACTTGCGTCAGCGTCTTCTAAAGAGGTTGGACCGCTTGGTTGTGATAAGTCTTCAGGCTCTTCACTGCGCTCTTGCTGAGCACGCGCTACATCTTCTTCTGTCGCGAACACAGTACCCGCGCCGTTTTCTCGCGCGTAAATGGCCATTACCGCCTCACATGGCATGCTTAATCTTCTAGGTTGCCCAGAAAAGCGTGCTTGAAACGACAGGCCATCTAAATCAAGAGAAAAGTTAACACACGCACTTGGCGATACGTTCAAGACGATTTGACCGTCTTTTACGAACTCTTGTGGTACTTCTACCAACTCGTTCATGGCATCAACCACAATGTACGGCGTTAGGTCGTTATCGACAATCCACTCATAAAAAGCCCTAAGTAAATAGGGCTGGTTTGACGTCATAGATGTCATAGCGGGTTGTGGATCTCGCGCTCTTGGTCAGTCAAAGACGCTTTAAACGAACTGCGAGAGAAAATGCGGTTCATGTAAGCGTTAATTTCTTTGCTGCCAGCACCGTTCAATTCGATACCTAACGCAGGTAGACGCCATAATAGCGGAGCAAGGTAGCAATCAACTAAGCTGAACTCTTCGCTCATGAAATAAGGCATTTCACCAAATACTGGAGCTAGTGATAACAAAGCTTCACGTAAATCGTTACGTGCTGCTTCAACGTCACCTTCGCCACGGAAAATTCGAGCTGCAAGTGAGTACCAATCCTGTTCAATGCGGTGCATCATCAGGCGGCTTTGACCACGAGATACTGGATATACCGGCATAAGTGGTGGATGAGGAAAACGCTCATCAAGGTATTCCATGATGATGTGCGACTTGTAAAGTACAAGCTCGCGATCAACTAGAGTTGGAACAGTACCGTAAGGGTTTAACTCCAACAGATCTTCAGACAGGTTGCTAGGATCTGTGTAGCTGATTTCAACACCCACACCTTTTTCTGCCAACACAATACGCACCTGGTGGCTATAAATATCAATTGTGTCAGAGAACAACGTCATAATAGAACGTTTATTCGCGGCTACGGCCATTCAATTTCCTCCGTCGAGAAACAAGTTTACGCTTACAAACGGTAAGCTTATTACGTTAACTCGTGCTACCTGAACACCCTATACAAAAGGGTTTTCAGGTAGCACGAGTAAATACCAAAAAAAGGGGGCGAGAAGCCCCCTTTTCATATTATACATAAATCTGTGCGATTAGTGCACTTCTCGCCAGTATTCTTTCTTCAATAAGTAAACAAATACGAACAATACTGCGATAAAGATAAGCACCCACTTACCGATTTTGTGAGATTCAAGTTTCGCAGGCTCACCTGTGTACTCCAAGAAGTTCACGATATCGGCAACGGCTTGGTCGTACTCGTCAGGAGACATTGCGCCAGTACCATCTGACTTAATGCCTACATAACGCTTGACCATCTCACCATCAACCATTTGCTCTTCATAAGTGCGCGTTGGCGTACCTTGAAGTGGCTGAAGCACGTGTGGCATACCCACTTCTGGGAACACTGTGTTATTAACACCAAACGGGCGGCTTTCGTCAACATAGAAAGAGCGCAGGTAAGTGTAAATCCAGTCTTCACCACGAACACGAGCCACTAGCGTTAGATCTGGTGGAGCAGCACCAAACCACCCTGCTGCTGCCTCTTCAGGCATTGCACGAGTGATATAGTCAGACACCTTGTCACCCGTGAACTGCAAATACTCTTGGCCTAGTTCATCAGGAATACCCAAATCTTGGAATGAACGCTGATAGCGCTGATACTTCATTGAGTGACAGCCCAAACAGTAGTTCATGAACAACTGTGCACCGCGTTGTAAAGACGCCTTATCAGTCAAATCGATAGGCGCTTCATCTAGGTGTACGTTCCCGCCTGCCGCAAACGCGACGCCAGGTAGGAAGAAGGCTAAAAAGCACATCATTTTTTTCATTTAGAAATCCTCTCTGGCACTGGTTTAGTATTTTCGTTTTTGCTGTATAGGAACAGTGCAATGAAGAAACCGAAGTACATTACTGTTGCGATTTGCGAGGCAATGATTTTCCAGTTTTCTTGCGGCGTACCACCTAGGTAACCAAGGAAAACAAACACGATAGCGAACACAATTAGGTTTACTTTGTGTAGGCCACAGCGATAGCGCCATGATTTAACGCGACCACGGTCAACCCAAGGCAGAGCAAATAGCGCAGCAATAGCACCAAACATGGCAAGTACACCGAACAGCTTATCAGGTACCGCTTTCAAAATGGCGTAGAACGGCGTGAAGTACCAAACAGGGAAAATGTGCGCAGGAGTCTTCAGCGGGTTAGCAATTTCAAAGTTAGGGTGTTCCAGGAACTTACCACCCATTTCAGGGGCAAAGAACAGCACATAAGTGAATAGTGCTAAGAACACGCAGAACGCCACAAGGTCTTTAAGAACAATGTGCGGGAAGAACGGTAACACGTCATCAGCAATGTCGTACTTGCTTGTGTAGTACTCGTGAATTTCATATTTAGTCTTCTCAGACTCAGGCAGTGAGCCTTTCTTGTGCTTAATCGCAATACCGTCTGGGTTGTTAGAGCCCACTTCGTGAAGAGCGATGATGTGAAGGAACACAAGAATAACGATAACCAGAGGCAGCGCAATTACGTGAAGTGCGAAGAAACGGTTAAGCGTAGCGCCAGAGATAACGTAGTCACCCTGAAGCCAGATAACAAGGTCAGGACCTACAACAGGAATAGCACCAAACAGTGATACGATTACCTGCGCACCCCAGTAAGACATTTGTCCCCAAGGCAGTACATAACCCATGAATGCTTCTGCCATAAGCGCTAGGTAGATAAACATACCAAACACCCATAGAAGCTCACGAGGCTTTTGGTAAGAACCATAAATCATGCCGCGGAACATGTGTAGATATACCACAATAAAGAACGCCGATGCGCCAGTACTGTGCATGTAACGGATGATCCAACCGTAGTCGATCTCACGCATGATGTATTCAACAGAAGCGAACGCGCCTTCTGAAGATGGAACGAAGTTCATAGTCAACCAAATACCAGTAACAATTTGGTTTACCAAAACGATAGTAGCTAGGAAACCGAACACGTACCAAAAGTTCATGTTCTTTGGAGCAGGATATTGAAGGGCGTGCATGTTCGCAACGCGCATCAATGGGATGCGTTCTTCAATCCAACCTAGGAAAGCATTCATGTTAAGCAACCTCCGCTTCTGAGCCGATGATAACGGTGTTGTCATCAACGAACTGATAAGGCGGCACAACTAGGTTTAATGGTGCCGGTACGTTTTGGAATACACGTCCTGCCATATCAAACTTAGACCCGTGACACGGGCAGAAGAAACCATCTGGTACGCCTTCAACCACTTCTTCGAAAGCGCCATCTTTAAGGTGCTGTGGAGAGCAACCAAGGTGCGTACAAATACCCACTAGAATCAGGTATTCTTCTTTCATTGAGCGAAAACGGTTTTGAGCAAAAGTAGGTTGCTGCTCAGCTTCAGAGTTAGGATCTTTCAGCTTATCTTCGTGAGTGCCTAATTCTTCAAGAATTTCTGGCGTACGACGTACAATCCATACAGGCTTGCTTCGCCACATTACACGTACTAACTGTCCAGGCTCAATCCCGCTGATATCTACTTCAACGTCAGCACCGGCGGCTTTCGCTTTGGCGCTCGGATTCCAGGACGCAATAAAAGGCACAGCAGCACCAACGACACCTACACCACCAACTACCGACGTGGCAACGGTCAAGAACCGACGACGGGTGTTGTTTTCTGGCTGGTTTTCATTGTGTGCAGACTCTGTTGCATCTACAGATACATTGCTCATCCACATTTCTCCAGGTTTGGATAATTATGATGTGTAACCCAAGCTTATACTGGTTTTATCACGCTTGCGTCATACATCATATGGCTTGTCATGACAGCGACGTAACAGCAAAAATTTACTGGTTTACGAGGTCACGAAAGTTTTCAAAATTTTCGACCGCAAATGATAAAAGAAAAGCCCTTATAAACACAAGGTTTTACTGATATTTAAGCGATAATTTAATTCAAAAGGTGTGTTTAGGTTTAGTGAGGGAAAGACCTAAAATCAAGGTTTTGAAGAATATTTACTAGGATAAGGGGTAGAAATTAAACCTTTGTTATGAAATGAAGGGGCCTTCGCACTTTGCTGTACACTAAAAACCAACAATGACCAGTAAAACGCAGGCAATAAAAAACCCGGCATAAGCCGGGTTTTTGCAATACAAAAAACGCAAAAATTAACGTTTTGAGAATTGTGGACGCTTACGCGCTTTGTGAAGACCCACTTTCTTACGTTCAACGCGACGTGCGTCACGAGTAACGAAGCCAGCTTTACGAAGTGCTGGACGTAGTGCTTCATCATACTCCATAAGAGCACGAGTAAGACCGTGACGGATTGCGCCCGCTTGACCGTTAGAACCACCACCTTTTACAGTGACGTAAACGTCAAACTTTTCAGCCATTTCAACAAGTTCAAGTGGCTGACGAACAACCATGCACTCTGTTTCACGACCAAAGTACTCGTCAAGAGCGCGTTGGTTTACTTTAATGCTACCTGTGCCTGGACGTAGGAACACACGAGCAGTAGAACTTTTGCGGCGGCCTGTGCCGTAGTATTGAGTATCTGCCATGTTAATAGCTCCTTAAATGTCCAAAACTTGTGGTTGCTGTGCTGCGTGAGAGTGTTCTGCACCAGCGTAAACTTTCATTTTACGGAACATTGCGCGACCTAGAGGGCCTTTTGGCAACATGCCTTTAACTGCTTTTTCAAGAACCATTTCTGGCTTGTGAGCAATTAGTTTTTCGAAGTTTGTCTCTTTAAGACCACCTGGGTAACCAGAGTGCGCATAGTACATTTTGTCTTGCGCTTTACGGCCTGTTACCGCAACTTTTTCAGCATTGATTACGATGATGTAATCACCAGTGTCCACGTGAGGCGTGTACTCTGGCTTGTGCTTACCACGAAGGCGTAGTGCGATTTCAGAAGCCAAACGGCCTAGAGTTTTGTCTGTGGCGTCTACCACATACCAGTCACGTTGTACCGTTTCTGGCTTAGCAACAAAAGTTTTCATTTTCAAATTCACCCGAATAATATCGTCGTTACTGATTTCTGAACACCAGAAATCACCTTAAAATCAACACAAAGACCCCTTCGAGCCGGCTGATTCTTCCACCTTCCCAAAGGTGGGCGTAACTGGGCAGGGCGCGAATTATACAGGAATTGACATAAATGCGAACCCCTAAGAATAAAAAATATGGATAAAATTTGGTCATGGAAAAATCACATAAAAATCTATGACCACTTTAACCATTCTACTTAGCGTTGACGAGACAACAGTTGAGCACTAATCAGTGTTTAACGTTCGCAGAAACGGGAAGTAAGTAAAGAAAGCTGGCTAACTAACAAATAAGCTTTCGTAACTTTCACTAAAACAGTAACTTGTCTGCCCGCACAATAGAGTTCTTAAGGTTTTCTTAAGTTTTCTGGTATACACTTTTACGGATCTCATATCGTCGAGTGTTTGAATGCGAATATTATTGGTTGAAGATGACAGGCCTTTATCTGATGCGTTAGCCTTGTCCCTTAAAAATGCAAACTATGCTGTTGACTGCGTTTATACAGGTGCAGACGCAATGACAACCCTTAGTATCGGGCAAACCGATATCGTTGTTCTTGATTTAGGCTTACCCGATACAGATGGTTTGAATGTGCTTAAATCGATACGCAAAAAGAATGCGACACTCCCGGTATTAATTCTTACTGCACGAGATAAAGTATCCGATAAAATCTCTGGGTTAGACGCAGGTGCTGATGATTATTTACCAAAACCGTTTGAAATTGATGAACTACTCGCCAGATTACGCGTTCTTGAACGCCGCCTAGGTACGGCTTCTCAAACAATTATTACGATTAAAAATGTGAGTCTTGATACCGCACACCACACGTTGACAATCGATAATGAGACCATCTACTTACCGAGACGCGAGCTTATGGTACTTAAAGCGCTTGTAGAAAATGCCGGGCGCGTATTGAGCAAAAATCAACTCGAAAACAAACTTTATGAATGGGGCGAAGAAGTAGCAAGTAACACAATAGAGGTTCATGTGAGTCATTTGCGAAAAAAAATGCCTGATAATTTTATCAAAACCATTCGCGGCGTGGGTTACTGTATATCTAAATCGGGAGAATGAGTTGTCGTCTATTCGCCGTTTTCTAATCCTTACACTAATCAGTGCTCTCGTATTGGTGATTTTTAGCGCAGCCCTTCATGGCTATCGCGCGACTCTAAATATCTCAAGTGCACTTTTAGATGACGAATTGATTGAACTCTCCCACGCCATTGCTTACTTCGATAGTAATCAACAGGAAGAAGAGCATGAACTGTTGTTTCAGATTTGGAAGAGGGGCGAACTAATAAGCACCTCTTCGGCTGAACTCACTACCCCAATAGCCGCCTTCACACCCGGTTTTTCTGAAGTCAACGCGTTAGGCACTCGTTGGCGTGTGTTTGCTAAGTACCAGGAACAAACTGCCACTTGGTACATGGTCGCCCAGCCGGTAAGCAACCGCTTTATGCTTACCGATTCACTCACCGTAGCGGCCATTACCCCTTTCATATTGAGTGTGCCTTTACTCGCTCTTATTCTGTTCTTTGGCATAACATGGGGCTTGTCACCTTTAAAACATTTATCTAGATTGCTAGCAAAGCGAAAAGGAAACGACTTTTCTGTCATTGCACTGCACAGAGAACCAAGTGAACTTACACCTGTGGTTTCCACACTGAATACCATGTTCAATCGTCTTAACGCTGCATTTGAGCGTGAACAACAGTTTGCTTCCAATGCGGCGCACGAACTTAGAACGCCTTTAAGTGTTATGAAAATCAATATTCACAACATCGCAAACGAATTGGGCGAAAAGGGTGAAGCACTTAAAACACTTAAGGCTGATACTGACAGAATGATCCACGCAGTAAACCAGTTTCTCTTGCTAACGCGAACAAGCCCAGAGACCTTTGTTGAACAACGAGAGCCTATTAATGTGCACCATGTCGCTCAAGAGGTTATTAGTGACCTTTATGGAAAAATAGAAAATAAAGCACAGGAAATTGCGCTGGAAGGAGATGAGGTTTGGCTTCAAAGCTCGCAGTTTATGCTATATACGCTGCTTCAGAATTTGGTAAGTAATGCGAGTAACTATTCGCCTAAAAATGCGCAAATTTTAATTAAAGTAGAATGTCATCACCGTGGTGTCTCATTAAGTGTATGCGATTCTGGCCCTGGCATTCCCGCTGATCAACGACCTGAGGTTATAAAACGGTTTCAAAGGGGGCCTACGAGTAAACCCACTTCGGGGAGTGGACTAGGTCTCGCAATTGTTGCGCAAGTTGTTGCTTTACATAATGCAGAACTGACACTGCACGAAAGCTCGATGGGCGGTTTAGAAGTAAGGGTGAATTTTTCAAATGACTTCGTACTTTAAGTCATCCCTTGCCTTTGCCTTTTTTGCCTGCCACGTACCAAGTGCCTGGGCGCTACCTGAGGTTGTAGTTGAAATTAAATCACATTTGTTTTACCCCCAAGAAGTCACTGTTCCAGCTGGGCAAAAGGTAAAACTTACTTTTATCAACTTTGACAATACACCAGAGGAAATCGATAGCTTCTCTTTAAACAGAGAGAAAGTGATATTTGCAAATAGCAGAGGCACCATATTTATCGGACCGCTCACACCAGGAGAATACCCCTTCTTCGGAGAATTTCATCCCAACACCGCAGTGGGTAAAGTGGTAGTGAAAAGCGCAGAGGACAATCAATATGCTCATTAATACTGTTGTGCTTTTTCTGCGTGATACGTTACCTATTTTCTTACTTATTAGCGTGCTGTTGGCCCTACCTCGCGTTTCCGCGGTCACTCTCTTATGGCGTTTGTTTGCGCTTATATTTATCGCATTATTGATCTATCCAAAGCTGGGCGTGGTGTCAGAATTTTACGAAGGCGCAGGATTTGAACTTCTTAAGACGTTATTATTTTTTATTGCGTGGATTGGCATGTGCTTTCTCGCGTCATCCGGCACATCGAGTTCATCATTGCTTAGCATTGGAATCTCGCTGCTCGTATTGGGCATTGGATTACCCAATTCGCTGCACTTTTTAGTTTACTTCATCTCTGAACTGACGAGAAACAGCGATAGCACCTTGCTATTTCTGGGAACCACTATTGGGCTTGGTATAAGCATCAGTATTGCTATCTTGCTCAATATTTTTCTCACTCAATTTGTTAGTTTAAAAACAACGCATTTCTTTGTTTCTGTTTTTGTTGCAGCGCAGGCAGCCAATATCGCTTTATTATTGGAGCAAACCGATACGTTTCCCTCGCCAAACCAACTTTGGGATAGCAGCGAAATTGTGAGCGATAACAGCGAATACGGGCACTTGCTTAACGCGCTTGTTGGCTATGAAGCCACGCCCTCTTTAAGTTATATCGTTGTCTTTTTGATTGCTTTGATTGTCCCTAATCTCATCACCTTTTTGTGTATAAGACAAAGGTCTACCCCTCTCAAGGAGGCCGCATGTTAAAACGTGCTTTTTTCTCCTTAATCACGTTTTTGTTACTGTTTGCCAGTCAGGCACGCGCAGATAACTTTACCGTCGATAAGGTATATCATCCTTACGTTCTGCCGTTTGAGCGAGAATTCGAATGGCGCCTAACATCGAGACAAAACGACGATGGAAATGTACTAATGCAACGTTTTTCATTCGGGCACGCACTTTCCGAATTTTTAATTTTAGAGGCCTATGTGGTAGGAGCGCGTGATGAGAATGAAGATTTTCGCGTAGAGGGTTACGAATTAGAACTACGTTGGATGATGACCGAACAGGGACAGTATTGGGCTGACTGGGGCACATTGTTTGAGCTTGAAAAACAACACAATACTGATGACTGGGAAGTAAAGGCTGGCTTGCTGACTGAAAAAGAGTTTGGTCAATTTAGCCTTACCACCAACATTACCGTCGTTTATGAATGGGGCGAAACGGTTGCTAACGAATGGGAAAGCGAATTTAAAGCCAAGTTTAGATACCGCTGGCTTCCCGAAATACAGCCTGGCGTTGAAGTTTATGTTGCTGAGGATTTTATTGGCGTAGGTCCAGCTTTCATGGGCATAAAGCGTTATGACAGACAGAAGCAGCTAAAGTGGGAACTGGGCTTTATAGCTGGACTAAACGGCGACAGTAAAGATCACACACTTCGCATGTCGTTGGAATACGAATTCTAGTGTAAGTTTGTACTTTAGCGCCCAACTTAAGCTTCCCTTAAGGTTCGACTTATAAAGTGCACGTCATTCGATGATTTACCAAATATTCTTATGCGCCAGTTTGACGTCAGTGTTGTTTTACCTGCTAAAAATGAAGCCAAAAACCTTTCTGCTTTGTTGCTAGAAATTTCAGAGGTGGTCCCTAATGCAACAACAGAAATTATTGTTGTAGATGATGGTAGCAGCGACGAATCTCTATCCTTACTGCGTAACCTTTCAAGCACCTTGCCGGTAAGTTGTCGTGTCATCGTCCACCCTATAAGCTGCGGTCAAAGCACGTCCGTTTTTCACGGTGTTTTGCAGGCAAAAGGAAAGTGGATCATCACCCTTGATGCTGATGGGCAAAACGATCCTGCTGATATACCGCGACTTATTCGCGCAGCTAAAGAAACTAACGCAGCGCACTTCTGCGTTATCGGACATCGTAAGAAGCGAAAAGATACCCCGTGGAAGCGATTTCAGTCTAAAGTTGCCAATCGTGTTCGCCAGTGGATCCTACAGGACGACACACCAGACACGGGCTGTGGCTTGAAGCTACTCCCAAGAAGCACCTTTTTACTTTTACCCTACTTTGACCATATGCACCGATATATTCCCGCTTTAACTAAAAGGCTTGGGGGAAAGGTGGTATGTGTATCGGTCAATCATCGCGCGCGTTTAGAAGGTAAATCAAATTACACAGCGTGGAATCGTGGCTGGGCAGGGATCATCGATATGCTTGGCGTCAGATGGCTAATGTACAGAAACAAGCTTAATCACATTGTCAGCGGAATGGGTCATGAAGACTAATATCCGCCGCCTCAAAAGCGTCATACAGTTTTTCATCGGGGCAGCTAGCATCGCGCTTATCTGCTATGTGTCGCTAGAGGTCACTGGTGAAGTATGGAAGCACGGTGATGATACAGATTGGTTGAATGCCTATATTTCAAATTTAAATTGGCAATCGCTGTGCATGATACTGGGTGGTTGTGTTGTACTTTTAACCATGGGTTTTCCCCGTCAGGCTGTCAGTTTTTTTTGCGGAGTGGGCTTTGGCGCATTGCAGGGAGGATTAATTGCCTTGTTGCTAACGGTATTGTCTGCATGTGTAGCCTACGCATTAGCAAATGGCCCTCTGCGCTCACTCGCCGTCCGTCTTTTAGGTTCAAAATTAAAACCTGTTGAAAACAAACTGGCCAAGCGAAGTTTTCGCAATGTGTTAATTGTTCGTTTATTCCCTGTAGGCTCAAACTTAATCACAAACGCCGTCGCGGGTGTGCTAAGCGTTCCGTTTGTCCCGTTTATTCTGGCAAGTGCAATCGGCTTTGCGCCTCAAACTTTTTTGTTTACCTTGCTTGGAAGCGGTTCTCGATTTGTCAGTTCCCTTGAACAGCCTTTACAAATTGGTGGCTTAATCATTAGCCTTCTTCTACTTCTATCCTTATCAGGCATTTCTCGTAGGAGTGAGCCGTCGTGAGGCTTGTGCTTAATTCAAATAGCCATGCATCTACCCTGTTCTTTTTTGCCTGTGCTCTGATATTTGTTGGTCTGGGTTTCAGAGATGCTTGGCCCCCCGATGAGCCTCGATTTGCCTTGGTCGCAAAAGAGATGGTGAACAGCGGACAGTGGCTTGTGCCCATGCGCGGTGGCGAAATTTATCCAGACAAGCCTCCTGTGTTTATGTGGTGTATTGCCTTCTTTTACCTTATAACGGGTAGCCTGAAGGTGGCTATGCTCCTGCCTAACGCTATCGCAAGCCTTGTCACTTTGGGGTTAACCTACAAGCTATCGCTAAGACTTGCCAGTGAAAAAGCGGCAATGTTGAGTATGCTCGTACTTCTACTGAGCCCTCAGTTTCTTATTCAAGCCAAATTTGCTCAAATAGATGCCCTTGTCGCCTGCTTTATCTGGATTAGCGTCTACGGACTCATTCAGCACTTTTATGTGCATGTTAATTGGCGGTGGTACTTTGCAGCATGGTTCTTTATGGGGCTTGGGATCATAACCAAAGGCGTTGGCTTTTTACCTGTTCTTTTATTTATCCCCATTGCATTTTTCGCATTTACCAGCGGCTCACATCGCGGCAAGTGGTCATTGCGCATGTTGTTTGGCCCCTTAGTCATGCTATCAGTTGTGGCGATGTGGCTTGCACCTCTACTTTATCTTGGTTTGATAAAACAAGATCCTCAAATACAACAATACTTGTCGAACATTTTGTTTAAACAAACGGCTGAGCGATATGCCAATGCCTGGCACCACATAGAGCCCTGGTATTACTATATTGTTGAAGTTATTCCTGTATTTTGGATAACTCCAATTGCCATACTTGTATCAAAAGCTAAGTCGTTAAAAGATGCACTTACTCACAACCACGCTTACTCATCCTTGTTGATATGGGTAATATTGGTTGTCATTTTCTTTAGTATCAGCCCAGGTAAACGTGGTGTTTATGTTCTACCGGCACTGCCTGCGTTGAGTATGGTTGCAGGCCTGGTACTTGCGAATTCAACTGTATCAAGAGGGTTGGTGCTTTTTGCGCGCGCAGTTACTTCGTTAATCTCTGCCGTTTTATTGATTGCTGGCTTAGCACTGCTATTTCACGAGCCCACCGCTGTTAAGCTGATGACGCGCTTTGACAGCGACAGCGAAACCCTTGTTCGTTTAAGCATAGTATTACTTGTACTCGGTTTCGCTGGGCTTTGTACTCATATTGTCTACTATGTTTACAATAAAAAGCGCAACGCAGGGGATGGAGAATTACTCGCCCGCCAATTACTGGCATGGCTTTTCATTTTAACTGTAATTCCTTCAACATTCGGTGCATGGCTGCTAAATGACTACCGAACTCCCCGTACAGTCCTTCAAAATGCAGAAAGCCAAATAAGTAATATGTTGACGAAGGATTCAACTGCCTTCGAGGTAGGGATAGTCAGCTTTAAAGAACAGTATTTGCTTTATTCACCCTTTGAAATGGCTCATTTTGGTTACCATACCCCTAAAGAAGTAGAAAACGGTACAGCGTGGGCTTGGTTGACCGATACTTCCGAGCCTTTCCGCGAGCAGACAAAGATTTCAGACCAGCGGCTTAGACCGCTAACACGTCAACGCTTTTTGTTAGTTCCAAGTGACTACAAATTTCAATGTGTAGACTTATCACAAGCCACTTCACTGGGTGTAGCTCACCGTGACGAATGGTTATTGCTTCCTGACACTGCTGCGAACGCTACCTGTGATTTACCGGCTAACGGCCCAGTTTTTAATAGCTATGACGGCTCAAGCGATTAATTAGCTTGGGCGTTCTTAACATTTTGGGCTGACATTTATAAAAGTTTTTCCCACTTAAGGTTCTCTTAAGGTCTCGCGTAAATACTCATAACATCGCAAAACCAATGAGCATGTTTATGAGTCACGTTTTAGCTTCTGTTCCAACCCAGGTTGCTAGTCAGCAATCTGCGATTGTCTCAAAGGAAAAGCCCGCTATAACCTTTATCGCGGCAAAACATGGACATAATGCCCGCCGCCGTATTGAAGCGTTTATAGCGAGTGGTTTTAAAGCTCGCTACAACGCACGAGTGACTTCCTTTATGCCTATGCTGTTTGCTCTTGACGCTAAGGGAGTTAAAGCCGCCGCAGGCGCAAGATTTGCCGCCTATGATGGTCAGTATAATTCTCTTTTTATAGAGCAATACCTTAACACTTCGGTAGAAACTGCCCTCACCTTACAAGGGATAACCGTAAACAGAGCGCATATTGCTGAAGTTGGTAACCTTTTTAGCAGTGCATCGCGCTATACCCTCCCCTTGTTATTTGCCCTGTTCTTCGTTTTAAAACGATGTGGTAGCAAATATCTGGTTTTCAGTGCGACCTCACAGCTCACCTCTTTACTCATGGGCGCGGGTATTCAACTCCTCCCCCTTGTTAAAGCCGATGCGTCAAAACTTAAAGGGAATAGCGATGATTGGGGCACCTATTATGACACCGCTCCTCAGGTTACTGCCCTGTCGCTAAATCACGTAACCCAACACATAATTGGCTGCCCTGAACTTAATGCTCATTTCCAACGTGCAATTGAGCTTATTTCCGCAAATGTGGATGCGTTAACGCAAAATATCTGCACAAAAAAGGAAACAGCGTATGTTGCTTAATCAGTATATAAACGGGCACGACGATGACGTTGCGCTGAAATGCAAAGACGGTTCAATGACTTACCGCGCCCTTTTGAGCGCCGTCGAGAACCTCGCAAGCTGGATAACAAACCACAATGCCGAGAGGGTGGGCATTGCCTTTGACAATAGCTTTGCATGGGTGATTGCTGATTTAGCCTGCCAACAGGCTAACGTTTGCTGTGTCCCCGTTCCGCTATTTTTTAGCGCTTCCCAACAAGAACATGTATTAAATGAGAGCCAGTGTCACTTTTTATTAACCAATTGCGGTGGTGAACTAAGTGAATGGAGTGAGTCACCGACTGTTATTGATAGCGAATACGACATTGTCGCTCATCCACTCAAACATGACTCTCGTGTATACACACCTGTAGGTACTAACAAAATAACCTTTACTTCTGGCTCTACGGGCTCACCGAAAGGCGTGTGCCTGTCTACTGAATCGCAATGGAAAGTTGCCCATTCTATTGAGCGCGCTGTTCAACCAGAAATAGTGAACCACCTATGTTTACTGCCATTGTCTACCCTACTTGAAAATATTGCAGGTGTTTACGCCCCTCTGCACCACGGCGGCACGGTTTATTTAGCCACGGCATCTGAGCGCGGATTTCAAGGAAGCAAACTCGTCAATCCAAACGCACTGCTGTCACTGATAGACCGCGTTCAACCAACGTCTGTGATTTTGGTGCCCGACTTGCTAATGGTGCTAGTAGAGGCATGTAATCAGGGCTGGACACCACCTTCATCACTAATGTTCATTGCTGTTGGCGGTGCACATGTAGCGCCCACTTTGCTGGCGCAAGCTCAAGCGAAGGGACTACCAGTATTTGAAGGTTATGGCTTATCTGAGGCGGTATCAGTATCAACATTGAACACGCCCAATTGCAATACGATGGGCAGTGCCGGAAAAACGCTTGGTCATAATCAACTGCACATCGAAGAGGGTGAAATCGTAGTTACAGGCAACCACTTTCTGGGCTATCTGAATCAACCTTCCTCATTTTATCCGACCCAGGTCAGAACCGGCGATTTAGGCTTTTTTTCTGACAACACACTTACGCTGAATGGGCGTATAAAAAACATAATGGTGAACAGCTTTGGCAGAAATGTATCGCCAGAGTGGATTGAATCTTTATTGCTGGGAACGGGACTGTTTAGGCAGGCTTTGGTGTATTGCGAAGCTAAACCCTACTGTGTCGCGCTCCTCGTACCCGCTTCCAATACTATTTCTAATACACAGATTCAAAGCACCGTGGCGCTTATCAATAAGCAGTTACCTGACTATGCGCAAGTTGTTAGTTTCGCCACCATCGGTCTTTGTACACCAGAAAACCAACTGCTTACCCCAACGGGAAAACTGAAGCGTGACGCAATAATTGCCCGCTACGCGACTGACTTAGACATGCTCTACCAGGGCCAAGACCAACACCAGTACAGCGTTCAAAGTACAACAGCATTTTCTTCTCAATTTGTTATCAAGGAATAATTTATGAATTTCTATCAGCAACTTCAAAGCAACACCGAACATGCCAGACAGTCATTCTTACAGGCGCCGATTATACAACGCTGCTTTAACGGTGATTTTAACCTAAACGACTATATTGCCTTTCTTCAACAGGCTTATCATCACGTTAAGTTTACTGTACCCCTGCTTATGGCTACAGGTGCCAAACTCAACGAAGATAAGGAATGGCTAAGAGAAGCAATTGGTGAATACATTGAAGAAGAAATGGGTCACCAAGAGTGGATCCTTAACGACCTTGCAGCCTGTGGTGTTGATAAAGAACAGGCGAGGAAAAGTCAGCCTGGACCCGCCACCGAATTAATGGTTGCCTATGCTTTTGATGCAATAGCACGCAAAAGCCCACTGTATTTCTTCGGCATGGTATTCGTTTTAGAGGGCACAAGTATTGCGCTTGCCGACGCGGCTGCAAAACAAATCAAAGACAAGTTATCTCTGCCTAAATCAGCGTTTAAATACCTTACCTCTCACGGTGCGCTAGACCAAGAGCACATTGTTTTCTTTGAAGGGCTTATGAACAAAATTACTGACCCCAAAGAGCAGCAAATGATCATTCACAGTGCGAACATGTTTTATCGCTTATACGGAGATATCTTTCGCGAATTAACACCTGAACACGGCCTGGAACAGGTTGCTTGAATTCAAGGGTTTACCTCTGGTGCTTATCCCCCGAGGTAAATTGATAACACGTTAAGGTAAATACAATGAATATTGAGTGGCGTAATCAAGTGGTGCTTCTTACAGGTGCTACTGGCGGTATTGGTAAAGCAATAGCCAAGGCGCTTGATGAAAAAGGCGCGCACATTATCCTAACTGGCAGAAGTAAGGCGAAGCTCGAACAGCTGCAACAAAATTTAACCCTTCATCATACCGCCGTTATGGCTGACATTACGTCAGATGAAGGCAGAGATAGAGTAGTAAGTGCCTGCCAACGACTTCCTTTAAGTATTCTGGTTAACAATGCCGGCATTACCTATGTTGGCGAGTTTGTGGGCACCCCTATCGAGTCGATTGTGTCGACAAATATGCTGGCACCCATGCTACTAACCCAACGCCTGCTGCCGTTACTAGAACGTAGACCGTCTGCGCACATTGTGAATGTAGGCTCTGCTTTTGGAGGTATCGGTTTTGCTGCGCACGGAACCTACTGCGCAACTAAATTCGCGTTGAAAGGCTGGACGGAAGCCATGCACAGAGAATTCAGCGATAGCAAAATCAAATTTCATTATCTAGCGCCACGTGCAACGCGCACCGACATAAACGACCAACGCGCTATTGCGCTAAACGACGCATTAGGCAACCAGACAGACGAGCCTGATGCAGTAGCACAAGCATTTATTAAACAGTTAGAAAACAATTTGCCAAGAGTGGCGCTAGGACGTGCTGAACGCTTTTTTGCCAAACTTAACGCGCTAGTTCCCAGTGTTGTTGACAACGCGTTGGCAAAAAAACTTCCAATAATTAAACGCTATGCCTTTCAAAAATCGCGATCACAAGACAAACAAACCAGCGCTCAAAACGATACCCGCCTGGGTAATAAGCTGATTTAACACGAGGACATTACTATGAAGAAATTAACCACGCTTAGCACCACGGTAATTCTAGGACTCGGTCTGGCATTAAGCCATACGGCTATGGCTCAAGCTAACGAGGTCACAGAAAGTACAGCGCCGACATCTGCCTTAAGTGAAACAGCAACCAACCCGTTAAAGACACTTCAGCATCAGTGGGCACATATTAACTATGAACTTGATGATGCAGAAAAGGAAAAAGCATTCGTCGCCCTTATTAATACCGCTAAATCTTTCGTTAAGGCAGAACCCAACAACCCTGAACTATTGATTTGGCAAGGCATAATTCAATCCAGTACAGCCGGTGCCAAGGGCGGACTTGGTGCTCTGGACTTCGCAAAGGATGCTCGTAAGAGTTTTGAACAAGCAATGCGATTGGACGAAAACGCACTCTCTGGCTCTGCGATGACCAGTCTAGGTGTGCTGTATCATAAACTTCCGGGCTGGCCTATTAGTTTCGGTAGCGACAAAAAAGCTGAGAAATTGCTAAAGCATGCGCTTGAAATAAACCCTGACGGAATAGATCCCAACTATTTCTACGCGGAGTATTTATTCGATAACGGTAAATATGACGAAGCCCTTAAATTCGCCAAAAAGGCGCAGGTCGCTCCAAGTCGTGCAGATCGCCCTCTTGCAGACTTAGGTCGCAAAAGAGAGATCGCTTTACTGGAAGCTAAAATAGCGAGAAAAAGTTAGTTGGCAGAGCCTAACTGTTCTAGATATTAGCGGTAGAAAGGTGTATTAGGCGCCTTTCTTCGCTTAATTAATTTACATAGGCTACGTTTATCTTAATGTATAAATTGTAAACAGTTCTCATATGAGATCGGCGCTCCTATTATGGAAGAAAAAAGGAGTGGCCTAATGCCTAAAATCCCACGTTCTTCAGACAACGACTATACCCATGATATGAGCCAGACCCGCCGTGAGTTTATTGCCCGCGAGACAGGCACTCAGTTAAACCACTTAGGGCACTACTCCATTCCGCCTGAAACCTTATCAGGCAACATAGAAAACTTTGCCGGCGTTGCACAGGTACCTATTGGCTTTGCGGGCCCAATGTTAGTAAACGGAGAGCACGCAAAGGGGGAGTTTTACGTTCCGATGGCGACGACAGAAGGCACGCTAACAGCCAGCTACAGCAGAGGTATGCGCTTAACGAGAGAGGCAGGCGGTATTACTACGACGGTTATTGATGATGCTATGCAGCGAGCACCTATGTTCGCGTTTTCTAACGCCAGAGAAGCCCTCGAATTTGGCAAATGGGTTGAGCAAAACTTTGAAGCCATCAAACGCGCCAGTGATAACACCACCAGCGTGGGCAAACTAAGGGATATCGAGCAATATGCTGCATCTAAGCTACGCTGGCTTAGATTCAACTTCACCTGCGGCGATGCCGCTGGTCAAAACATGGTGAGCAAAGCCACGAAAGCAGGCTGCGAATGGATTCAAGCGAATTACCCCGGCGCTATCGAGCATTTTGTCTTAGCGGCGAACCTAGATACCGATAAAAAGCACTCTCACTTAAACTCGCTACATACCAGAGGAAAGCGCGTTGTCGCTGAGGTCACTTTACCCAAGCAACTTATGACAGACATTATGCACTGCCCACCCGAAGCTTTGTTTAAACAGCGCCAATATTCGAACATGGGCGCGCTGATGGCCGGTAGCGTTAACAATGGCGCCCACTTCGCTAACGGCATTACCGCCATGTTTATCGCTTGCGGGCAAGATGTCGCTAATGTGGCTGAGTCGTCGGCGGGGTTTACTTACGCCGAGATCACGCCAAATGGTGACTATTACTTCTCGGTCACCATTCCATCGTTAATTGTGGCTACGTATGGCGGTGGGACGGGCTTGGCAACCCAAAACGAATGTTTAAGCGTACTTGGCTGTACACAAAGAGGTAGCGTGAATAAGTTTGCTGAAATTGTTGCGGCGACTGTGTTGTGCGGCGATCTGTCTTTGGGTTCTGCTGTGGTCGCGGATGAATGGGTGAGCAGTCACGAGCGACTAGGTAGGAACCGTTAGAACTAGCAGGTTAGTCGCAGCACGATTACCGTCAAGAAAGGGAAAGCATGCGCGAGCAAAGATTTAGTGGGTACTGATAACAATACTAAACGGCTGACATACTGGGGCGTGTAACCACAAAGTACGCGCCTACTCCCATAAACATCGCAATGCCTATATAAGCGGGAATGGGCATAGATGCAAATAGACAAACAAGAATAAAGCTTATCAACATGCTGCAGCAGGCAATGCATTTCACTTTTTTCGATATTGCCCCGTGCTTGCGCCACGCAACCAGACTCGTGCCGTATTTGGGGTGCTGAATTAGCCAACTTTCAAGGCGCGGTGAAGATTTTGTAAAACAGAAAAGCGCACCTATTAAAAATACCGTTGTCGGCATTACGGGTAAGAAGGCACCAATAATACCTAAACACGTTAAAAACAGCCCTAAGGATAAATATAGTACTTTTTTCATAAAACAGTCACGCCCAATCCAGTCCAACTCCGTGGTAAGTGTTATGACACAACACCGGCTACGCACATTTCCAACGTGCTATTTTTATACACAGATTATAGACAAAATGGATCTACATCCCTTTGCCATAAATCAAACCTACTTAATAACCATACGCCAAAATAAAGAAGTTTCCATCTACATTAGGCTAATTCGGTAGGGTTAGCATTAACCCATAGCGCATCTCAGCATTGCACTACGGATTTACTGGCATGAAAAATGACGAGTGAGTTTATGAATAAGGTGTGTTTTTAGTTCGCAAGACGTGCAAATCACTTAGCACTTGAAGACTGCTTGACCTGCTGCCACAAAGCTTCCATTTCATCTAAGGTCAATGCGTCAAGCGTCTCGCCTTGCTTTGCCGCCAAACGCTCTACACCTTTAAAACGGTTAGCGAACTTGTTACTGGCGTTTCGAAGTGCGGTATCAGCATCTACCTTGCAGTGTCTTGCTAAGTTAACCATAGCAAAAAGTGCATCGCCAATTTCTTCTTCTATGGCATTTTGATTGTCGTGAAGCGCTTCGCCATCGGACGTGCTATTGACATGCTGCGACGCTTTTTCGGCAGCGGTTTCTGCTCGCTGCTTATAATCTAATTCTAGCTGAATCTCTTCTACTTCCTCGCGCACTTTATCAATTACAGGTGCGACATCAGGCCAGTCAAAACCTACCTTTGCACAAGCTTTCTGTAGCTTTTGCGCATACATGAGTGCCGGCATGCCTTTGGGAACGCTGTCTAAAATACTGGTTTCTGCGGCATGAACACGTTGCTCAGAACGCTGCTTTTTGAGCTGTTTTTCCTGCGCTTTAATCGCATCCCACTGTGCGTTTAAGGCAGTGTCGCTGAGCGACGTTCGCTGAAGCGCTTCGCCGCCCTTTTCACTGCCTTTCCCATCATCGACAGACTGCGCGCCAAAAACATGCGGGTGGCGACGCACTAGCTTATCACTTATGCTTTGCGCTACATCGTCAAAAGAAAATGCGCTCGTTTCACTGGCGATCTGCGCGTAGAACACAACTTGAAACAGTAAATCACCTAACTCATCTTTAATGTCGTGTATATCGCCGCTGGCTATAGCGTCAGCCACTTCATAAGCTTCCTCTATCGTATAGCGAGTGAGGCTTTCCATGGTTTGTTTTACATCCCACGGACACCCAGATTCCGGGTCGCGTAGCTGCCTCATAATTTCAAGCAGCCGCTGCATTTCGCTAAGCCTAACTTTGCTTGCGTTTTGCATCAGTAATGCCTTTAAGCTGTCTTAATCTTGTCAGCACTTTCGATACCGTTTCTAAATCCTGCACTTCAATGGATATCGTGATAAGCGCCGTTTGCCTGTTTTTATCACTTAAGCTATTAACCCCTAGTAGCGGGACGTTTTCATTGGCAAGCACAGTGGTAATGTCACGCAGTAAACCATTTCTATCATGGCAGAATATGTCTATGCCGGTTTCAAACCCTACTTTAAGCTCTTCTGACCAGTTAACCTCTATCTGACGCTCAGGGTGCTGTGACAACAAGTTCTGCAGCTGATCGCAGCTTTCTTTATGAACGCTAACTCCTCGCCCTTGCGTGATGTAGCCTAGGATAGGCTCGCCGGGCACAGGCTTACAGCAATTGGCTAATTGGCTCATTAAGTGGCCCACGCCCTGTACGACCACCGCATCTTTTTTGCCCGTCCCCGCTGCCGTTTTACGGGTTTTCACCTTAGGACTTATTTCTGGTTCTGGCGCTGGCGGTTCCTGAAGGTGATGGATAAAGTTAATCACTTGCATAACCCGCACGTCGCCCGCGCCTACGGCAGTATATAAATCGTCAAGCGTTTGCAGATTAAACTTCTCGACAGCCTCGTGTGGCACTTTGGCGGGTAAATGGGCCCGCTGTAATTCACGCTCTAAAAGCTCTTTACCTGCAGCAAGGTTTTTGTCCCTGTCCTGCTTTTTAAAGTACGAGTGAATAGTGGCTCTAGCCCGTGATGAGTGCACGTAGCCGAGGCCGGGGTGCATCCAATCTCGACTAGGGTTTGGCTCTTTACCCGTAAGCACTTCTATTTGATCGCCGCTTTGCAGCAAATAAGTAAAGGGCACTATACGCCCATTCACTTTAGCGCCAATGCAGCGGTGGCCCACATTACTGTGAATGTAATAGGCAAAATCAAGAGGCGTAGCACCTTGTGGCAAGTCAATCACATCCCCTTTCGGCGTAAACACATACACCCGGTCGTCGAACACTTGGCTGCGAAGCTCTTCAACTAAATCGCCAGATTCAGCCACTTCCTCTTGCCACGCGAGTATGCGACGTAACCAGTTTATGCGCTCGTCATAGCCCGACTGTTTACCCGTGCTGCCTTCTTTGTACTTCCAGTGGGCCGCCACGCCTAGCTCTGCGTCCTGATGCATTTTCTGAGTGCGAATTTGAATCTCAACCGACTTACCTTCAGGCCCAACGATAACGGTATGAATCGACTGGTAACCATTGGGTTTTGGGGTCGCGATATAATCGTCGAACTCGTTAGGTAAATGCTTGTAGCTAGCATGCACCGTTCCTAGCGCTGCGTAACAATCCTGTAGCCGCTCGGCAATAATGCGCACCGCGCGAATATCAAATAGCTGTTCAAACGTAAGCCGTTTTTTCTGCATTTTTTTCCAAATGCTGAAAATATGCTTAGGTCGACCGTATACCTCAGCACGGATTTGCTCTTTGTCTAGCAGGCCTTGAAGGTCGTCAACAATAGCATTGATGTATTCGGCGCGTTCTCTGCGCTTTCCGTCTAACTGTTTTGCGATTTGTTTATAAGTAATAGGGTGCAAGTAGCGAAAGGCGAGGTCTTCAAGTTCCCACTTTAACTGGCCAATGCCTAGGCGGTTTGCCAACGGGGCGTAAATGCTAGCGCATTCTCGAGCCACCATTACGCGGGTTTCTTCGTCCGCTTTTTTAACCTGTTGCAGCGCGCAAATGCGCTCGGCCATTTTAATAACCACCGCACGCACGTCTTCAACCATGGCAAGCAGCATGCGGCGAATGCTGTCAATGTGCTGTTCGTCTGACTTTTCTGCAAACCCAGACCCGTTTACTTTGCGGGCATGTAAAGACTTAATAGCGTCCATTCTGCGCACGCCAACAACCAGGTCGCGAATTTCGTCGCCGAATTCTTCATGAATGTCGTCTTCGCTTAGCGCGTGCTGTTCGCAATAAGGAAATACTAAGGCGGCCTGAAGCGTCGCGTCGTCCATATTGAGCTGACACAGAATCTCTACCATTTCCTGACCGACTAACAAGCGCTCAGGAATAGACGATACAGCGCTAAGCTTGTCTTTCGTTTCTGCGTGTAAATTCAGGCTGTCTAGCCACGCTTCGAAGGGTGGCCGGTCGGCTTCGTGGACCTTTCTTGTCGATACCATATCCGTTACTCGCTACTGCTGCCTTTGCGTAAACAAGGCCATCATTTCCATGTGATGGGTGAAGGGGAACATCTCTGCTACGCCCGCTTTTTCCATTTCATAACCCCCGTTTATCAACACTTTTGCGTCTCTAGAAAACGTACTTGGGTTGCAAGAAACATACACTATCGTTTTTGGTAGTGCTTTTACAAGCGCGTGACAAACCGTCAAGGCTCCCTCTCTTGACGGGTCGAGCAATACTTTATCAAAACCCTGCTGCAAAGACGCTTCGACGTTAGCCTTATTGGCCAAGTCTAAATGCAGCCACTCAACGTTTTCAATGCCCTGTTGCTGTGCATTATCTCTAGCACGGCGCACCATCTCTGCAACCCCTTCAATTGCCTGTACCAAGGCGCCCTTTTTCGCAATGGGCAAGGTAAAATTCCCTAAGCCGCTAAACCAATCAGCGATACGTTCATTAGGGCGCGGGTCTAGCCATACTAAAGCCTGATTGATCATTTTTTCGTTAACCACTTTATTAATTTGGATAAAGTCGTTAGCACTGGGGGAAATCGAGCAGCCGTCAACGGTATGCATAATTAAGCCCTGAGCTTCCCCTACACTGCGCAGGCGACCTTGCTTATTTTCAAGCACCACATCTAAACCATGAGCTTTAGCAAAAGCATCTACCGTTTCGATAAGCGCATCTTCTAGTGCCTTAGTGTGTTTAATAACTACTTGCGCCCTGTTGTCGCCAGCAATAAGGCTGATATGCCCAATATGGCGCGCGCTATCATACCCCTCTAGCGCATTACGCAACGGGCCTATAGCCGTTGATAGTGGGTTAACGAGTATAGGGCAGGTGTCAAGGTTAACTACTTTGTTGCTGTTGGCCTCTCTGAAACCCAATTTAATATTATCTGGGTTGCGGGCATCAATAGCTAACCGCGCTTTTCTGCGATATTGAGGGCGCGGTCCTACCAGTGGAGCTTGCCAAACGCCACTACCGATAGAAAGCTGACGCTCCATCATAGTTTTAAGCGCGTTATCTCTGTACGCTAACGCAGCGTCGGCATCAATATGCTGCAACTGACAGCCACCGCAAGCTTCAAATACCGGGCAGAAGGGGGGTTGCCGCAATTCGCTTGGCCCTTGGATGCTAATTGTTTTAGCACTAACAACCTTCTTTTTGCTCGATATCACCTCTATGTCACAAGTTTCACCGGGTAGTGCACCTTCAACGAAATACATCGTAGCGCCGCGAGCCACGCCCTGTCCCATCCAATCTAATTCCTGGATGGTTATGGCATTATTATTGGCGTCTTGCGCGGTATTGTGTTCTTTTGATTGCTTGCTTTTTTTAAACCTAAGCCCGGCGACTTGCGCATTCGCCCTAGCACTTCCCTTCGTGTTTGTCTGAGCTTGGGATGGGGTTGTTTTATTTTTTTGCTTAGCGCGAGACTGTTTAAAAAGGTTTGCCAAGGGCGACTCCGGATACCTGTATTAACGTAATTAGGTGTAAATAGGGTCTGTTGACCGTTGATATTAGCCCACAGAGACTAAGGGTAAATCTACCTTGTAGGTAAGAGCGCCGCGTATCGAGAACGCTGCGTAACGAAAAGCTGCACTTTTCTATACTGTCTCTAGTATAACGGTGGCCACCGCATAATGCTGCTCATCTGAAATACTCACCACACTTCGTGTAATACCCCTGACTTCACACATCGCTGCGAACTCGCCAGAAAAGTGTAGCTCTGGCGCGCCAAGGTTATTGTTGCGCACTTCAATATGCTGCCAGCTTATGCCGTTTCCTATGCCCGTCCCTAACGCTTTCACCGCCGCTTCCTTTGCCGCAAACCGTTTTGCTAAAAAACGTACCGGGCTGGCATGTTCGCAGAACTGTTGCCATTCAGCAGGTGTAAGCACCCGCTTTGCCAAACGTTCGTTGGCGGTCTCGCCTTTTCCAAGACGCGAAATCTCAACAATGTCAGTACCGAGCCCTGCAATCGCCACGTTTTATCTTACCTTTATTAAATGCCCGCTCGCGCTTCAAGCATTAGCTTACGCATATCGGCAACGGCTTTGTGCAATCCGTCAAACGCCGCCCGTGCAATAATGGCGTGGCCAATGTTGAGTTCAATAAGCTGAGGAATAGCCGCTATCGGTTTCACGTTGTGATAGTGAAGCCCGTGTCCGGCGTTAACTTTCAGCCCAAGGCTATCGGCGTATTCGATACCTTCAACTAAACGCGCAAGTTCTTCTTGCTGCGCTTCTTCACTAGTGGCTTCTGCATACTGCCCGGTGTGAATTTCAATGTAAGGCGCATTACAGGCAGCGGCAGCGTCAATTTGCGCTTTGTCGGCATCGATAAACAGAGATACAAGAATATTTGCATTGGCAAGCCTATCACACGCCGCTTTAATATTATCGACGTTACCCGCGACATCAAGCCCACCTTCTGTGGTCAGTTCTTCGCGCTTTTCAGGCACTAAACAACAAAAGACCGGCTTCACTTCTTCAGCAATGGCTAGCATCTCATCAGTTACTGCCATTTCTAAATTCAAACGGGTATTGATAGTTTGCGCTAAAATGCGTACGTCGCGGTCTTTAATATGCCGGCGGTCTTCACGCAAATGAACAGTTATGCCGTCTGCACCAGCTCTTTCTGCAATATCTGCAGCATGCACTGGATCAGGGTAATGGGTACCGCGCGCATTGCGAAGCGTTGCGATATGGTCGATGTTAACGCCTAATAAAATCGTGCTCATTTCACCACCTAGCATGTAAGGGCATGGACAATTGTACCCTTCATATAAAAATTTCTATTAACAACGGGGTCACGTCGTTTCAACGTGCGGCAATTGTAGCAAATTTTTTTATCTAAGGTGTCGATTAAGCGCTTGTGTTACGAGAAAATAATCCGAAAAACGGTGACGATACGTTAGGGTTTCATTAGCGCGGTTTAGTCATAAATAGCTCTCGACTTTTTAACGGCTTGTCCCCAATCAGCGGCTTGAGTAAATCGCGACACAGTACCTTTGCGACCTTTTTGCTCAATGGTGTGAATTCCCCCTGAGATAGGCTAAGTAATGCTGTACCGGGAATTCCTCTAGCCCCTACTACGTCATCGGGAATCTGTATAAAACCAGCATCTAGCTGAAAGTGATAGCGACCGTTTTCTTCAATAGGCATTTCGTATTCAACATCACTGGTGAAATCAGGAAGCAACCCCATTTCATCAAGAAGAGCAAACTCTAGCTGCCGTAACGTCACTTCAATGTCAGCTTCATCTCGCAACGCCAAAAGCGCAGCTTCATAGGCGCTATATACTCCATCACTGGCTAGCCCCTGGGGCATTATTCTATTGGTCAACTCATTGACATACATTGCACAAAATAAAGCGATGCCAGTGAGGGAAATTGACGGCGCTACACTTTCCACGTGACGTAAATTCTTTAAATCAGATTTACCACTTAGCTGCAGACGCAAATGCTGAAAGGGTTGAAGCAGGCTCTTTTTATCAGACTTGCTGTTTTTTACCCCCTTTGCGACGGCACTTATGCGGCCTTCTTCTAACGAGAAAAAATCAACAATATAGCTGGTCTCCCTGTAAGGGCGTCTATGCAATACATAGGCGTTTAACCATTCGTTATTCATTGTTGCTCTCTGTAATAGTAGGGGGTTATAACAAGGCCGTTTATGTTTAACCGGCGGGATCATTCGCTGTCAGCTTTAAAAGCAAAGCACAGGAAGGCTCAAGCCAGCGGTGGGCGCGCCGTGCTAACTGCGCTTAATACGTACTACCTTCATGGTTTCAAACTCTATGCCCGCCACATCTTCTACGTGCCGATAGTAAGTGACATTAACCCGCGCGCCTTTTAGACTCTGGTATTGCTGCTTACGCCGGTAAATAAACGGTACATCAATACCTTCCAACATAATGGTGTGGCGAACCCAATCACTGTCTTTCTCTTCCCGCTGCACGTGAGAGATCACTTTAGCATTGTCTGTCTGGTTAAGTTGTTTGTGTTTTTCAACCAGCTTTTCTCTTTCGCTCTTCACCGTCGAATTACCTATTTACCTTACTTTCTACCCACACTCATAATACGTGCAATCTTTTAACTTACCGGTTTTATTTGCGCACAACCCAGCCCATCGGCCCGCCAGTGTTGCGCCCGCATTAAAACTACAGGGCTTCTATTTGCTCAACAATAAGCTGAACCGTTTCTTGTCCTCTGAATACGTTAATATCAAGGCGATAAGCTATATGCACACGCTTAACCATGGCATTAGGCCACGCTTTCAAGTCCACATTAAACGCTATAGCATCGACTTCATTAGCCCCGTCGCCTTTTAACACCATCTTAAGGTGTTTTTGCCCAACTAAGCGCTGGTCAAGAAGCGAGAATTCACCGTCAAAAAGCGGTGACTCAAAACCTTGTCCGAACGGGCCCGCTTGGCGAAGCAAATGGGCGAAGGGTAAGCACAGTTCGCTGGCGGATAAGTCACCATCAGAAAGCAGGGCATGGTTTCCATCTAATTTAGCTAAATGTTTACCGGCAATGTCGATAAACGCACGCTCAAAGTCACGCAGTTTAGCTACCGGCAGGCTAAGACCCGCCGCCATCGCATGGCCACCGAACTTCTCGATAACGCCAGGGTATCGTGTATTAACTTCATCGAGTACGTCTCGAATATGAACGCCGGGAATAGAGCGAGCAGAACCTTTAATAATAAGGTCATCTTGGTGCGCAAAGGCAATCACGGGCTTAAGGTATTTCTCTTTTAAACGCCCAGCGACAATACCAATAACACCTTGGTGAAAGTCTTCGCGATAGACCACCAGTGCGCTTGGCATATCGCCTTCATCAAGTACCATTTGCTCTAGTGCCATTTCTGCCTGCGCTTTCATGCCCGTTTCTATTTCTCGTCGCTCTTTGTTGAGTGCATCAAGTTCGGCGGCAATCATACGCGCTTGAATCGTGTCATCTTCTAATAAACACGCAATGCCTTGAGACATATCATCTAAGCGTCCAGCGGCATTAAGTCGTGGGCCTACCACAAAACCTAAATCTGTTGACGTTAAGTGGGCACAATCCCGATTTGCCATTTCCACCAGCGCTTTAATGCCAGGCCTACACTGCCCTGCACGAATACGTTGAAGGCCTTGATGTACTAATATTCGGTTATTTTTATCCAACACGACAACATCGGCCACCGTACCTACAGCAACGATATCAAGCAGTGATGCCAAGTTAGGTGGAGCTATGCCAGCTTTTTCAAAATGCCCTTGCTGCTGTAGCTTGGCTTTTAACGCAAGCATGATGTAAAAAGCAACGCCCACCCCTGCCAAATTTTTAGAAGGGAACTCGCACCCAGGTTGGTTAGGATTCACTATCGCATCAGCTGGCGGAAGCACATCGCCCGGCAAGTGGTGATCGGTAACGACAACTTGTATTCCTAACCCTTTTGCATGGGTAACACCGTCAATACACGATATGCCGTTATCCACGGTAACAATAATATCTGCGCCCTGCTTGGCTGCTTCATCAACAATAGGAACGCTGAGCCCGTACCCAAAGTCGAATCGGTTAGGCACAAGAAAATCTACGTTATCAAAGCCCATTGCCCGTAGCGCCAAAATACAAACCGACGTACTAGTTGCACCGTCGGCATCAAAATCGCCAACAATGATAATGCGTTTATTTTGTTCTATCGCTGTGGCAAGAATTTGCGCGGCCTCAGGCATTCCTTTTAGCGCGTCAAAGTGAGTAAGCCCTCTAAGCCCGTTTTCCAAATCATCGATATTCGCAATATTACGACCTCGGTAAATTCTATCAATAACGGGGTGTAAGTCGGAACTTAAGGATGCACCGCTTATCTCGCGGCGAACAATAGGCAAAATCATGAGATACCACTAAACCAAAATTGTAATTACAGCTAACGATGCACAGGATGAAGGTGCTGATACCCCCAAACAAGATTGCTTATTCAATAAGTCAAAGTTTCACTGTGCGAAAGCTGTGATGAAAATCTTTTAGGGAAGAACTGGAGAAATCATACCGCAGAAAAAGAAAAAACGCACAAGTGCGTTTTTTCTATAAACTTAAGGCGTGTATTAACGCGTTACTCTGTCGCTGCTAATGCCTTCGCTAACATTTTAGCAGGTTGATACCCTGGGATAAGTGAACCATCAGGTAACACAATATTTGGCGTGCCGTTCACCCCTAATTTTTGCCCCAGCATATATTGTTCAGCGACCTTGTTTTTACAACTTGCGCTTGCAACATCGCTTCCCGCTTTCGCTTTAGTCAGCGCTTTTTGAGGATCTTTAGCACACCATACCGATACCATATCGTCGTAATTCTGGCTGTTTAAACCAGAACGGGGAAAGGCAAGATAATGAACGGTAATGCCCGCATCGTTCAACTCATCAATTTCGTTATGAAATTTACGGCAATAACCGCAGGTAATATCGGTGAACACGCTAATTTCGTACTTCTCGTTTTCCGCTTTAAACGTAATTGACGACGACTTCATTTGTTTTACGCCGTCTTTACGCAATCCTGATAGGGCAAGCTCTGTTTCGTTACGCATTTCTTCATCAATGTTAAAAACCCGCGCTTGAAGCAAGTATTGCCCGTTTTCGCTCACATAAAATAACCCGCGGTTAGTAGAGACTTGCACCAAGCCTGAAACGGGTGAATCAGCAATCGTTTCCACGTCTAACCCTAACATTGAGGTTAGCTTGTCGCGAATGGCGGCTTCATCTGCAGCCTGTGTACTTATGCTCAACAAAGAACCTACGGCAAAGGCGCCGGCTAACAACATTTTCTGTACTGCTTTCACTTCAAATTACTCCATTGCGCCAATTTGGCTGCTACGCAGATGCTTCATCTTTTCGCCCAAGGCAACTAGCGCACCTGCTGATAATCTTCACTTTATAAACCTTTAGGCCGAAATTCATAAGCCCCGCAATAATAAGAGCGTACAAAGCGCAAAATAATTGCATTAAATTTAACTATGCTTTTATTTTACTGAACGCGCTTTGCGTTACTTTACGGCCATATTTGACTTACCTCAATCCTATCATACGCGCTGCAATTTTATATACGGCCATACCGAGCCTCATCGTACATAGGTGCCAACTTGTAGCATTAATGCCCCACTTTAGCCCCTAGGGTGATGACTGTGAATCAACGTTTGCAACCTTTCAGTGGCTACGTGCGTGTATATTTGGGTTGTCGATAGGTCGCTATGTCCCAACAACATTTGAACCACTCGCAAATCAGCCCCGTGGTTGAGCAAATGCGTGGCGAAAGCATGTCTTAGGGTGTGAGGAGACAAGTGCTGCTCTATTCCCGCCTTTACTGCATAATATTTAATGCGATGCCAAAAAGTTTGCCGCGTCATCTTTTGGCCCCGCTTACTGAGGTACACAAAATCAGAGGTTTTAGTAGCGAGTATAGGTCGCGCTGTTTTGATATAGGTAAGCAGCCATTCTATGGCTTCCTCACCTAGCGGAACTAAACGCTCTTTATTACCTTTGCCTACCACCCGTACCACACCTTGCTGAAGGCTTATCTGGTCCATCGTTAAACCGATAAGTTCACTGACTCGAAGTCCAGTAGCGTATAGCACTTCAAGCATGCTTCTATCTCTGCATTCAATGGGGTCGTCGGTTTGGGGGGCATTAAGCAAATCTTCTACCTGCTGTTCACTAAGTGAAGCAGGTAACGCTTTAGGTGTTTTCGGGTTCGACAAGGCAGAGACCGGGCTGTCCACTCTTATCTGCTTACTAATAAGGTAAACAAAGAAGGCGCGAATAGCACTTAGCGCGCGCTGAGTACTGCGGGTAGATAAGCCTTTATCATGACGATAAGCAAGGTAGTCTTGAAGCTGTTCAGTACTCAGCACTGCAATGTCTTTTATGCCTTGGTTGTTGCTGAAAACAGCAAGCTTACTAAGGTCAGTACGGTAGCTTTGTTGGGTGTGCTCTGACAAGCCCTTTTCCAGCCATAGCATTTCGATAAAGCCATCAATATGTGCCTGACTTGCTGGCGGCACATAGGTTAACTCACGCTTTGTTTTTGCCATTTAAAAGCCACGCTTTTGCTTAATCAACTCGTAAGCCGACTGAATGTCTTGGGCCTTCTTTTTCGCAATTTCCATGGCTTGCTCCGGTAAACCCTTAGACACTAACTTATCAGGGTGATGCTCGGCCATTCTTTTTCTGTATGCCCGTTTTATTGTTTTTTCATCATCAGATGAAGCAACACCCAATATGCGATAGGCATCGTCTAGGCTTTGCTGCTCCGAGTACGCCGACTGCTGACCTGCGCGGCCGTGTTGACGCTGACCCGCACCAGAATGAGTGCGTTGCCCTCCCCGCTGTCTAAAGCGGATTTCCGCTTCATACATCGAGATTAAGTAATCTAAATCACGGCGTCTAAATCCAAGTGGTTTCGCTACTTTTTCAAGTACGTTGTATTCTTCTTGAGAAAGTTGACCGTCAGCAAAAGCCGCTTGTATAAGGATTTCTAGAAATACCTGAAGGATATCTCTTCTGCCGTGGCTGGCATCGTAAAAGCCTTTTAACGTATCCACCAAAGGAAAGTCTCGTGCCTTGCCTTCTCTAAATGCATCTTGCGCTTCACGGCGGGCATCACCGGTCAGGCGCATCTCATCCATCAGCGCCGTTGCAATTTGAATTTCACGGTCGGTAACTTTGCCATCCGACTTTGCCAAATGCCCAAGTGCGCTAAATAAGCTATGAAAGAAAATGGCCTGCTGCTTGAGGTTATCTTGGTCGGTAAAAAAGCGCCCAAAGCCACCTAGCTGATTGAAATCTTGTCGATATGCTTTATCAAAAAAGTGCCCGACTAACAGCCCTAAAATGGCACCGGGTATTTTTAAAAACATGAAACCAAATAAGGCGCCGAGGATTTTTCCCCAAATTGACATCTCGTCATACTCCGTTAGTGCACGATATAAAAAGGTGATGTTTGAATTACCTATCCACGCCGCATTCAGCGCGCTAAGTAATCCATCATATCAAATACATAAGTGAATAAACTAGGGCTTAATGACCTGTGCTGCAAACCAAAAACTCGTTGTCAAAAGACCCGTTTAACCTTTGGTCTGCACCCTGTGAAATCAAGCGACACCGCAATATTTATTCAGCACTTGGATAAGTTGTACGTATAAAAGTGCATTTTTTTGCCTGAATGGTTGGTAATTATGCCAGAAGTGCTTAGAATTGGGCGCTTAAATAAATAGTAATAGCGAGTGATTCATCCCTACCTGCTAAAACATAAGTGGATAAAGGGCACTATCACTGGTTTTTTTAAACGTTATGTCGAACTAACCGAGACGCGTGCCGTCTTATTTGGGTTTATAAGCAACATACAACAAAACAGGCCACTCATTAACGCATGAAAAAGACCTGCGCCATGCTTGTTTCCGCGACTCTTTTGCCTACAGTCGCGTTTGCACAGGAAACGACAGCTTCAAATTCTAAATCAGACTCAGATGCAGTGCCTCTAGCATTTTGCTCAGTCGAGCCTGTTACCTTCAGCAGCCAAGCGTTAATGCCTAAAGGCCACGTGAAGGTTGAAGCCAACCGTACTGAGATTATCCAAGATACCGTAGCGCTGTTTTCCGGCAATGTAGATATTACCTCAGACACTGCGGTTATCAGCGCTTCTCAGGCGCAAGTCAACGGAAGCGGTCGCGACTTGATAGCGAAAGGCGACGTTACTTATCAAGATGCGCAGCTAAAAGTAGAAAGTGATGTGGTAACGCTGCGCTCTGAAGAAGAGCGTTTAGAAATGCAAAACACCCGTTACCAGTTAACGGGCTTTGTTGGTCAAGGTTCAGCAAAAGATATTGTGTTAGATACCGATACCGGCATAGTACTAAAAGAAGTAAGCTTCACAACATGCCCCGAAGGGGATGAAGACTGGCTTATTCGCGCGAGTGAAATAAGCCTGGAAAAAGGAACGGTGTGGGGACAAGCCAAGCACACCCGTTTCTACATTGCCGATGTGCCCGTTTTCTATCTGCCCTATTTTGCCTTTCCTGTCAGTAATGAACGTCAAACTGGCCTACTGTTTCCCGAGCTTACGAGTTCAAGTAGAACGGGCGTCGACTATACCCAGCCTTTTTATTGGAATATTGCGCCTAACTACGACATGACTATCTCGCCTCGCCTGATGAGTCTTCGCGGCCTTCAGCTAAATACTGAGTTTCGTTATTTAACAGCCCGTAGTCAGGGTAAAGCATACGTAGAATACTTGCCTAGCGACTCTGACATTACAGGTAACCCAGACCGCTACTTTTATCGTTTTGAGCATCAGGGCCTGATAGCCGATAACTGGCTCTTAAATGTAGATTTTAACGGTTTGAGCGATGACAACTACCTTGTCGATTTAGGCTCAGACTATTACAGTCGCGCCGATACACATCTTTACCGCAGTGTGGGCCTGAGTTATTACTCGACCAATCTATCGGTAAATATGCACATAAAAGATTTTGAAGTACTTGGCGACACCGCTGATAGCTATCGCGCCGTTCCTGAAATCAAAGTTAATTACACAAAGCCCTTGGGCGAATACTTTGAATTCAACCTCGACTCTGAAGTCGCCCATTTCGACAATACGCTAGACACGGCCCCCACCGCCACCCGTTTTCACGTAGCGCCAACACTTGCCATGCCGCTAAGAGCAGCATGGGGCGAATTTGTTGCCGAAACCACCTTATTTCAAACGGTCTACCAACAAGATAATGTGGAAGGAACGGACCTAAAAGAAGACGTAGAACGAACCCTTGGTCAGGCTCGCCTTTATGGTGCCCTGTACTTTGAACGAGATACCTCTTGGTTTAGTGACGACATGTCCATGACGTTAGAGCCGAAAGTTCAGTATTTATATACGTCATATGAAGACCAAACGGCGATTGGTTTTTACGATTCTACGCCCCTTTTAACCGACGTTGAGGGGCTGTTTCGAGGTCAGGAGTTTACTGGCCTTGATAGAATTAGCGACAACAACCAAATTACCCTTGGTGCAACCACGCGCATGTTAGATAAAAACAATCGGGAACAATTTGTTCTTAGCGTGGGTCAGATATTCTACCTTGAAGATAACGAAGTCGTTGCAGCGACCAAAAATCAAGATCGCTCCGCCTTAGCGGCTGAAGTAGACTGGCGCTTTAACAATAACTGGTTTTTCCATTCTGATGTGCAAGTGACCACTGACACAGACAAAGTTAACTTAAGCGGTGTGGGTATTGAATACCGCAAAGACGATTCGCGCTTTATTCAATTAAGTCATCGCTATGTTCGCGATCTCAGTGGCGAAACCATAGACCAAATTGGTATTTCTGCTAGCTGGCCTATTTCTGAAAATTGGCAGTGGGTAGGTCGTACTTATCGCGATCTAGAGCGCAACAGAAGTGTAGAGACTTACGCAGGCATTCAATACGAATCATGCTGTTGGGCCGTGCGACTAGTAGCGCAGCGCAGTTTGAACAACCGCTACAATGATAGCGGCCAACAAACGACGGACGACTTCGATTCCGGTATTTCGCTGCAATTTATCTTTAAAGGAATAGGTTCGTCGGGAACCCAAAGAAGCATGCTTCAAGACGGTATGTTTGGCTATCGTCAGCCTTATAGTTTAAATTAACCCGCAGTTAAGCGTTTATGAGCGCTTAAGTGCAATTAACCAATAATAAAAGAGTGTGTATGAAGTTCATTATCCGTGCATTGATGTTAGGTGCCCTACTCTCGTTTAACAGTATTGCGCAAGAAGTTATGCTTGACCGCGTTGCTGTAATTGTCGACCAAGGCGTAGTGCTTGAAAGCGAAATTGATGCCCTTGTACAAGAAGTTAAACGCAACGCTGCAGCGAATGATCAACAGCTGCCCTCTGATCGTGCGCTTCGTACACAAGCAATCGAGCGTTTAATAACCAAAAGCCTGCAGCTACAAATGGCTGAACGCATGGGTATTCGTATTAGCGACCCTCAGTTAGAACAAACCATTGGCAACATCGCTTCTAACCAAAACGCCACCGTTGAGCAGCTTCGTGCCCAATTAGCCGCAGAAGGGATTGCTTACGATGATTACCGCGAAGATATTCGTGAAGAAATCATTATGGGTGAAGTGCGCCGCGCTAACGTGCGCCGCCGCGTTTATATTACGCCTCAGGAAATTGAAACCCTTGTTGACCTTATCGAGCAGCAGGGCGCGCAGCAAGCAGAATATCGCTTGGGCCATATCCTTATCGGTTTCCCACCTGAACCGACAGACGAAGACATTCAAGCAGCGCGTGAGCGTGCTGACAAAGTAATCGCGTTATTAGAATCAGGCTCTGATTTCGCAAAAATTGCCATTGCGTCATCATCAGGTAACGAGGCGCTAGAAGGCGGTGATATGGGATGGCTTAATATCAATGCCATGCCAACACTATTTGCCGAAGCTATCCAAAACAAAGATAAAGATGCGCTTGTGGGCCCTATTCGAAGCGGTGCTGGCTTTCACATTTTGAAAGTGCTCGATACGCGCGGTATTGAAAAAGTCACTGTGGAGGAAGTAAATTCACGCCATATCCTTGTTAAGCCATCAATTATTCTTAGCGAAGACAAAGCAAAAGCCATGTTAACGCGCTTCAAAGAAGAATTGAAAAACGGTGAAGCGGAATTTGCCGACCTAGCTAAAGAGCATTCAGAAGATCCAGGCTCAGCCCTTCGCGGTGGCGAATTAGGTTGGTCTGACCCAGGCAATTATGTACCTGAGTTTAAAGAAGCGTTATCGCAGCTTGAGCCTGGCGAGTATAGCGACCCTGTGCGCACAGTTCACGGCTGGCACTTAATACAGCTTATCGACCGCCGCATGGATGACGCCACAGATAAGCGAAAAGAAGACAAAGCGTACCAGCTAATCTTCAATAGAAAATTTTCAGAAGAAACCGAGAACTGGTTACGTGAAATGCGCGATGCCGCTTACGTAGAAGTTATCGATTCATAACAATAAGTTATTCATGAGTAAACCAATTAAAATAGCAATTACACCGGGAGAGCCGGCAGGTATCGGGCCAGATTTAATTATCAAACTGGCCCAAGAAGCATGGCAAGCTCAGCTTGTCGTGTTCGCCGACGGTGACATGCTCAAAGACCGAGCCGCCACGTTAGGCCTTCCTCTTACACTTATCGATTACGATGAAAATAACCCGCAGGTACAAGCTGCGGGTTCGTTGTTTATAAAGCAAATAGATAAATCAGTGAAAGTGACTGCGGGTGAGCTTGATAGTGAAAATGGCTTGTATGTAGTAGAAACGCTGCGCCAGGCTTGTCAGGCAAATATTAATGGCGACTTCGACGCCGTTGTTACCGGCCCGGTTCACAAAGGCATTATTAACAAAGCTGGCGTGTCGTTTAGCGGTCATACCGAGTTCTTTGCGTATCAATCTAATACCATTGACGTGGTGATGCTACTTTCCACTGAAGGGCTTAATGTAGCGCTTGCTACAACCCATATCCCTCTTGAATATGTAGCAAAAGCCATAACCCGCGAGCGACTTTACAAAGTTATCCATATTATCAATACCGACCTGAAACTGAAGTTTGGTATTAAAGAGCCTCATATTTATGTGTGTGGTTTGAACCCTCACGCCGGTGAAGACGGTCATATTGGTACTGAAGAAATCCATACTATTATTCCTGCGCTAAATGAATTGAGGGAAGAGGGGCTAAATATTACGGGTCCTCTACCTGCAGATACTATTTTTCAACCTAAATACCTTGAAAATGCCGACGTGGTGCTTGCTATGTATCACGATCAGGGCCTTCCCGTGCTAAAATACAAAGGTTTTGGGGCGTCAGTGAATATCACATTAGGGTTACCTTTTGTTCGTACTTCAGTTGATCACGGTACTGCATTAGATTTAGCCGGTACCGGAGAAGCCGACGCCGGTAGTTTCAGAAAAGCATTGGAAAAAGCCATTGAGCTTGCACATCATCAACAATGAGTAAAACACATTTAGGCCATACGGCCAGGAAGCGATTCGGTCAGAATTTCCTTCACGACGACTACGTGATAGGTAAAATTGTTGCGGCCATCGCCCCTAAAAACGAACAGAACTTGGTGGAAATAGGGCCGGGTTTAGGCGCGTTAACAGACCCCGTTTGCGAAGAAGTCGACGCATTAACGGTTATAGAACTAGATCGAGATCTTGCCAAACGTTTGCGCCATCATCCGTTTAATGGTGAAAAGCTGACTGTTATAGAGCAAGATGCAATGACCATGGACTTTGGCGCGCTGTCTAAAGAGATGCCGCTCAAAGATAAAAAGCTGCGTGTTTTTGGTAACTTGCCTTACAACATTTCAACGCCGTTAATGTTCCACCTTTTTGATCATGCTCATTGCATTGAAGATATGCATTTTATGCTGCAAAAAGAAGTGGTTAACCGCTTAGCAGCAGGTCCCGGTTCAAAGAACTACGGTAGACTTTCGGTAATGGCGCAGTACTACTGCCATGTGATCCCCGTATTGAATGTTCCACCCGGTGCGTTTAAGCCGCCGCCGAAGGTAGATTCAGCGGTAGTGAAACTTGTCCCGCATCAGTCGCCACCGGTTGACGTTGTGTCTGTTAGTACGCTAGAGCGGGTTTGTGCACAGGCTTTTAATCAGCGCCGTAAAACCATTCGTAACTCACTTAAGGACAGCTTAAGCGAGGAAGAAATTCGTGAGCTAGGTATTGACCCTACCTGTCGCGCTGAAGTGCTATCTCTCAATGATTTTGCCACCATTGCCAACGCAGTGTCTGCAAAAGAGAGTCAACAAGAGCAATAGCCATCTATGGATGTACTTGATATAAAGGTGCGGGTGAAAACCCGCCACCTTCCAGACCACCTTCCTTCAGATTCAAAGCAGTTTGCTTTTGCCTATCACATCACTATTGAAAACAAGAGCAATCATACCGTTCAGCTGATCAACCGCTATTGGAAGATCACCGATGCCAACGGTAAAACCTCTGAAGTAGAAGGTGCTGGGGTAGTAGGGAAACAACCTATCTTAAAAGCCGGTGAACAGTTTGAATATACCAGTGGTGCGGTTATTGACACACCTGTGGGGAATATGGAAGGCTATTATGAGATGGAGCTAGAGAGCAAAGAACGCTTTCGAGTTCCTATCAATGTATTTCGATTAGCCATTCCAAGCATTCTTCATTAAGGTTTCTATGTCACAAGGTAACACCTACGTCATTGGCGATATTCAAGGCTGCTATGACGGTCTTCGACGCGCTTTAGATAAAGTACAATTTGATGAAGAAAACGATACGTTGCTTGCCGTGGGCGACCTTGTCGCTCGTGGTGAAGACTCTTTAAGCACCCTTCGTTTTCTAAAATCGCTTGGAGATAACTTTAATAGCGTTTTAGGTAATCATGATCTCCACCTACTCGCCGTAGTCAACGGCATTCGCAAGCCTAAGAAATCAGACAAGTTAGACGACTTATTAAGCGCGCCTGATTTGCCGGAAATGATTGACTGGCTTAGACAATTCCCCTTAGCCATGAAAATAGATAAGCGCTCTATTATGGTCCATGCTGGGCTTTATCCTAAATGGTCAATTGATAAGGCCGTGTCGTTAAGCGACGAAGTCAGTACCATTTTGAAGTCAGATAATTATGCTAATTTTCTAAGCAGCATGTATGGAAATAGCCCCGATAACTGGTCTGAAAAATGGACCGGCGAAGCGCGGCTGCGCTTTATTGTTAATGCCTGCACGCGAATGCGCTTTGTTTACAGTGATGGAACGCTCGATTTCGACAATAAATCTCACCCTAGCGCAGTGTCGCACAGTACAAGTAGCACAATTATGCCGTGGTTCGAACGAAAGAATGAACAGCTACTTGCCAATCAGCGCGTTGTATTTGGCCACTGGGCGGCTCTTTCAGGCCAAACTAATAGCGCTCAGTTTATTGGCTTAGATACGGGCTACGTGTGGGGGCAAAGTATGACCATGCTTAACATTAGCAGTGATACGCTGGTAACCGTAAAAGCTTAAAGACAAAAATGCAGGCTTTACGAGCAAGTCTGCCTACCTTGCCCACCTTATTTGAAGCGCAAACTGGTATTACCACCTATAATTACGCTACTATTTCTATACCAAGTTGCTAAATAAAATAAACATTAAGTTATTGTAGCCGATACACTTACGTAAGTTAGTAACGATGATGTTTCATTACCTTCTCTCGTTGAGGGCAAAGTCTTGCGCTTAAGCGCTATATTTTGTTAACTGAGACGGGTAATATCGTTAGGGATAAAAATAAAAACACTCATCCAGGAGTTCCGATGAAAATAACGGTAGCCACACGCGTAATCGGGGGATTTGTCGCGATTAGCGCACTTCTAATCGTCATTAGTGTTGTTTCACTTTACAACCTCAACTCAATAGGCTCTGCTACAGAAGAAGTTAATGACGTTGCTCTACCTACGGTAGCGGGCAGCAACGCATTAAAAGCCAGCTTCCTCAACATGGGGCGGCTAACTTTTGAAAGCTATATCGAAGAAAACGTCAGTGAATTAAAGGACAAACGAGCGTCTTTTAACTCTGCAAAAGATACGTTTGAAAGCGAGTATAAAAAGTTAGCGCAGGCTGTTAACAACGAGCCAGAGTTAAAAAGCACACTCAACAGTGTGCGTGAGTCATACGAAACGTATATTAACAACGTTGAAGCTATGTATAAAAACCACCAAATGTATCTTGATTTACGCAACAGTATTGAAGATAGACTAGGTGATGCGGAAGATAACGCCGATGATGCTTCAACCTACCTTCTGGACTTTTCAGATTTAGATAGCGTTCAACAAGATTCAAACCTTAGACGTGCAGCTGAGATTGGCGGTCAACTTGAAACGTCACTGCTGTCTTTACTCACCGTATCTTACGAGTACATTAAAACCCAGACGCTAGTGCGTTCACAGACGCTAGGTAACGAAGTAGACCTTGTTGTTGAGAAAGTGGTTACCCAGTTAAGCGACATGATGCAAGCTGCTGGCGGTCGTGACGACTCAGGTACGCTAGATGATATTAATGACCTTGTAAACGACGCAATAAATGCAATAAAAGCAAACGATGGCGTAGTCCAACTCCACGTGGACCGCTTAGAGCGTAGAAATGATGCAGAGAAAGCGCTGAACGCATCTGATCAAAACATTACGCAAGGTGTGGTTGCACTTGAAAACTTGCTAACGTTGGCTGACAAAAAAGCGTCACACGTAGAAAGCCAAGTAAACAGTGCCATTGCAACGGGCAACACGTTTGTTATTGTTGTTGTGATCATTTCTATCGCCGTTGCTGCGTTCATAGGTTACGTAACAGTACGCGCTATTACACGCCCACTTTATCGCGTCAATGAGTTACTCACTGTTGCCTCATCGGGTGACCTAACTCATCGTCTTGATGATTCAGCACAAGACGAATTCGGTCTGTTAGCTCGCAACTGTAATACTTTAATAGGCAGCCTTAAAGAGCTGATTACCGGCATCAATGTTCGCGCTGAGCAGTTAGCTGCGGCGTCAGAGCAAACGTCGGCAGTCACCGCGCAAACTACTCATTCAATTCAGGATCAGAAGTCTCAGATTGGCCAAATAGCGACAGCAACAACAGAAATGCACTCTACGTCTCAGCTGGTCGTGCAAAATGCTGAAGATACGCTTAGCCAAATTCGCCATGCTGATGCTGAAGCCGAAAACGTGCGTCAAATTTCGTTAGAGAATAAGAACACCATCGAAATTCTGTCTCGCGACGTGCAAGAAGCGGCCGACGTTATTAACAAGCTGCATCAAGACAGCGCTAGTATTGGCGGTATTCTGGACGTTATCCGCGGTGTTGCCGATCAAACTAACTTGCTAGCCTTGAACGCAGCTATCGAAGCTGCCCGTGCCGGTGAACAAGGCCGAGGCTTTGCGGTAGTTGCTGATGAAGTAAGAACCCTTGCTAGCCGAACCCAAGAGTCGACACAAGAAATCAATGCCATGATTGAGGTGCTTCAAGCGGGCGCCGAAAAAGCGGTAGCGGTTATGGACCAAGGCAAAGACCAAACAGCGGCATGTGTTGAGCAAACAGAGAAAGCAACGCAGGCGTTAGACATTATTACAGACGCGGTTCACAAAGCGCATGATGTAAGCTCGCAAATTGAGCAATCTGCCCGCGAACAGAACACGGTCTCGCAAGAAATCAGTGAAAAGCTTGAAACCATTGTGGGTATTGCAGAAGAAACCACAGCAGGTGCACAGCAAACGTCTGAATCTAGCCATGAAGTAGCGCGTCTGGCAGACGAACTTCAACAGTCTATCAGACAGTTTAAAGTGTAATAATTTACGCGTAATACAAACAAAAACGGCCGATATCATATCGGCCGTTTTTTTATCTTACACTTGCTTACTCAAACAATGCGCTGTGAAGCTTGCGAACCACGTCATCACTGTCTGTCTCGTTTACTAAGAACGACAAGTTATGCGGGTTTGCACCAAAGCAAATCATACGCAGGTTAAAATCTGATACCGCAGATAGAATCTTGCTTGAAACGCCAATAGCCGTTTGCATGTTGTTACCCACAACGGTTACTAAATCATACCCTTTCTCTACCTTTACATCACAGATAGTTTCAAGTTCAGCAATGGTCTCTTTATTCAGGCGCTGGGCTACCGAGTTTGCTGGGTTATCTAGGGTAAACGATACCGAGATTTCTGACGTGGTTACCAAGTCAACGCTCAGTTTGTGCTTAGCGATAATCGCAAATACCTGCTGTAGGAAGCCCTGAGCGTACATCATCTTAGGTGTTTTAACCGTTACCATTACCTGCTCTTTACGGCGGGTGATAGCGCGATATGGTGGCTCGTGCTCACAATTGCGTACAATCCACGTACCGCCCTTTTCAGGCTCTTTGCTTGACCCTACGAACACTTTAATGTCTTTGCGAAGCGCTGGCTCCATGGTGGCAGGGTGCAGTACCTTTGCACCAAAGGTTGCCATTTCTGCCGCTTCTTCAAAGCTCAGTTCAGGCAGAGGGTGTGCTGCTGGTGTAATCCGCGGGTCGGTTGTGTATACCCCGGTTACGTCGGTCCAAATCTCGCACGCCTCGGCATCAAGGGCTTCAGCAAGTAGCGCTGCCGTAAAATCAGACCCACCACGACCAAGTGTTGTAGTACGACCTTCTTCATCTGCGCCAACAAAGCCTTGGGTTACCACAATGGCCTCTTTGATTTCAGGCGTGAGCAGTTGCTTCGCTAGTTTTTCAATTTCTTCGATTTGCGGCGCGCCTTCACCGAACTCGCTATCCGTACGAAGTACCTTGCGAACGTCGAAGTTCATGGTCTTCACGCCCTGCTCAGCAAGCACTGATGAGAACATAAGCGAGGACATACGCTCGCCCATAGAAAGCAGCTGATCTTTTAAGTCGTCCCTATGAAGAATTTCTTCGTGAAACGCTAAGCTTCGCATCTCTTCAAGTAAATCGTTGAGCTTAGGTTCAACGGCCGCTTTGTCGTCAAGCTTGTTAAGAATAGCGTGCTCGATGTCGACAATGGCTTGGCAGGTTTCTTCAATTTGCTGTTGCGTCATCGGCGTGTGCGCTAGACTCACCAGGTGGTTAGTTACCCCTGCTGAGGCACTCACTACCACAATGCGCGTTTTGTCATTACCGGCAACAATTCGGGCGCAGTTTTGCATTACTTCGTAATTCGCTACGCTAGTTCCACCGAACTTGGCTATCGATAAGGCATTTGTCACTATATTAAACTCCAGAATAAAACTAGCCTACAGCTAGCGAAACCGCGCGTTTTGCGCGGTCAATCAATCGTTACTTGGTCGCCTACTTTAATGTTATTCTCGGCAAACCACCCTTGGTTCATTTCCAATGCGTAAAGTACCTCTTTCGATGATCCGACCGACTCCAAGCTATGGGGAGTGAGAGGTTTTATATCCGTTATTACGCCATTTCTGTCGATAAATGCTACGTCTAGCGGAACAAAAGTATTTTTCATCCACATCCCCGCAAATTTGGGGCTGGAAAACTTAAAAAACATACCGCAATCTTCACAAAGGGCTTTGCGAAACATCAAGCCCTGAGCGCGTTGCTCAAAGGTTTTGGCATACTCAACTTCATAGTGCTTATCGCCAATTTCAAGTGATATGGAATCGAAGTTCACCGAATCGAGCGACGATGCAGGGTCAACCTGCGCTTTTGCACACCCTAAGGTTAATACAAGTGCAGCAACAATAAAGAAAGATTTTCCCATTAGACATTCCTTTTCGCCATAAAAAAAGCCGGTCACCTCAAGGGGAACCGGCTTTGTAGTTTATACACTATTTTAAGCAACATTCAATGTCGGAATAATGCGCGCTTTTGCCTCTTCTTCTGCCTTCTTAAAGCTTGGCATTTTGTCGAAGTTTAAGTAGCGGAATACTTCACCCGACATAGCGTTAATCTTGCTGGCGTACTCCATGTACTCTTCGGCACTTGGAATGCGCCCCACAATTGCTCCTACTGCAGCAAGTTCAGCGGATGTCAGGTACACGTTTGCGCCATCACCCAAGCGATTCGGGAAGTTACGGGTAGAGGTTGAAAGTACGGTAGCGCCAGCGTCTACACGGGCTTGGTTCCCCATACACAAAGAACATCCAGGCATTTCGGTGCGCACACCAACACGACCATAAATATTGTAATACCCCTCTTCCATCAACTGGGCTTTATCCATCTTCGTTGGTGGCGACATCCACAAACGAGTTGGCAAGGTTTTATTAAACTGCTCAAGCAATTTACCGGCAGCGCGGAAGTGACCAATGTTTGTCATGCATGAACCAATAAAGACCTCATCCACCTTATCACCCGCCACCTCAGACAAGGTTTTCGCGTCGTCTGGATCATTCGGGCAGCACACAATGGGTTCTTTAATATCATCAAGGTCGATTTCGATAACCTCAGCATATTCCGCGTCGGCATCGGCGCGCATTAGTTCTGGATTTGCGAGCCACTCTTCCATTTTCTGAGCGCGGCGCTCTAATGTGCGCGGATCGCCGTAACCTTCGTTAATCATCCAGCGAAGCATAGTGATATTTGAACGCAGGTACTCGGCAATCGATTCTTCAGAAAGGTTGATGGTACAGCCTGCCGCTGAACGCTCTGCCGATGCATCGGATAACTCAAACGCCTGCTCTACCGTCAGGTTTTCTAACCCTTCAATTTCTAGAATACGGCCAGAAAAGGCGTTTATTTTGCCTTTTTTCTCTACCGTTAATAGCCCTTGTTTAATACCGTACAAAGGAATAGCGTGTACAAGGTCTCTTAAGGTAATGCCTGGCTGCATTTCCCCTTTAAAGCGCACAAGAATAGATTCAGGCATATCAAGAGGCATCACGCCCGTGGCCGCAGCAAACGCCACCAGCCCTGAGCCCGCTGGGAATGAAATACCTAATGGAAAACGGGTATGGGAGTCGCCGCCTGTTCCTACTGTGTCAGGCAACAACATGCGGTTTAACCAGCTGTGAATAATGCCATCGCCGGGACGAAGCGATACCCCACCGCGATTCATAATAAAATCAGGCAATGTGTGCTGGGTTTCGATATCCACCGGCTTAGGATAAGCCGCTGTGTGACAGAATGACTGCATGGTTAAATCGGCAGTAAAACCAAGACAAGCTAAGTCTTTGAGCTCATCGCGGGTCATAGGTCCTGTGGTATCTTGCGAGCCCACAGTTGTCATTTTGGGCTCGCAGTAAGTGCCCGGGCGAATGCCTTCAACACCACAAGCCTTGCCCACCATTTTCTGCGCTAACGAGAAACCCGCTCCGCTGTCTTTTGGTTGTTCAGGCGTGCGGAAAAGATCTGTTGGACCTAAACCTAACGTCTCTCGCGCTTTCTCTGTAAGACCGCGCCCAATAATCAGGTTAATGCGTCCCCCCGCACGAACTTCATCTAAAATCACTTTCGACTTATAGCTATATTCTGCGAGAAGCTCACCGGTTTCGTGGTTGGTAATTTTGCCTTCAAATGGGTAGATATCTATCACATCCCCCATATTCATTTTTTCCACATCGGCTTCGAAAACCAGTGCGCCAGCATCTTCCATGGTGTTAAAGAAAATAGGCGCAACTTTTGAGCCGATACATACACCACCGCCACGTTTATTCGGCACGCCCGGTAAATCTTCGCCAAAGAACCATAACACTGAGTTCGTCGCCGACTTACGTGACGAGCCGGTACCGACAACATCACCCACAAAAGCAACCGGATATCCTTTACTTTTGACTTCTTCTATTTGTGTCATTGGGCCTTTAACGCCGGGTTCTTCGGGCTCCAATCCTTCGCGAGGCATTTTGTAAGCCGCAAGGGCGTGCAGAGGAATATCAGGGCGAGACCATGCGTCGGGCGCTGGAGATAAATCATCAGTATTGGTTTCGCCGGTTACTTTAAATACTGAGTAGGTAATTTTGTCATCCATGAGTTTGCGCGAAGTAAACCACTCACCTTCGGCCCAAGACTTGATAATGTCAGTAGCGTACTCGTTACCCGCTTTGTGTTTCTCTTCCACATCGTGATAAGCATCGAACATTAACAGCGTGTGTTTAAGCTCTTTGGCAGCCAACGGCGCTAGACTCTCGTCATCAAGCAGTTCTACCAGCGTGGCAATGTTGTAACCGCCGTGCATGTTTCCCAATAGGGTTACTGCCTTTTCCTTAGAGATGAGCTCGCAGCTGTCTTCGCCTTTTGCGATGGCACTTAAAAAACCGGCTTTAACGTAGGCCGCTTCATCGACGCCAGGCGGCACACGTTCTGAAAGTAGTTCTAGTAAGAATTCACCTTCACCCTCTGGCGGATTTTTTAATAAATCGACGAGGCTAGCAACCTGTTCGGCATTAAGCGCTTTTGGGGGAATGCCTTGTTGTGCACGTTCTTCAACGTGTTTGCGATAGTCTTGTAACACAGTCTCTTCCTCTAAGTTAGCTTGCGCAATGGGAGTAAACGGTCTTGTACGCACTTGACGCAAGGAGTGTTTAGTAAATCATCATCAGTATAACTTCAAGGGCTAGATTTTTAAATTTTAAGCCCTTTTTATTCACTTATAATCACTATTCATAGCGTTACTTTTAAACGCTAAAATCGATTAAATAAAAGCCTCGAAATCAACATTAACAATTGACATATGAATAAGGTATAAGGCTTTATGAGGTAAAGACAAGGGGTAGCCTTTAGATGACCCTTTTAAGAGCAGTGAAAAACGTAAACCGTAGAAAACAGCCTTTTTAACACGATTCGTTAGGTCTATTGAAACATTTCGGCAAACTATTACTTGGGTAAATCAGAGGGCGGCCTTACACGAAGAAAGCTCGCAAACCTCGGTTTCCCGTTTTTCGTTACACCGTAAAACTTAAAGGTCACCCAGCTGCCAACAGCGGGCGGCGCTCGACGCTCTTTTTCAGAAAAGCCCGTTCCTAATTTGAACTGAACGCCGGCGGGCGTTTCTACAAGCAGCGAGCCCATCATGCCTTTGAATTTTCCTTTCCCGGCAAGGTGCGCCAGTACTTTCGCTTCAGCATCTTCAAACTGCTTTACCTTAAGTAGTTTGTCACTGCGCCCTGAATGGTAAAACGCCTTTTTGTGGTGAAGCATTAACCCTTCCCCGCCGCTTAATGTTACTTGTTCAAGCTTTTCTTCAAGCGCATTAACAGAAGAAAGGGTAAATTGGGGAACAACGGCAAACGTAGGATTGGGCGTAGCTTCTTTAAGGTTATTCAGCATGTTGAGTCGACTGTCAAAGGACTGGCCCGCTACAGGCATGTCGAACGCCATAAACCTAACCTTAGCCCAGCGTTTGCTTGGTAGGGAATGTGTAGCGGTCATGGCATCGACTGTAGATTCAGTACGAGGTAAAGATCCGGCTACAGATTGAGGCGCAACGCTCGTTAACTTTGAAAGCACAATGGAAGCCGTACGTTCAAACTGCCCTCTCGCAATCCAGAGCTCACCATCAATGGTTGCTTTAGGCCAATTGGCAGTAAACCATGCCGGAGCGTCTATTTTGTTGTTATTGCGGGTTCTCAGTTCAGTGCCGTCCCATCGTGCCCGAATGCCGTCTAATTTTTCGCTCACCCAATACTCGGCGATATTTATATCTTGCCGGCTGTGGCCATATTGCTTGGCAAGCTGTAAACCATCGACAATATCGTGCTTATCCTCTGCATTAACGTGGGTAACAGCAGTGATTAAAAGAAGACAAAATACTGTTAGAAAAAATTGCACTAAATCCACCTTGGTTCGTTAAAAGTTACCCGCTTCAACGCTTCAAAATAGAGACGTTAAAACAGAGAAGGCAGAGTAAATTACTCTGCCTTCTTGGTTTTTTTAACTGTACGTAAGATGGTTTTTCGTTTAATTGAAACGGCTCTAGTCAGTAATAATATTAATAACAGAGATAAGCACGTCTTCAGCAAAGGCTTCACCTACCGTTCGTTCTTTATTGCGTCGCAGTTGGTAAGTTTCTAAGCAGGCATTGAGTTGTTCATCGGCCGTATTCACCCCGTGAACATCTGCGTTATTAGCTTGCTCAATACAGTCTTCGGTTTGGCCTGTCGTGACGGTAGTACACCCGCTTGCTCCCACGGTAATTCCAACCATGACAACTGCAGTGCTAGCCCAGTTTAAATGTTTAAATTTGCTTTTGTGTTTCAAGGTTACTTATTCCTTTAGTAAAGATTGCAAGCGCTTTTGTCTATTTAGATAAACTTGGGGACCCTCGTGCTGCGGTGTCGAGAGCACCTTATCAAAAGCTATGCTAAATGCTTAACTAAGCTGCTTTTTCTGAATCATTTAGCTATTCAGGTGGGCGTTTACTTAACATTACTTGGTATGCAAATTTTAAGCAATAAACGAAGAGCCTTGCCATGAGTTCTCACCTTTATCAATCGCTATCATCGCCCTAATAAAGTTGCTAACATTTAGCGACCTTGTTGGCTCGAACTTTGCCCTAGTGTCTATCTGAGGCTGTGCTAATAGCTATTTATCGCAATTACGTGCAGTACTCGCTCATCAACCGCACCTTATTGGTGCAAATAATAAATTAAATAAGGTCACTATGCGCTTAAGTAGTTTTGTTTTTTTCGTGTGTATATCGCTGTCGTCTTTAGCAAATGACGATACCAGCCAGTACGGCCCTAAAGATTTTTCCAATGTTAAAAACAAATGGACAGCCATGGTTGCTGCTTACGAGCCAGAAATTGAAGCGATTGACGCCGCGTTTGCAACCATGGACGATGCTCAGATTACGCAAACGGTTTATATTAAAGGGGTTAAGTATCAGTTAGGTACTTATAAAGGTGAGCCCATTGTTGTATTTAGTACGGGTGTCAGCATTACCAACGCAGCGATGACCGTACAGATGGCGCTGGATTACTTTCCTATTGATAAACTGGTAATGATGGGGATTGCAGGGGCCATAAACCCGAAATACACGCCGGGCGATATCGCAGTACCTGAACGTTGGTACTTCCACGATGAATCTGTCTATATCAACCCGAAGAAAGGTGACGCTAACGTCTACGAGCTACCGGACTATTACGCTAAGCAGCTCGAATATTACAAAGCGCGACGGGAGACTGATAAGCACTCGCCTAACTATAAAAACATTGGGTTTATTCACCCTACCGAGGTTGCTGTAGTTAAAGAAGGTTGGGACACCCGCAAAAGAATGCCCTATTTTACGGCAGACAAAGCGCTATTGGCGATGGCACAGCGTGCTTTGAAAAAAATCCCGCCTATTACTATGCCATCGGGTAAAGAAATACTGGTGGATATTGGCGGTAACGGGGTGACAGGTTCGGTATTTGTCGATAACGCAAAATACCGCGAATGGCTTCGCGATGTTTACACTGCCGATGTAGCAGAAATGGAATCAGCAACCGTTGCACAGGTGAGCTTTGTTAATGACGTGGATTGGTTAATTATCCGCTCAATTAGCGACCTAGCGGGTGGGCAGCACGGTAAAAATGTTGAAAATGTATTTGACGCAATTGCCTCTGGCACCGGCACAAAACTACTACTTGGTATACTCGATGAACTCGTAACAACCGAGACTCAGTAAATAATAAATGGGGTCAGAGATAAAAAAGCCCCAACCTTGGTTGGGGCTTTTTAATGTTTTGTTTAGCGGTAAGTGCTTATACGCGCTTAACTGCTACGTCTGCTTCGAACTTAGGCTTAACAGCTAAGTCTTCAGATGGTGGAGCAAACTTAGTTAGGTCAATGCCTTCAACCGCTTGCTTGTACTCTTCCGTGGTTGGGAAGCGACCAAGTACAGTTGAAAGTACTACTAGCGGCGTAGAGCCTAGCAGTGACTCACCTTTTTTCTCATCAGAGTCAGCAACAACTCGACCTTGGAACAAGCGAGTAGACGTTGCGATTACGGTATCGCCCGGCTCAGCTTTTTCTTGGTTACCCATACATAGGTTACATCCAGGGCGTTCTAGGTAAAGAATATTGTCGTACTTAGTACGCGCTGCTTCTTTTGGCTTAGCATCGTCGAATTCAAAGCCTGCGTATTTCGCAAGTACTTCCCAGTCGCCTTCGGCTTTTAGTTCGTCAACAATGTTGTATGTAGGTGGCGCAACAACAAGTGGCGCTTTAAACTCTACAGAGCCGTTAAGCTTCTCTAGATTACGCAGCATTTGCGCGATAATTTGCATGTCGCCTTTGTGCACCATACAAGAACCAACGAAACCTAGGTCTACTGGCTTACCATCGTAGTAAGAAACTGGACGGATAACGTCGTGGGTATAACGCTTAGACACGTCTTCGTTGTTTACGTCTGGGTCAGCAATCATTGGTTCGTCGATTTGATCTAGGTCGATAACCACTTCTGCGTAGTACTTAGCGTTGTCATCTGGTGCAAGCGCTGGTACTTCGCCAGACTTGATTTCAGCAATACGCTTGTCAGCAAGGTCGATTAGACCTTGAAGCATGTTCGCTTCGTTATCCATACCCTTGTCGATCATGATTTGGATACGGCTCTTAGCAAGCTCAAGTGACGCAACCATAGTCTCATTGTCAGAGATACAGATTGACGCTTTCGCTTTCATTTCTGCAGACCAGTCAGTAAACGTAAACGCTTGGTCAGCAAGTAGAGTACCGATTTGTACTTCAATTACGCGACCTTGGAACACGTTCTCGCCAGCGAATTGCTTAAGCATTTGCGCTTGAGTAGCGTGAACCACGTCACGGAAGTCCATGTGTTCTTTCATGCTACCTTTAAAGGTCACTTTCACAGACTCTGGAATTGGCATTGCCGCTTCACCTGTCGCAAGTGCTAGTGCTACCGTACCTGAGTCAGCACCGAACGCCACGCCTTTCGACATACGCGTGTGTGAGTCACCACCAATGATGATAGCGCGGTCGTCTACCGTGATGTCGTTAAGCACTTTGTGGATAACGTCAGTCATTGCGTGGTAAACGCCTTTAGGGTCACGGGCTGTGATTACACCAAAGTTGTTCATGAATGACATTAGCTTAGGAATGTTAGCCTGTGCTTTCTTATCCCATACCGACGCCGTGTGACAACCTGACTGATAAGCACCGTCAACAGTAGGTGAAATAGTCGATGCCGCCATTGACTCTAACTCTTGGCACGTCATTGGGCCGGTAGTGTCCTGAGAACCTACAATATTTACTTTAACGCGTACGTCAGAACCCGCGTGAAGTGGTGCGTCTGAGTTTACGCCTACCGCGTTGCGGTTAAAGATTTTTTCTACAGCAGTAAGGCCTTGGCCTTCGTGTGAAACCTCTTTTGATTGCGCGTAAACTGCTGGTGCTTCAACACCTAGTGTACGTGCAGCAAAAGATTGTAGCTGCTTACCGAAAACTACGGCGTAAGAACCACCCGCTTTCATGAACTCCATTTTCTGAGGAGTAAATGACGCAGATACGTCAGCAAGTTCTTCTGAACCATTGAAAAGCTTCTTCGCTTTGGTATCGATGGTCAGTACCGTACCTGTTGCTACAGAGTAAGCTTCTTCAAGCACTGGGTCGCCGTTTGCATCGCGAACGATTTCGCCATTTTCGTCTGTTTTCTTAACCCAGTTTTTAAGGTCAAGACCAATACCACCGGTTACGTCTACAGTAGTAAGGAAGATTGGTGCGATACCGTTAGTACCAGCAACAATTGGCGCTTTGTTTACAAAAGGAATGTAAGGGCTTGTTGGCTCACCGGCCCATAGTGCAACGTTGTTCACACCAGACATACGAGAAGAACCTACACCCATGGTACCTTTTTCAGCAATAAGCATAACTTTTGCGTTAGGGTGTTTTTTACCTAGTTCAACAATTTCTTGCTGCGCTTCTGGCGTGATCATGCACTGGCCGTGAAGTTCACGGTCTGCACGAGAGTGCGCTTGGTTACCAGGAGATAGAAGGTCTGTAGAGATATCACCTTCAGCAGCAATGTAGGTAACGACTTCGATTTTCTCTGGTACGTCAGGCAGCTTGGTGAAGAATTCAGCTTTCGCGTAGCTTTCTAGCACGTCTTTAGCAATCGCGTTACCCGCTTTGTATGCTGTCTCTAAACGCTCAGTATCAGCTTCGTATAAATAAACCTGCGTTTTCAGTACTTCAGCCGCAGGGTTTGCAACCGCTTCATCGTCAGAAAGCGCAAGGTCTAGTAAAGCTTCTACCGATGGACCACCTTTCATGTGAGAAAGAAGCTCAAGTGCAAACTCAGGGGTGATTTCTTCTACTTTTTCTTCGCCAAGTACAATTTCTTTTAGGAATTGTGCTTTAACACCGGCAGCAGGTGTAGTACCCGGCAAGGTGTTATAGATAAAGAATTTTAGAGAGTCTTCGCGGTGCTCGTTTGTTGTATCTTTAATTTGAGCAATAATTTCAGACAGCAGTTCTGCACTGTCAATTGGCTTAGGGTTAAGACCTAATTCCGTTTTACGGGTTTCGATCTCTGCCAGATATTCTGAATACAAACTCATATAGTTCTCTCGGTCTTAGTTTTACTTGAGCGTAGTGTTAAGTCGGTCTTAGCTATACGCATATAAAAATGAGGGATATTTTAACCGATTTTTAGCAGTTACGTAATGACTGAAAGTAATCAGATAGGCAAACATCTCGCTAGCGTGTAATTATCTTGCGCGCCGAGAAAAATGGCAGCAAACCCGAAACTTTGCAACAAACAAAAATAAACATTCTATTACAGCAACTTATGAAAAATAAAAGCTAAATGCACCCTACTTCCACCCTCTATTGGTAATACCAATACCGATAAATAATAGTGTTGCACTTATGACAGACATTCACTTTACTTATGGTGCTACCAGTATAAATTACCATCAATATTGAAACAAAGTTTCAATCAATCGTTAGTTTTTGGCAGTGTAGCTTTCTTTGAATGAGAGTTTGAACACCTTCGCGCTTTCACCATCTGTAAGAAGTAGAATATTACCGTCGCTATCTACTGCAATATCCCTTAATCGTTCATTTAGCGCGTCAAAGACCTTCGTTGACGTATAACCATTTTTGTCATGCGATACTGCGAACAAGGCTTTTGCTTTTAAGCTGGTAACCAGCAGCGTATTGCTGAAATGAGGCTGCTTTGAATTTATGTAGTAAAGCATAGAAGATGGCGCGATAGAGGGCGTCCAATCTACAAGCGGTCCTGTCATGCCGGCATACTCCGAAAAGGGCGAGATTCTTGCGCCCGAGTAATCTTTTCCTAAAGTAACCACAGGCCAACCGTAATTATTCCCTTTTTGAAGAAGATTTAGTTCGTCGCCTCCATCAGGCCCGTGTTCGTGTAAGAAGATTTGACCGTCAGCGCCATACACTAAACCTTGTGGGTTTCTATGACCGAGCGTAAACACATAAGGCGCCTCTGGAAAGGCCGGTGCGGCCAGCGGCTTACCATTAATTGTAAAGCCAAGCACTTTTCCAAGCTGGGAAGTGACAACTTGGGCCTGTTCGCGATAATCAAAACCGTCTCCGGTAGTCACGAGGAAGGCATGCTCTTTAGCATTTTCTCCTTTAGTCACGTTATCAATTTGAAGTAGTTTTCCACCGTAATGAACGGGTGTATCTTTCGATTGAGCAATGTCGAGTACTGGCTGCACATCACTGATCCCAGCGGTTAGAGAGAACTGTGCTTTGACCACAGCTAAATGATTGGCTTCATCGCTTCCCTTCGAATAACTCAGCAGCACGGTTTTATCTTGAGGATAAGTAAAAGGGATCAGTATATCTAATACGCCGCCCTGCCCTTTCGTATAAAGGTTATCTAAGGGCAAAGTGAAGCGGCTTACTTTTCGTTCATCGTTAACAACAATTAGCTCACCGTCTCGGGTGGTTATTATTATATGCGTGGTTGATTTTTCTTTATCCACGACGGTTGTTATTGCCTTAGGGTAGGACAGCGCGTCAATAACCGTGTTGATTTCTACGCGCTCAGCCAAACTTTGTAAGACGCTTGGCTGCGTGGTGTTTAATGTACTATTTAATGTGCTGTTTTTAACACTTTCACTCTCACTTGCTAACAAGGCAGTGCTAAATAACAGAGCGCTTAACGCGAGCCATGATTTCATTGTTATTGTCCTCTTTTAATCAGCATACTATGGCATATCCCATTCATACGCGCATAATGATGGCACTTATTTCACGCTATTTAGCTTAACCGGATAAATAAGGTCGACAGACTTTAGGTTGTAAATTATGAACAAAGCCATTCGCCACATTCTATTTAGCTTTATCCCTGCATGGGCCGTGGGCTTCTTGCTGGCAAGTATATTTCACTCCATTGCCGTTTTAATCAACCTTTCGCTCATTCACGTTAAATTGCAGCCACGCGATTGGTGGTTCATGATAAGCCAAGACCTAGTAGGGCTGTTACCTACCTACGGGCTTATCATAGGGTTTTCTCTGTTTTTAGCTTTTATAATTGCTCATAAGGTTACCCGTCGAGTCGAGAAACATTTAGAGCGCCGCACCACTGTGAGCACCCGATTGTTATTATTTGGCGCTGCCGGCGGCCTATCTTTTTTAATCATGTTGCTAGCGATGCAGCCTATCTTAAACGTGACGCTAATTGCTGGCGCGCGCTCTGTCGCAGGGCTGTGCGCCCAATGTTTGGCTGGTGTGGCGGCTGGCAGTGTTTACACCTATTTAAGTAATAAATTTGCGCTTAAATAATAACTAAAACTTATAGAATTAAATAACCCAACACAGATGTAAATAAAAAGTTAAGTTTGCTACTGTATGGCGTAGATTGAATTTTTACGCCCTACTAGGAACAAGCAACATGATAACTTACCCTGATAATGTGACCTGTCTTGCCGACTACATTGAAAGCGTAATGCAGCGATTTGCTGACAGGCCCGCGTATACGGCCCTTGGGCAAACCCTTACCTTTGCTGAAATTGATAGCAAGTCATCAGCCTTAGCGCGCTACTTTGTTCACGAAGCTAAGCTTACCCCTGGAACCAGAGTTGCTATTCAACTTCCTAATTTAATTCAAAACCCCATTGTCGTTTATGCTGCATTACGCGCAGGTTTAGTGGTAGTGAATACCAACCCGCTCTACACAGAGCGCGAAATGAAGCATCAATTTACTGACAGCGGCGCAAAAGCCTTAGTCATACTTGGCGATTTACTTCCTAAATTTACTAGTATTAAAAATGATACGAGTATCAATACGGTTATTACCACATCAGCAACAGAGCTCTTAGACCCCAATACGGCCCCCGCATTAGATGGCACAGTATCCCTTAGCCAAGCGGTAGAAATTGGCAAAGGTCTTCCGCAATTCGAACGCCCTAAGATTCAGTTAGATGATCTTGCCATGCTGCAGTACACAGGCGGTACCACAGGGGTATCGAAAGGGGCAGCGTTAAGTAACAAAAACGTACTTGCTAACTGTATTCAAATGCTTGACCGTATTGGCGATGGCTTTAAAGACGGTGAAGAAGTGTTGGTGTGCCCATTACCGCTATACCATATCTATGCCTTTACCGTAGGAATGACGGCGCTTTTCGCCAAAGGAACACAAATTATCCTGATTCCAAACCCTCGCGATATTGACGGCTTTATACAAACCTTAAAACCTCATAAAATATCTGCCTTCATGGGTATTAATACGTTATTTGTTGGCCTTGGTCGTCACCCGGAATTTGCCAAACTAGACTTTTCTAATTTACATCTCACCATGTCAGGCGGTACGGCTCTTACACAAGCTGCGGTATCTATTTGGCAAGATGTGACGGGTAACACCATTACTGAAGGCTACGGCTTATCGGAAACAGCCCCTGTTGTGTCATTTAATATTCCAGGCAAAGAAGAAATTGGCACCGTAGGCCACGAACTTGAAGGCACGGAAGTCGCGTTGTTAGACAGCCAAGATAAACCAGTTGAAGAAGGCGACTCTGGGCAGATAGCGGTGCGCGGGCCACAAGTAATGATGGGATATTGGAACCGTGATGACGAGACGGCAAAAGTCATGACCGAAGATGGCTTTTTTAAAACCGGAGACATCGGCATACGCACAGAATCTGGTGCTATAAAAATAGTAGATCGCCTTAAAGACATGATCATTGTGTCTGGCTTTAACGTGTACCCGAACGAAATAGAAGACGTATTAACCTCTCACCCCAATGTTATGGAAGCTGCAGTGGTAGGAAAGCCCGACGATAAAACTGGCGAAAGGGTATGCGCCTACATTACGTTATCCAGTGAAGTATCCACCGATGATGTAACCGAATTCTGCAAAAAGCACTTAACCAACTACAAAATCCCAAAATCTATCACCGTATTAGAAGAACTTCCCAAATCCACAGTGGGTAAAATTTTACGTCGAGAATTACGTTCAGCGTAAGCTTAGAAGAGAGAAGCAATCAGAAAACGCATAGTGATAACTTCCTATGCGTTTTTCACATAAAAATCAGATTATTGCTACCAAAGAATAAGCTTAGCTTATTGAAAAAGTTTTAGTTCTGGCTAAAACTTAACCTTACACTTTTCACTTTCGTTGCACTTATGCAATTTATGACATTCTCAGTCAACAAGTACCGAACCACTCGCTTTATAAGACGTCCCTTTAAAGGGATCGAACTATGAACGCTATGCTACTGCAGCGACAAGCCATGGACAAACATGGCATGGTCGTCACCATGGATGTAAAAGGTAAAATTCTTAGCGCTAATGAAAAGTGTAGCGAACTTTCAGGGTTTGCAGAACATGAAATTGTTGGTAAATACATTACAGCCTTCGATATTACTAACATTTCAAATTCAGATATAAGCGCAATTTTTAGCGCTCTTGCCTTAGGGAATATTTGGCAAGGCGAAGTACACAGCTTAAGAAAAACGGGCGAACCTTGGTTTGTGTTTGCCACCGTCGTACCTGTTGTAAAGAAAGCCCCTCTTGTCGATCACCTTATCGTAATCGCTACCGACATTTCCCAGCAAAAGCGTTTAGAGAAAAGCTTATCTGAAGGACGAGCATTTTACCGCAGCATCACCGATAGCATCGGCGAAGGGGTTTACGCCGTAAACGCAGAGGGCAAGACCCAGTTTCTCAACCCGGCCGCTTCTCGATTACTAGGTTGGACGTTAGAAGAACTTCAAGACCGCCGTTTTCACGATACGGTTCACTATCAAAAAGGCGACGGCACCCTTCTTAAAAGAGAGCAATGCCCCGTTAATCTCACTATACGCGACGGGAAATCTTATACTTCCTACGAAGATTTTTTTACCGACAAACGAGGGAGACTGTTTCCCATCTCCATTGTAGCAGTACCACTACTTAACAACGAAGGTAAACCCGATGGGCACGTAGGTGTTTTCAACGATATAAGCAGTCAAAAAGCGATTGAGCATAAGCTACAGAAGGCGTATGACGAAGCACAAAGTGCGAATAAAGCGAAAACTGATTTTCTCGCTACCATGAGTCACGAGATCAGAACACCGATGAACGCAATAATCGGTCTAACGCACTTGGCGTTAGAGACTCAGGATAACGACCAACGCCAGCAATATTTAGAAAAAGTCCAGAAAAGCTCTAACGCGCTGCTTGAGTTAATGAATAGCATCTTGGATTTCTCCAAAGTTGAAGCCAATAAAATAGACATTCTTGACGAGCCTTTCACTCTTACGAAAACCATAGATAAACTGGCTCAAGTATTTCAGGTAAAGGCACAACAAAAGCAGCTTCAGCTTCTTTTCGATATTCGATGCAGTACCAAGATACGGTGCAGTGGTGATAGCGAGAAAATCTACCAAGTTTTGCTCAACCTTTTGAGTAACGCCATCAAGTTCACAGAAACAGGCCATGTTTTGCTTAAAATTGATAAGCGTGGTAACGAGCTCGGTTTTAGCGTAAGCGATACCGGCATGGGCATTAGCGATACAGGTAAAACCAAATTATTCAATGCTTTTGAACAAGCAGACGCATCAATCTCGAGAAAGTTTGGCGGTACAGGGTTAGGACTTGCTATTTGTAAACGACTCGTTGAGCTAATGGGTGGCGAACTAACCATTGAAAGTAAGGTTAACGAAGGGACTAATTTTGCATTTTCACTGCCAATTTGTATTGAAGACACTGAACCAAGCGACTCTCTTCTTCCTGTGTCCATCCCTTCTGAAGTACTTTGTATTCAAACACATAAAAGCGTAGAACAAGGCTGTCAAATCCTTTGTCAAACGTTACAAAGGTTCAATATTCACTGCCTCATAGCTGACCCAAATGAGAACCTTCTACCTAAACAAGCAGACTTTAGCATTGTTTTTTTACCTGTCGATGAGTCCAGCTGGAAAAGCTTTTTACGTCATGTCCAGTTTGGTGAATACCACGAGCTAAACTGCAATGTGCTAATAAGTCCGTTTAGCAAAGAAGAAGTGCAAAAGCGAATCGGAACATCCCTCTCTAAAAATATTCGGATTATCGAGCTTCCCTTCACGGAAGGTGAACTTATTTCCGCTTTGTCTCCGCTGCATGCGTCGACGAACAAAAAAACGAGTGAAGGGCTGGAAAGTAAAAAGTGGCGAACTAAGCGCCTATTGAATAAGCGCGTGTTAGTGGTCGACGACGACTTAATTAGCGTTGAAATAAGTCAGCAGATACTGAAAGATTTAGGCGTCAACGTGGTATCGGCGATGACTGGCGAGCAAGCGCTAGCGCTCTGCAAGTCGAATACATTTGACGCTATATTGCTGGACTGCCACCTTCCAGGCATAACAGGTTATGACATCGCTGAAACGCTTACACATAAAGAAGGGTGTTATACCCCAATCATTGCGTTGAGCGCGGATGAAACGAATGAAGCGTCTGAAAAAGCGTTATCTGCCGGCATGTGTCATCACTTAGTAAAGCCCGCAACCGCAGACGAGATTGTACACACAATCGATATTCACATACACGCCGGATACATGGAAATTACCCCGCCAAGCGAGACAGACGCATTTATCGCTTCACTGTTGTCTTTTTACGAAACTTATAGCCAGCGTAGCGTAATGTCTAATTTACTCAATATTTTTCACGAACCGACACACACCAGTCAGCTATTAACCGAATTACTTGCTGACGCCCAGAAAATAGGAGCAACAACATTAGAACGGTGTTTACGTCGTTTTATGGAGGCGAAGCAGAGGCCTGATACTATCAACGCAAAGCACATATCAGTCATCTCCTTCGAGCTAGATGCAACACTTCGCTTAATTGCTCATACTATTGATAAAAGTGACGTGGGCAATGAGTGTAATGAAAACAGCGATGTGGACAATGCATCACTACGCTCTTCTTTAAAAGAGGTAAAACAGGCCCTTGAAGCCTACGATGCTAGGGCACTTGAGTTAATAACAGCGCTTGCAGCTCGCCACTTCGGGCTGGGTCATTCACATACGTTAAATCAATTGAAAAAGCTTGCCTCTATATATGATTTTGAAGGGGCTTTGGTCGTAGCGCAATCACTGATAGATGAAATTAATAATGACCGAACAGAATAAAACAAAACATAGATTTAGTATTCTCGTTGTTGACGACGAGCCGGCAAATATCGATATTTTACTTGGAATTCTTGGCCCTTTTTATGACGTTAAAGTAGCACCATCTGGCGCCATCGCTCTGAAAATAACGCAGCAGTTCACGCCCGATCTTATTCTGCTAGATATTATGATGCCGGGAATGGACGGGTTTGAAGTCTGTAGGCAGCTTAAGTCGGATAAACTATTGAGCCGTATACCCGTCATTTTTGTAACCGCGCTAAGTCAAGGCGAGAACGAAGAAAAGGGTTTTGAGTTAGGTGCGGTCGACTATATCACTAAGCCCGTTTCCCCCAGTATTGCGCTAGCCCGAGTTAAAACTCACATTAGCCTTGCACACCAAATGCAGACCACGGAAAACCTTGTGGTCGCACGCACAGAAGAGCTAACGAGAAGTCAACAGAGCGCCATTACCATGTTGGCAACAGCAGGGCATTACAACGATACGGACACCGGGCACCACATTTGGAGAATGGCGGCTTACAGTAAATGTTTAGCTATTGCATCGGGGTGGTCTTATAACGATGCATGTCTGCTTGCGCAAGCCGCCCCCATGCACGACACCGGGAAAATTGGTATACCCGATTCCATTTTGAAAGCCCCACGCCGGCTTACAGACAGCGAAATGGAAGTAATGCGAACCCACGCACAAATAGGGCATAAAATTCTTTCTCAATGCGAAACCCCGCTGTTTAACCTCGCCGCCGAAATAGCCCTATGTCACCATGAAAAATGGAACGGTACAGGTTATCCAGAAGGATTAACTGGCGAAGAGATTCCCGAAAGTGCGCGTATTGTTGCAATTGCGGATGTGTTCGACGCACTAACCATGCAGCGCCCTTATAAGAAAGCATGGACTGACGATGAAGCGTTTGCACATTTAACAAATGGTGCCGGAGACCATTTTGACCCAGACCTAGTCGACTGTTTTTTATCAATTAAAGAAGAAATTATCGAAACTAAACGTTACTGGAATGCGTTAGAGGCAGAGGGGTCGATGATATCGATAGGCAGCTTGCTTTAACAGGAAAGATAGTTAATCACCTAGCAAACTTTACATTAAGTATCAACGCTATTTAGGACGGGTCAACGGCAAGAAAAAAGGGTCGAATTCTCGACCCTTTTTATCGTGTGAAGCTTTAGCTCACGGTTTAACTTGCACCTAGCTCGGAAGCCAGTGCGTCAGCTTGGCGCTTTTCGCCTTGAACAAACTGTTTCCACTGCTGTGCCATAGCACGGCTTTTCTGATGCTTTTCCGCTTCTGCTAGTTGATTAAGTGCTAGAGCGTATTGCTTCTTGTTGTAAAGCGCCATGCCCTTGATTAAATAAACCAAACCAGGGTTTCTTAAGTCACCTTTTTCAACCGCTCGATCAGCCGCTGCTATTGCGTCATCAAAACGCTCTTCATTAAGAAGAATTTGCGCTAACTGCGCGTCTAGCTCGCCATCTTCAGACAGTTCAGCCGCTTGCATCATTACTGGAATGGCTTTGTCTTGCTCTTTAGCAAGTGACCAGCTTTGTCCTAAGAACTTAAGGTTGCGCAAGTTTTTCTCAAGCACACCATCGTTCATCGCTTGTTCCATCAACTTAGCACCTTTATAAGGTACACGGTGATAGTAATAAAGCTGCGCCATGTTGAACACGTCAGCTGACGTATTAACAAAACCACGCTGATAAGCGGTTTCCATGATAGCCAACTGCTTGCGCTCTTCACCTAACTCACCGTACATACCGGCGAGCTGGATCCAATACTTAGGTTCGTCAAACAACTTCACCATTTTAATAAGAACGTCTTTAACCTTTTGAGGCTGCTTTAGTTCATAGAAAATAGCACGTTGAAGAATTAACCAACCTTCATCAGGGATCATGCCTTCTGCTTCGTGATCAGCAACGGCTTCAGAAATCCACATTGCAGCTTCGTCGTACTGTTTATTTTGATAGTACGCTTGGGCCTTTATCACCTTGTTTTTTACAGGTACTGGACCGGTGTTTAGACTTTCCCAACGCTCCAAATAGGTGATGGTTTCGTCGTAATTACCCTGCATTAGGTTAAGCTGCGCCAAACTGAAAAGTGTGGTCATTTCAAACTTTTCAGGAATAGGCTGCTGCTCTACCACTTTGGCAAACGATTCCAGCGCTTTAACGTAGTCTTCATTATTGTAATAAATGAAGCCGAAAAAGTTGTACATCATGGCTTTTTCGTAGGCGTTCATTGAGTCAGACTTATCTTCTACTTCTTTCAAAATAGCGATAGCTTCTTCAACGTTACCCGCTTCATCCGCTGCCGTTTGTGCGCGGGCTAGCTGCTCGTACACCTTGCCCCGTAGCGTAGGCACGCGACGGGTTTTCTTTTCGCTTGCTTTTTGCGCTTGCGCAACAGCGTCGGTGGCAACCAACATGCTAGGTACAGATACCGTGGCCGATGCAAATGCAAACGCCAGTGCACTAAGCAATGTATTCGTCTGTTTTCTCATCATGTTCTGTTACCCGTCAATTTGGAACGTAATACGGTTTTGCACACCAGAAACCTCTGTTGCTTCGCCATTTACCACACGAGGTTTATATTTGAACTTCATTGCTGCATCAATGGCCGCTTGCTCAAAAATACCTGAAGGGTTAGCTTCAACAACAATGGGGTCGCGCACCGCGCCCTGCTTAGTTACTGTAAATTCCACAATAACGAAGCCTTCGATACCGCGCTGAAGCGCACGTCGTGGATAAACCGGCGCAACCTTAACAATGGGCAAGTATTCACCGTCACCAGACTCAAGGGCCAACCCGCCTTCCAGTGAGATGTCATCACCCACTTCAGCGCCAAAGTCCATCGACGTGCCTTCTGCATCAGGAGAAGGTGAGTCCATTTGAGGCTGCTCCATCTGCGGTGGCGGCTCTTCTGGCTTAGGTGGCTTCTTCGGCTTACGATCTTTTTTCTCAACCTGTTCATCCTGCTTGACCCTTACAAAGTCAAGCACGCTTCCCTTAGGCGGTTCAGTTAGTGCGCTGCCACCCATCTTGATCAGCGATTGCATCAAGAAGAACAGGCCTAACGTGATCGCAAGGGATAGTGCAAATGCGATTAAATATCGTGGCATGATTTATGGCTCTTGGGCTGCAATCGAAACATCGTAAACGCCGGCGGCTCGCGACGCATCCATAACCTTAATCAAAGTTTCTGTTGTGGCCTTTTTATCAGCTTGAATAACAACAGTTCCCTGAGGGTTCTCAGCGTGCAAACGCTCAATGTTCGCCTGTACTGCACGAACGTCGATGCGGCGTTTGTTAATCCAAATTTCACCTTTATCTGAAATAGCGATAAGAATGTTGGCGCGATCCTTTTTCACAGCCGTGGCTGCTTCTGGACGGTTAACATCAATACCGGCTTCTTTCACAAATGACGCAGTCACGATAAAGAAGATCAACATGATAAATACAACGTCCAGCATGGGCGTCATGTCGATGTTTGCTTCTTCCTCATCGACTAGGTTTTGAAAGTGCTGCTTCATAATAAATACCTTACCTTAACGCTTAACTAGCATTAACGTTGAATAATCAATGCATCCTCAAGATGCGTGCGTTCTGATTTCACCATACGAGTTAACCAAGTAGCGGCGAATACGCCTGAGAGTGCGCCAACCATGCCCGCCATTGTCGGGATAGTGGCTTTCGATACACCTGACGCCATTGAACGAGCATTACCTGAACCCGCAATCGCCATTACATCGAACACTTCAATCATACCGGTAACCGTTCCCATCAAGCCCAGTAGCGGACAAAGCGCAACCAGTGACTGGATAATGGGGATGCTGCCGTTAAGGCGCATGGTTAACTGTGAAATCGTTTTCTGACGAACTTGTTCAGCGAACCAAGAAGAGCGGTCGGCACGTGCTGTCCACATTGCTATCGCTTCTTTCTTGGCCTGCTTGTGCCAAACCATCAGATACATCGCACGCTCGAGGATCAAAAGCCACATAACGAATATCAGCAGACCGATGACCAGGAGAACCTGGCCACCTGTTTCTGTGAAGTCGCGAATTGCTTCTAGAAACTCGATCATGATTAGCCTCGCTCAGCGCGCTCTGCAATTACGCCAGACGCCTGTTCTTGTAGGATGTACACAATGTTCTTAGAACGTGTGTTTAGCATTGCATAAAGCAGTGTCATCGGAATCGCTACAACAAGACCTAGTACTGTTGTTACAAGTGCTGTTGAAATACCACCAGCCATTAGTTTCGGGTCACCTGTACCAAACAAGGTAATCGCTTGGAAGGTGTTAATCATACCGGTTACCGTACCTAGTAGACCCATAAGCGGTGCAACTACTGAGATAATCTTGATGATAGTTAGGTTGCGACCTAGCTTAGGCACTTCGCCCAAAATCGCTTCAGTAAGGTGAAGCTCAAGCGCTTCTACGTCTGCGTTTGGATACTCGTCACGCACTTTAAGTACACGGCCAAGCGGGTTGTTTGTATTCACTTCTTTGCTCTTAAGCTGCTTGTTCACTTTCATGCGCGTTAGCGTAAGTGTTACTAGGCGCTCAAGTGCAAGTAATAAGCCGAACGCACCAACGATAAGAATGATGTAACCTACTACACCGCCCTGCTCTACACGCTCTTTAAGATTAGGCGCTTGAACAAGAAGACCTAGGATAGAACCCCCTGTTGGGTCGATACCGAACTGGACTAGCTCACCATTTGATGCTTGAAGTTCTGCCGCAGAATCGTTGTAACGGTCAGCTGGCTGGCGCACTAGTTCAGACACTGTGCCTGTTACACCGTTGTAGTCTAGGTATTTACCGTCGGCAACTAGCGCAAACGGACCTACACGTACAACAGACTTGTTCACTTTCTCGCCGCCTGCTTCAACAACGTCAGTGGTAAAAGTAGTCACCTTGCCTGATTCCGTCATTTCACGCTGCATTTCGAACCACACGCGCTCAATTTCTTCAATTGAAGCAAGTTTAGAACTTGAACCCATGTCCTGTGCCATCTGATCTAGGAAATCAGAGCGGCCTGGGATTTGGGCCGAAATAACTGAGTTATAGAATTTATTTTTCGTGTCACCAGCAATTTGCTGCAACACACCGAATAGCTCTTTAAGTGAACCTAGACGGGTGTCTAGTGCACCGTTAAGATCTGCTAGTTTAAATTCGTTTTCTTCGAATTGAGTTTCAAGCTGCTCAGACTGCGCTAACATTTGATCGCGCTGCTGACGCGTTTCGCGAAGAATGCGATCTTGCTCTGCACGTTGCGCTTGGAAGTCCCGCTCGCGCTGTTTATTTTGCTGTGACTGTGCAAACTGACCTTCTTCTAGTTGCTTAAGAAGTGCGTCTAAGTCCATTGCACGGTCGCTTTGTGCGAAAGCACCAACGCTGATGCTAAGGGCTGCTAGACCAACAGCGATACGTTTTACTGTGTTAAACATTCTTATCAACCTCTTAGTCTGTAATTGCCACTGGCAGCATTAGCAAGTCTGGTGCAAGTTGCTTCTTCGCCATGCGCAGACCTTTTGTAATTTGTGTACGATAGCTGCTATCAAGCTCTTCCCACTGACGGGTTTGCTTGTTCCAAACACCCTGCATGCTCGCATCGCGTGTTTGATAAATTAGCGCTGTACGACCAAGGCGTAGGAATTCAACATCACGCTCTTGACCGTTAATTGAATGAATACCGCTGTACGCTTCCATTGTGCGGCCGTAGTCCATCTCTACTTGGTAAGCTTCCATTACGCGACGGAATTTTTCAGACGCAGCAACGTCGGCACGGTCCATCATGGCGCGAAGGTCAGCTACGCGATTCGCGCGCTCTTCTGGAAGAAAAGGAACGTCTAGTTCAACGAACTGCTCTAAACCGTCAATCATACGCATCATGAGTGGCGTGATTTGACGCTCAACAACAGACACTTCATCAATAGCAGCGTTTAGGTCTGCCATTTCTTGTTCTTGGTTATTGATTTGCTTACGAAGCTGAGTGTTATAAACCTCAAGGCCTTCGATTTCTTTCATCAATGTTTTGAACTGTTGAAGTTTGCTGTCAATCTGGTCAGTAATGCCGTTGATTTTTTCTTGCGACTTCGCTGCTGATTCGTTTATTTTCGCTGCCTCATCGACAACGGGTTTTAAGACTTCATCGTCTTGTGCAAGCACGGGTGTCGCGCTAAGCGCACCAGCTACAAGCAAGGCATTGATAAGCTTCATACATTCAAACCTTTAAAGTTAAAAGAAATCGGTTGTATCCGACTATAAATTTCTGGGCGTAGGATAGGAGTTTTCTGTGACAGTTTTATTACGGAACTGTCATAAATAAACCAAAAGTGTCATCTATGGCATATAAAAAAGGCCGCTGATTAGCGGCCTTTGTATCAAGTTCAGATTTAGAAGTCGTATTTAAACGACAATCTAATACCTGTCCCGCGTGTCTCAGACCTAAGCAGCGTATCGTTAAACTCAATTTCACGATCTTCACCTAAGATATTCTGAACACGTAATGTGACAGTGCTATTAAAGTCTGGGTAGTACTTGTAAACCATATCCAGTGAGTGGAATGGCTGTTCGAAGTTATCGTCGAAGCCATCGATACCCGGAATGAGAATACGCTCACCAAATACGTTGTATACCAACGACGCAGAGTGTTCGCCGTTGTCTGAGTCGTAACCTAACTGCATGTTTAACACATACTGAGAGTGACCCGTCATACGACGTTCAACGTTGGTAATCGCCGCAGATACACCGGTTTGCTCTACAATGTTCTGACGGTCAAGTACAATTTCAGAGTCACTCACGGTAATGTTACCGGTAGTAAATAGGTTGTCCCAAATACCATCGCCAATAAAGGCTAAGTCTTGAAGGAACTCAACTTCAACCCCGTAAACTTCACCAGATTCAGCATTAGCAATACGAATAAGCGGTGGGCCATCCTGGGCCGGAGACTGTACCGATTCAATTGGCGCTTCCATATCTTTGTAGAATAAGCCTACCGATAGGTTATTGCCTGCTTCACGGTACCATTCCCAACGTAAGTCATAGTTAATAATATCAGTCGTACTTACACCCGGCGTACCCGCGATTGGGAAGTTAGTTAACGGGTCTAGGTAAGTCGCTGAAGATACTTCACGAAGATCTGGGCGAACTACCGTTTGACCAATACTTGCACGCAGTTGCATATCATCTTCAAGGAAGTAGGTTACAGCAAGCGCTGGATAAAACCCGTCTTCTTGGAACGCTAACTGCGAACGATCGGCTTCGTCACTTAAATCAAACTGATTAGTACGCGGGTCTAATGGCGCCACTACCTGACGGAAGTCTTCATAACGTGCACCACCAGTGAAACGCCACTTGTTGTCGTAGAAGAAATCAGCTTCTAGATAGTAAGCATCGATTTTTTGACCTGCTACGTAATCATCGCCCGCAATGGTCGTGTCGCGAATAAGTGGGCGGCTAGACAGTGAAAGCGTGTCTAACACATCGTCGCTGAAGATTTCACTAAAGTCGTTACCATCTAAAATAGAGCGGTCTTCAACACCAAGTGTATTGATGTCGAAACGGCGGTTTTCAGCAGTACGCGTTTTCGTAACAAAGCTTGCGCCCACTTTGTACTCAGTTTCCCACTTACCGAATGACATTGGGTAAGTCACGTTATAGCCAAAGTTCTCCAAGCGATCGTGAAGGTCTTGGAAAGTATAACGTGCAGCAGTTTGTGCATCTGACAAGAAGATTTCGTTCTCGGCGTCGAAGATACCGTCCTCATTCGCGTCTTCCATTACGAAACGCGCGTTGAAGTTACCCGGTGCGTGACGTACTGAGCGACCTAATGAGTAAGTCCAGTCAATGCCCATGAAGTTTAGTTCAGGGATGGTGTGCTGACCTTTAAGCTGATTGGTATAAAGCGAACGCTCTTCATATTGAACGTCGATATCGCGAATACGCAACCCTTCTGCTTGGTTCAAGTTTTCCGTATTACCAAACATTTCACGAATTTCATCGCGGGTATCGTTTAGCACAATAAGACTATAATCAATACGATGTTGACGGTTATAGTCTACACCTAGTGTTAATAGTGAAGACCAGGTAACCGTTTGCTCAGTACCTTGGATATCATCAAAGAAGCGTACATTAATAATGTCATCGCCCACTAAGTCAGGGTCTTGTAGTTCGTATTCTTCAGAAGAGCGGGTTTGGGCTGAATAACGTGAAGTTACCAAAAAGCCAAAGCGCCAGTCGTCATCATAATCGTAACTATCACCATAAGTGACGTTCACGCGCATATCAGGATCAGCAGACTCTCTTTCTAGCCCGTATTCTCTGTTCACGCCTTTAAACAACTCTAGTGCTTCTTCTGGCTCCAGGTCGTCTAAGAAGTTTTTAGAATGCCAACGTTCTTGAATAGCGGCAGACGCAGCACGTGTGCCGTCGTCTTCACCTGTCCAATCGCGACCGCCACCGGCATAATCTAACACGTCACCAGAGTTTTCCGTATCGATACCAACGGCTGCAGATACGTTAAACACGCGCTGTGTAGGTATAGATTTTAATCGGATATTTACGTTACCACCACCGAATGCTGCAGGCATTGACGGTGAATACGATTTTTGAACCGCTAGGCTCTCAATAATACTCGATGGGAATAAATCGAGAGGAATAACATTACGCGTAGGGTCTGGGCTTGGAACAATGGCACCGTTTAATTGTGTTGATGAGTAACGCTCACCAAGACCACGAACGTAGATGAATCGACCATCTACCAATGTTAGACCAGTTACACGACGAAGCGCTCCCGCTGCATCACTATCACCGGTACGAGCTATTTGCTCAGCACCCATAATATCTGCTACGAAAGCTTGGTTTTTACGTTCTTCCATTACTGCCGTTGCGGTACCCTTTAGGCGTGTACCAGTAGCGACAACTTCCTCAATCACTTCATCTTCATTTGATTGAGCGAAAGCTATAGACGTTGGAAGCAACATGCTTGCAGCAACGGCTAAGCTGATGGGTTTTAGAAGAAACCTGTTAGCAGGTCTGTTCATGATGAACCTCTTTAGAAAGGAATACTGTCACGAATAAAATTCGTGTCTTACAAACTTAAAAGCAAGTGCGCTACTTTTGCAACGCACTTGCTTGTCTAGGGCTTAATGGGTTAGGCCTTATTCAAGACCTACAGTCCAACCCGCTGTCCAATCGTTGTCAGCGTCTTTTACTGCACCGATAAAGTCTACTGAAGAGAAGAAGCTATCTAGTGTAGACACATCTGTTGCAACTGTTGCATCTACTGTGTAGATACCGTTAAGTACTGTCGCAGTGTTATCTAGCAACGTGTTTCCAGTTTGCGCAGTAAACCATGCTTCTTGGTCGAAATCACCAGAGTTATTGATGTTTTCAGCACAAGCTAGTACTGACGTTTCAAAAGTAAGCTGTGGCGTGTTAGTGCCATCCATGTTAGCAAGTAGCGTAGTGTCGCCATCGCTTAGGTCAGCTTCAAAACACTCACCCATGCCTGCAGGGCCTGTTACAACAAAGTTGTAAAGCTGTGCGTTAGTTTGGTCGCGAAGTAAAACACCTTCTGAATCAGCGTCAGCAGTATCGAACTCGTTGCCAATAATCGTCATGTTAGCAATCATTGGGTTAGAGAACGCTGTACCGTCGCCGCCGTCACCGTCGCCTTCAATTGCGCGGTTAGCATCAGAGTTGTCGTCTGCGTGCTTAACAAGAACAAACTGTAGCTTACCTTTATAGCCGTTATCCCAGTCTACAGAGTCGTCTTGAATACCGGTTAGCGTAAGGTACTTAACGTTTACTGCACCACCGAAGAACTCAACACCGTCATCTGCGTTTTTGTGAACCTGTACATACTCAACAGTAGTACCAGAGCCCACACCACCAAACGTAATACCGTTTAGTTCGTTATCTGGTGCGATTTCAAAACCACCGTGCATTACACGTACATAGCGAAGTGTACCTGAGCTATCTGTGTTGTCAGTTCCGCCAAACACTGCACCTTCTTGTGCACCTTCAACCTGAAGTGAACATGACGTACCGTCTTGAGGGCATTTAGTTGATTCACCGTTACCTAGCACGATCATGCCGCCCCATTGACCAGCTTCACCCGCTTCTAGACCGCCAACAACGTGGTCACGTGAAGTGAATGTAATTGGGTTTTCAGCAGTACCGTTTGCGTTGATTTCAGAGTCACGGCTGATTACTAGGTAGTCGTTACCCGACGCGCCGTAAACGGTTACGCCTGGCTCAACAGTAAGGGTTGCGCTGTTCTCTTTATCTCCACCTACAAATACTGCACCTGAAAGCGCGTAGAAGTTACCTTCTGTAAGCGTAAGGTCAGATGTAATAGTACCAGACACTTCACACGTAGTGGTTGAACCGTCTACTGGTGTAATTGAAGTGGTACCTGATGGACAGCCTGAAGCAGATTGTACTAGCTCGATGTTACCGCCACCGAAACCAAATGCCCAACCTTCACGCCAGTCAGTTTCACCAACCGCACCAACAAATGTGTTCGCTTCAAAGAAAGTATCAAGCAATGTAGACGCGTCGCCACCCGCTGTAAGAAGCGCGCTTTCTGCGGTTAATGTACCGTCAGGGTTTAGACCAAGGTTAGCACGGTCTTCAAACGCGATAAGCTGGTTGCCGTCTTGGCCTGTGAACCACGCTTCTAGATCAACGGCACCTTCAGGTGAGTTAAACGGCTCAGAACATGCAATTGCTGAATAAGTCATGGTTAGGTCACCGTCAGAAAGGTTAGCTTGAACCGTTTCGTCAGTGTCCATTTCTAAACACTCGCCCATTGCTTCTGGACCAGTGATAAGGAAGTTCATTAGATTTGCGCCAGTTTGGTCGCGAAGTAGAAGACCTTCAGAGTCAGCATCGGCTGTGTCGAACGTGTTACCGATAACTGTCATGTTAGCGATCATTGGCTTAGAGAATTCAAGGCCGTCACCGCCGTCACCGTCACCTTCGATACCGCGGTTAGCGTCAGAGTTGTCAGCAGCGTGCTGCACGTAAACATACTGAAGCTTACCTTTATAACCGTTGTCCCAGTCTACTGAGTCATCTTGGTTAGCAGTAAGTACTAAGTGTTTCGCATTAACCGCACCGCCGAAGAATTCAACACCGTCATCAGCGTTGCTGTGAACCTGTACGTAATCAACTTCTGTACCTGAACCAACACCACCAAAAGTAATACCGTTAAGTTCATTGTCTGGTGCAATTTCAAAGCCCGCATACTTAACAACAACGTACTTAAGGATACCAGAGTTGTCTGTATCGTCAGTACCACCGAATACCGCACCTTCTTCTGCACCTTCTACTTGAAGCGCACAGTCAGAACCATCTTGTGGACACTTAGTTGACGTACCGTTACCAAGGATAACAACGCCACCCCATTGGCCTGCGCCAACTTCATCACCTACCACGTCATTGAATGATGTCATGATGATAGGAGCAGATGCAGTACCTTCTGCTTCAATTTTTGAATCACGGCTTACAACCAGATAATCTGCACCAGTACGACCGAAGATTATTGTACCTTCTTCAATAGCAAGCGTTACGCTGTCTGCTTTGTCGTTACCGATAAATACTGGACCTTCAAGTGCCCATACTGTGTCGTTAGTTAGTGTGATTACGCCTTGGTCGTCTGCGTCATCTGCAGTTAAACGGCCGGTAAGTACGCGAACTTCAACGTCTTGACCGAATGCGTCGCTTACTTCGCCGCTAAGGAAAGTACTTGATTCACCTGGAGCTGTATCATCTGAACCTGTATCGCCACCTGTATCACCACCAGTGTCGCCACCGTTGTTATTAGTTACGCTGTTATCAATATCGCCTTCACTGATATTGATGTCGCCGCCACAGCCTGCTAGCACAAGCGCTGTAGCGATAGCCGAAGCTTTGAAAAGTTGCTTAAGTTCCATGTGTTTCTCCAAGTACGGTATAATTATGGATTTTGAAAACGCGGAAACTTTACCTAAGGTAGATGACACATTTGTTACATTAAGGCGCTGTAACAAAAGTTTCACGGAAAAAGTTCATTTTTGAGCTAAAAAAAGCAAGTTAAAACGACTAACTCCGTTCAAGCTTTTAGTTTTTAACTATTTTTTTGATGCTGGCAAACTACTCGTCGTCTTTATGGCTGTGATGTGAAAGAGGTTACTCAACGTCGGTTCAAGTTAAAAAAGCACAAGATAGATGCCATTGGGCGCATGGACGCATTTTTTATGACGCTATTATGACAGGGCGAGCTATGGCAAAAAGCGGTGTAAGCACTATAGCTTGGCGCTTAATTATTCACTCAACAAGCGACGCTGACGAACAAGCACATCTTCACGAATGGGGAAATACCCATCCCTTAATACTTGTCGCTGCCCTTCTTTAGATAATATGTACCGTAAAAACTCTCGTTCTAGGGTGGGTAACGGTTCGCCCGGCTTTTTATTGATAACTAAATAAAGAAAGCGAGCAAAGGGGTAGGATTCATTGCGAACAGTATCGATAGACATGGGGATTAAGTTGTCCATAGACTCACCTAATGGCAGTGCGCGCACGCCCGCGGTTTTATAACCATAGGCAGCATAACCGATGGCGCCAGTACCGCTGGCTACCGACAGCACCACCGATGCAGAACCCGGCTGCTCGTTCACCGTATTTTTAAAATCGCCGTCACACAGCGCCATGACTTTAAATAAACCATAGGTTCCCGATACTGAGTTCCGGCCATATAGCCGGATAGGAGAACGGTACGCTACGTCATTCACCCCGAGTTGAGACCACGTCGTAATTTCATTATCGCTACCACAAAACTGGGTCTCGGAAAAAACCGCATCCACCTGATCAAGGGTCATACCCGGTAGCGGGTTGCGTCTATCAACAAAAATTGCGATGGCATCCATTGCCACTTTTAATACTGTGGGTGGATAACCGTGTGTGCGGGTGAAGTCTCTTATTTCGCTAGGCTTTAGTTCACGACTCATTGGCCCTATTGTCGCGGTGCCTTCGATAAGCGCTGGAGGGGCAGTCGATGAACCCGAAGCTTGAATTTGAAAGCCTACTTGAGGATAAAGCGTTTTAAACTCTTGAGACCAAAAGGTCATTAAGTTCGCCAATGTGTCTGAACCTACTGAAGATATCTTCCCCGCTACGCCCGGTACACGTTCGTAAGCCGGCACTTGATAGGCTTTCGTCACGGTCTGTTCACGCTCTTGCTCTAAAACCACGGCTGGCGTTTTTAACGACAATAGAGTACAACCAAAAAAGACCAAGCTTAACAGGCTAAAACGATGTACGCTCACTGATACTCCCCCGTAATCACCTGGTGTTCTGATTGCATAACTATCACTTTTAAAAACCTTAAACACTACAGCTGCTCAGCAATAAGTTCTTTATCTAATACAAACGAGAAGTTACTGCCCTCGCCAAGTGTACTCGTAATCTCTAGGCGAGAATTATGATGACTTAGCACGTGTTTTACAATGGATAGGCCCAGCCCCGATCCACCGGTTTTGCGAGAGCGCGCTTTATCCACGCGATAAAAGCGCTCGGTAAGGCGGTTTAGATGATTTGGCTCAATACCATCACCGTTATCTACCACAGAAAATTGCGCGCCATTGGGTTTACGTCGCCAGTACACATTAATTTCACCACCGGCAGGTGTGTAGTGCACCGCATTGAACACCAAGTTTGAGCAAGCACTTCTAAGTTCGGTTTCTACGCCAAATACATAAAGCTCTTCATCAATATGAAAGTTTATTTTGTGGTTCTTTTCTTTATTGAGCGCCTGTGCTTCTCTTTCCACTTGGGCTAGCACTGTAGGAATATTGACCACGTTTTCGTAAATGCGTTCTGAACTTGCCTCAATGCGTGACAATACCAGCAAATCTTCTATCAGGTTTTGCATGCGATGGGTTTGCGATGTCATTTCCTTCATCGCTTTATGCATAAACGGGTCTGATTCTTCATCTACAGGAAGAATTTCCAAATATCCATTAATCACCGTTAGCGGCGTGCGAAGCTCATGAGATACATTGGCCACAAAATCTTTGCGCATTTCTTCAAGTTGAGAAACCCGTGTTATATCACGGGCAATAAGCAGCAAGTGCTCTTCCCCGTAGGGCATGATGCGATATTCAAAGGTTTTATTCGGATTAGTTGGCGACGGTACTTCAATCGGGTATTTATAGTTACCTGCATGAAAGTACTGAATAAACTCAGGATGTCGCAGCAAGTTGTCTATTCGACGGCCTGAATCCTGTGGCCACTTAAGCCCTAAATCTAGTCGCGCTAGGCGGTTACACCAAATAATACACGCCTTAGCATCAACTACCACAGCGGCATCTGGCAGGGCTTCAGAACCTTCTCTGAAGCGCTTAACCAATTCGCCCAATTCCTTGCGTTTATTGCGGTTACGGCGCTGAAGATAGTAAATGCCTTCATAGATATGCTCCCACACGCCACGCACAGTAGGTGGAGACATCTTACGGCTATGCCATAGCCAACGGTTAAGTTTATAAAGGTGCCAATAATTAAACAATAAGAGCAGGGTTGCACCTATTGCTACTGCGAACAACATGTCATCCAAATACCACCCCACCAGCGCAAAAACCACAAGGAATAGCACTAGTCGCAGTGTACTTCTCAACCAAGAGAAAGGGTAATACATGAAATAACTCGCGTTGTTAATGGTGGAAAATACATTCGCTCAAAAAGCGTAAAGGCAAGAGGGAATAGCGCATTGCCACTCCCTTAACATCTTCGTTAATTACAGTTTAGTAGAAAAACGATAGCCCGCACCGCGTACGGTTTGGATCATAGCATCATGGCCATGACGAGAGATAGCTTTGCGCAGGCGTCGGATATGAACGTCTACCGTTCTATCTTCTACATACACGTTTGTTCCCCACACGTTATCAAGTAAAAGTTCTCGACTGTACACACGCTCTGGGTGCGTCATAAAAAAGTGTAATAACTTGAACTCAGTTGGGCCCATGTCTAGGGGCTCTTCGTTAGCCATAACACGGTGGGAAACCGGCTCTAACTTAAGCCCGTTAAATTCGATAGGCTCTTCGTTTGAGGTCGGTGTTACTCTGCGCATGACCGCTTTTATTCGCGCCACTAACTCTTTAGGAGAGAAAGGCTTGGTGACGTAATCGTCAGCACCTGCGTCAAGGCCGCGAATTTTGTCTTCTTCTTCGCCACGCGCGGTAAGCATAATTACCGGTATATCACGGGTAAATTCATGTTGCTTTAAACTTTTCGCTAGCTGTACACCGCTTCCTCCCGGCAGCATCCAATCTAATAAGATTAAATCCGGATAGGGTTCGCAAATTTTTTCTTGCGCGATGTCATAATCTTCGGCTTCAATAATATTAAAGCCCGACTGCTCAAGTACGAACTTAAGCATTTCACGGATAGGCGCTTCGTCCTCAACCACCAACACTGTACGAGACATCGTTATATTCCTGCTCATTATTAAACGCCGTTATTATTAATGTGGTCTGTGACAGTTTTATTAAAACGATTACATTAATGTGTCAAGTTTAATACGGTAATAAAACAACTTCGCCCAAAGTTTAAGCGCTTAATCTTGTTTATTATTTCTTTTACGCATATTCTTGAATCGTCGAAATTACCAATCACTCTATGCTAAAACGCAACGCTCGAAACTATGTATAGAGAATATAGAGTCTGATGTAACAGGGGTATGTTTATCAATGACTGCGGTCAAGACAGGGTTATCAAGGAAGCTCTTAGCCAGAGTGTTATCGGTGTATTTCTCGCTGACTCTTCTGGTAACAATAGGACAGATCTTCACAGAGTACCTCAGCACTAAAAATCACGTAGAAAGCGAACTTCAAACTTTGAAGAACACGTTTTCCTCTAGCCTTACCCGCGCAATGTGGGAGCTCAATAACGATCAGGTCCGCGCCATCTCCGAAGGGCTGATGTCACTGCCCATCGTTGAAGGCCTGCAGGTTCGCGGAGAAAACGGCAACTACATTGCAGACTATGGTATTCGTGCAAAACGTTCACTTGCGCCCATTGATCGCGAAGTTATCGAAGACCATTCTGGCGGGGTATTCAGCTACAGTTTCCCTCTCGTTTTTAAGTTTTCGGGACGCGAATCAACGGTGGGTGATGTTACCCTTTATTCTAGTTTTGATACTATTTTTAGTCGCATAGAGGTGGGCGTATTTTTCCTTATCGGAAACGCTATCGTAAAAACCACATTTCTTGTATTTCTGTTCATGACAGCCTTTCGCACTATGCTCTCAGAGCCGCTTCAAAGTATTACCGAACAAATGGGTAACTTCGACCCCGAGCACCTCAGAGACAGCAAAATCAATATAGAGCTAGAAGACGATAACGAGCTTTTACAGCTCAAAGAGTCGTACAACGGCGTCATTGACGATTTGATAGTTTCGAAAAACAATCTTAACGACGCCAAAAGCGAATTAACCCTCGCCAACAGAAAGTTAGACGACCAAAACCTTATTTTAGAACAAGAGGTGGCAAAGAAAACCGCTTCTCTTTCTCAAATTATGCTGGATTTGGAGCAGCAAAAAGACGAACTTATCGCCCATCAGCGGGAGTTGCGCCAAGAAAACGAGAACCGTCAGTACATAGAAGCTGAGCTTAGAAAACGTAATCAAGAATTAGCTAACTCCATGAATACGCTTCGTCAGACTCAAGAACAACTTGTAGAGTCTGAGCGAATGGCGTCGCTTGGTGGTTTAGTTGCAGGTATCGCCCATGATGTGAATACGCCGTTAGGCGTAAGCGTTACCGCAGCAAGCTTTCTTCAAGAGCGCCTAAATAACCTAAAAACCGACTTTGAAGATAAAAGCCTAACCAGTAAAAGCATGTCGAGCTTTATTGATGAAGCAGAACAAACCGCCCTACTGCTACTGAACAATTTAGAGCGCGCTTCTGATCTCATTGCCAGTTTCAAGCAAGTAGCGGTAGACCAGACAAGTGAAACAGAACGAGAATTTGTACTTGGCGACTACATTAATGAGATTATTCTGTCGCTTAAACCAAGCTTTAAACATACCGAGTATGAAATTAATGTCTCTTGCCCCGACAACTTAGTAGTGAAATGTGCGCCTGGCGCTATTGCACAAATTGTTACCAATATGGTTGTGAACTCGCTTACCCACGGCTTTGAAGGTAAAACCACCGGCACCATTAATTTAGTGGTGAAAGACGCGGGTGACAATGTGGTTATCGACTACACCGATAATGGTAACGGGCTAAATGAAGAGGCATTAGAAAAACTGTTTGACGCCTTCTTCACAACAAAACGTGGACAAGGCGGCAGTGGCTTGGGAACGCATATTATGTATAACTTAGTGACGCAGTCACTAAACGGGCATATTGAAGCGCAAAGTGCGCCAGAGCAAGGCTTGCATTATACTATTCGCTTCCCCAAAAAGAGTACGTGACACGCCTAGTATTCATTTTTAGACAGGTCGCACGTTAAGCGTACAGTCATGACTTAATACCTTTTTATTCAATTGCGCAGTGCCACTTACATTGGTACGCTTGCGCCCTATTTTTATCAAGAGAATGCTTACACTATGTGGTTTAAAAATGTAAAAGCCTATCAAATTACTCAACCGCTATCGCTAGATGAGGGCGATTTAGAGCGTGCCCTTAACGAGCATGCTTTCCGCCCGTGCGGCAGCCAAGATATGGCAACTATGGGGTTTGCTTCCCCGTTTTCTCAGGCTGGTAAGCAAGGCACCATGTTTCACGTTGTTCAACAGCGTTTTTGGATAACGCTAAAGAAACAAGAAAAGATTCTTCCTTCTGCTGTGGTTAATGCTGAACTTGATGAAATGGCAGCCAAGATAGAAATGGAAACAGGCTCGCCGGTTGGCAAAAAAGCCAAAGCCGACCTTAAGCAAGAAATTCAAACCCGCTTGCTGCCTCAGGCCTTTACAAAAAACACCTACACTCATGGTTTTATCTCGTTAGCCGACAATTTGGTGGTGGTTGATGCGTCTTCTGACGGCAAAGCCGAAGCCTTTTTGGCCATGGTAAGAAAGGCCATAGGCTCGCTGCCTGTTGTGCCGTTTACGCGCAGAAGCCTTCAAAGCGAACTTACCCATTGGGTTACTGAGGCAACGCCTGAAGGCGTAGGCTTACTTGAAGAAGCTGAATTTAAATCAACTGATGACACAGGCAGCGTTATCCGCTGTAAAAACCAGCCGCTAGACAGCGAAGAAATTACTATTCACCTAGATGCAGGTAAGCTGGTCCAAAAAGTCGCATTTGAATATGCAGAGACGCTAACGGCTATTATGTGTGAAGATGGTGCAATTAAACGTATTAAGTTCACCGACCGCATTAAAGAAGAAACTGACGACGTACCAAAAGATCAGGTAGAAGCGCGCCTTGACGCGGAATTTGCGCTGATGTCAGCCGAAATTTGTACGCTGCTAAACTTCCTTCGTGGTGCGCTTAATCTTAACGACGATAGTTTGTGAGCGAGCGATCAGTAGAACGCAATCTATTCTCTAATATCAATTGAGCATTTAATTCAAAGCCTAATCACTATTACAGTAATTAGGCTTTTCATAAATATCCCTAGAGTACCGTTTCTAATTAGCTTGCTTTTGTAGAAGCGATTTTTTACAAAGGCTTTCTAGCCGCTCAAAAAACATTACTTAGCCACTTTAAACAGGGTAGTGAATTACCACAACAAAGCGCGTTTCTCCTACTTCATCTCGATAACCGTGTGGCTGATCTGCGTGCAATATACATTGCTCTTGCGCTTGATAGGCTTGCCATTGACCATCTTGCAAAACCCCTAACTTCCCTTGTAATACGTGAATGTGTTCTGTTACACCTATTTGGTGCGCCGAAGAGTGCTGCTCATGAAAGTCCTTCAAGCAAAGCTCAAACATTTCAAACTGAGTGACTGCATTAAACGGGAATAGCGTTTTAATGGTTACGTTTGGGTCGTTAGCGAACTTATCATCTGCGTGTTGAGACGTAGGTGCTGTTTCGTCACCAGACAAGAAAGAAGAAAAAGAACATGCAAGACCTGTGGCTATTTTCCATAAGGTAGCGATAGTTGGGCTAGACTCACCTCGCTCTATTTGCCCAAGCATGGCTTTGGACACCCCTGTTAATTTGGCGGTTTTATCAAGTGAAAGGCCTCGCCCTGTACGAACTGATTGCAGGTGTTGAGCAATGCTTTTTGAAATAGCAGAAGGCTGCGCATTTGCTTTTGTCATGTAATAAAGGCCTTTTACTTCGTCTCTAATGTTGATAAAGCAGTTGTGCGTTATAACGCACGAATGGTAAGTTACCTATTGTACGTTATAGCGCACAAAAAGGTAGAGTAGCACATCAATAGACGCTAAAAGCGTGTTTTTATCACTCAGTCGATTCCAAATCGAAATTCCATCACGAGGGTTTTCATGAGTAAATGGAAGTTAAGTCATATCAGCGCAGGGCTTACCGCCGTTACGGTAGGTTACAGTAGTTCTGTCGTTATTATCATTGATGTGGCACGTAAGGCCGGCGCTAGCGATGACATGGTAATAAGCTGGTTATTCGCGCTTGGACTAGGCATGGGTATTACCTGTATTTTATTTTCGTGGCTATCCAAGCTGCCCGTTGTTACCGCTTGGTCTACCCCTGGCGCCGCTTTCTTGTTAACGAGTATCGGTAATTACCGTTTAAGCGAAGCCATTGGTGCTTTTGTAATATGCGCAATGCTTTCTCTTGTAACGGCTCAAAGTCGTAGCCTGCTTAAACAAATTAGTCGGATTCCGCCTGCAATCTCATCGGCACTTTTGGCCGGTATTCTCTTACCTATATGTCTTGCTATATTCAGTGATGTGAACGATGCGCCGCACTTAGTCGCGTTATTTCTCGCGATTTATCTAATAGGAAGCCGGCTATTTCCCCGCTATCTTATGCTGTTATTACTGGTTATGTCGGTGGGCATTAGTGTGTTTATGAGCAGTGCAGACGGTGGTGTTGCTTTAACACGCGATTCATCAGGGCTGTCATCACTATTTACCCTGCCCGAGCCTATTTGGGTAACACCCACTTTCTCGCTAAGTGCGACTATTGGGTTAGCCTTTCCCCTTTTTCTTATTACTACACTTTCTCAAAACTTACCTGGTATTGCTATTCATCACGCCCACGGCTATACACCCGACCATAAGCCTATATTATCCGGTATTGCTATTGTACAAGCCCTATTAGCACCGTTTGGTGGGTTCACCTTTAACCTAGCAGCAATAACGGCGGCATTGTGCATGGGTGAACAAGCGGATAGTGAAAAGTCACAGCGCTATAAAGCGGCTATTGCAGCCGGTGTGGCGTATATATTTATGGGGCTGTTAGCGTCTGTGGTCGTAGCATTATTTGTTAGCATGCCCAGTATCATTATTCACCTACTTGCTGGGCTAGCTCTGTTAGCTACGCTTCAAGGGGCGGTAGTTCGTGCTATGGAAATAGAACATCACAGGGCCCCTGCACTGCTTACTATGCTGTGTACTGCGTCAGGCTTTAGCTTATTTTCTATGACTTCAGCAGTGTGGGGGTTGGGGCTAGGCTTAATATTGCTGTATGTTCAAAAGAAACCTGCTAACGCCTAGTGTTGCTTATTTAGCGCTGTACCCATAGCAACTTACATAACAAAAAGGCCGATACGTTTTGAAGATTCACTTCTGTATCGGCCTAACATTATTGTGTAGATCTGGGGGTAGCTTAACTGCTTATAAGAAAATTTGCTTCGCTGCGCTTGTTAGCTCTTCGAATTCATCAGAGTGTAGTTCACCCATATCTTCTACAACACCGCGCTGTATCGCTAAGTTTAAAATAGCATCTTTTTGACTGCCGGCAGCCCCTGACACCGCCGCGCCAACACGTACAAAATCGATATAGCTCAGGTTATCAGGCAGGTAGCTTAAATCTTTCCAGTTTTTAGCCACATTAACGAAACTATCGCCAAAGCCCCATTCTCTCATTATGCTCGCGCCGATTCGCCCCGACAATTGATCTATCGCAACTTCAAGAAATGTTGGGTTAGCAAATACTTCAGGGTGGCGCTCTGCTTCGGTTAAAATAGGCAACACACCAATGTTATGAACAAGGGCTGCCAAAGTCATAGTATCCATGCTCATTTCACGATTTTTAGTCCGGGCGATATAAAGCTGTAAAACCGCCATGGCACTAGCCACTATGTTCACAGTATTGGCCCATTCCTGCTGTAAATACCGAGCAACCACGTCGTTTTTCGATACAAATAGCTGTTCCATTGCCAGGGCAGTAGAAATGTTCTTAATTTGGCGCAGACCAATACGCGTTACCGCCTGACTAACTGAAGTCACTTTAACGCTACGCCCCATATAAGCACTATTAGCAATTTTAATCATTCTTGCGCTTAATGACGGGTCCTGACCTATAACCTCGCCCATTGCGTTTAGGTTTATATCAGGGTCGTCAGCTGCTTTACGAACTTTCAATGCGATAGCAGGAAGTGTAGGAAGGACGAGAGTATCGTTGTTAATTTTTTCAACCAAGATGGTTGAAAGCGCGTTCTGTGTAGACATATTTCTACCCTTAGGAAGTTCCAAATAGCCCAGAAGGCAATCAGTTGCTGTATCAGTTAATCAAGTTGGTACTCGTAAACCAGCATCAACTATGACCGTTTATGCTTTGCTCTCCCTGCTTTATTAGCATAAGGCATTATTCGTTACGCAAAAATACAGGAGGTTTATTGTTTTATTATGATATTTCTATCACCATACTATAGTAGCGCTTCGGTTTCGACCAACTAAAAAATAGCAATTATCTAACCGGGGTTTTCGCACCGACCGAGTAACCAAAGCTTTTAAAAGTATAGACAACCAGTAGCAAAGCACTATTCAAATTACACAAATAATTTTCATACTTTTGTATAAAATCAAAAGCATAGCTATAGTGAGCTAGCTATTTTTCGACAGATAACACGGTAACCTTCATTATGAAAAACACACTTTCACATTACACTCCTATTGCTGCCGCAATAGCAGGGTTATTTATGCTTACAGCGTGCGGTAAAAGCGCCGACACAACACAAGCAACAACGGCACAACCCGAGACGACAACCGAGCAAACCTTATTAGTTGACGAATCTCGCTTGTCTATTTATCACGGTGTAGACCTTACTAGCGATTTGTCACACCTTAGCGACAATCAGCACAAAATGCTTTCGCTGTTAATCGATGCATCAAAAATCATGGATGACTTATTCTGGAAACAAGCGTTTTTTGAAGATAAAGATGCATTTCTTTCATCAATAGACGATGAAGACGTCCGCCACTTTGCTGCCATTAACTACGGGCCGTGGGACCGCTTAAACGGAGATACCCCTTTTATTAGTGGCTATGATGACAAAGCGCCCGGTGCTGAATTTTACCCCCATGACATAGATAAAGCCGAATTCGCTACGGCAAGCTTTGAAGACAAACAAGGCCTTTACTCTATGGTAAAACGTGATGAAGCAGGTAACCTTTATTCAGTGCCTTATTCAGAAGCATTTAAAAGCGAGTTAATGAAAGCCTCTGATTTACTTAAAAAAGCATCAGAGCTGGCGGAAAATGAGAGCTTCAAGCAATACCTGCAGCTTCGCGCCGAAGCACTATTATCCAATGACTACCTTGCCTCTGACATGGCATGGATGGATATGAAAACCAACCCGATTGAGCTTGTTATCGGCCCCATTGAAAGCTATGAAGACCAACTTTTTGGCTATCGCGCTGCGTTTGAAGCTTACGTACTTATTAAAGATCTAGCGTGGAGTGAAAAGCTCGCAAAGTATGCGGCTTTCTTGCCTGAACTACAGCAAGGCCTGCCCGTCGCTGAAGCCTACAAAGCCGAAATGCCGGGCTCGGACGCGGACCTTAACGCATACGACGTCATTTACTATGCGGGCCATTCTAATGCAGGCAGTAAAACCATTGCCATAAACCTGCCTAACGACGAACGGGTTCAGCTAGAAAAAGGGACCCGCCGTCTGCAGCTCAAAAACGCTATGCGTGCAAAATTTGATACCATTCTCGTTCCTATCGCAGATACGCTCATTGTACCTGAGCAGCGCAAGCACATTACATTCGACGCTTTTTTCGCGAACACCATGTTTCACGAAGTGGCCCACGGTTTAGGGATTAAAAACACCCTAGACGGTTCAGGTACCGTGCGCGGCGCACTAAAAGAGCATGCATCAGCCCTTGAAGAAGGTAAAGCAGATATTCTTGGCCTGTATATGGTACAAAGCCTTCTCGAAAAAGGTGAGATTACCGAAGGCGCATTAGAGGATTACTACGTAACCTTTATGGCAGGCATTTTCCGTTCAGTGCGTTTTGGTGCAAGTTCTGCACATGGCAAAGCCAACATGATTCGCTTTAACTTCTTTGCTCAACAGGGCGCATTTGAAAAGACCGAAGACGGGCTATACCGGGTTAATATGGAGAAAATGGGCGCTGCGGTAGAAGCGCTATCGGAACTTATTCTTACCTTACAAGGTGATGGCGATTACGATGGCGTGGCTGAATTGGTTGAGACAATGGGTGTGATTAAACCTGACCTTGCATCAGATTTAGCGCGCTTAGAGGCAGCGAGTATTCCGGTTGATATTCACTTCAACCAAGGTAAAAAAGTACTAGGGCTTAGCGAGTAACTTCGTTAGCTTACTTAAATACCAAAAAGGCCGCTTCCTAAAGCGGCCTTTTTATATAACAGGGTGAAACCTTGCTATTCAACGTGTTGTTTCATATTTTCCGTGTACGGAGGCCACCCCAAAGGCTTGCCCGCTAGCACGTGAAGATGAATGTGATAAACCGTTTGCCCGCCATATTCATTACAGTTCATCACAGTGCGGTAACCCTGATCGGCAAACCCTTCTTCTTTGGCGATTTTAGCCGCTACAAAAGAAAGATGCCCCACCACTTCCCTGTCTTCTTCAGCAATATCATTGACTGTAGCAATCTGCTTTTTCGGAATTACCAGAAAGTGATAAGGAGCTTGAGGATTAATATCTTTAAACGCCAGCGATAAATCGTCTTCATAGAGAATCTCTGCTGGGATTTCTTTATTGATAATTTTATCGAAAATAGTTTCTGCCATATCTTACTTCCCTTATCAAAATGTTGTTTCTCGCAAACTTTAGGGCTTAAGTACAAGTGTTCAGTTATAGCTTTGAAGCTAGGCACTATGCCCTGTGCGAATTCATATCCAATTCTTTACTACGCTTTCGCTGTTTTATCTTTTATTCGCTCACGCTTAAGCAAAGACAAACCACAAAAGCACAGCACCTAACGCTAAACGGTAAATAACAAAAGGCAGCATACCAATGCGTGCAATCCAGCTTAGGAATAAATAAATACACAAATAAGCGCTAACAAATGAAAAGGCGGCACCATAAAGAAGCGCAGACCAATCCACCGCTTCGTTGGCACTTAGCAGGTCGAGGGTTGCTAAAAGCCCGGCACCTAGAATAACCGGAATAGAAAGCAAAAATGAAAATCGCGCGCATGCTTCACGTTTTAGCCCTAACATAAGACCCGCGGTCATAGTGATACCTGAACGAGACGTGCCCGGTATTAAAGCCAATACTTGTGCTAAGCCAATGTATATAGCTTGCTTTAGGGTTAAGCCTTCAAGCTCTTGCTCTCGTTTTGCGGTAGCGTCGGCATACCAAAGTAATAACCCGAAGATAATCGTCGTACCCGCAATAACAAGGGCAGTTCGAGCGTTTTCTTCTATCCAGCCTTTCATAAGAAAGCCGATAATAACAGCCGGAATCGTACCAACGATCACATACCACGCCAGCTTGCTGTCGGTGGATTGCTGTTTACTGAAGCCTTGCGTGACCCATGCAACCGTCATTTGCCCTATCTCTTGACGAAAATAAATCATCACGGCCAATAGGCTCCCCACGTGCACGGCAACATCAAAGGCTAGCCCTTGGCTTACCCACCCCAGCAATTCGGCAGGCAAAAGCAGGTGCCCAGAACTGCTAATAGGAAGAAATTCAGTTACGCCCTGAATAATTGCTAAAATAATGATTTCAAAAAGTGTCATTCCTTTGCTTAACTCCAAGTAAAGTCAATTGGCCATAATTGCTGTTTCTGTTTATCAAATTTTTGCCACATTTGGGCGTAGGTTTCTTGCGTTTCAGGGTGAACGTCATTTGGCACAAGCTCAGCTAACGGCCAGAGCACAAAGGCGTTGTAGCAAATTTCTTCGCGAGGCAAAACCACAGGTGTTGTTGTTACTCTACTATCATAAGTAAGCAGATCTAAATCAAGAGTTCTTGCACAGAACTTTTTGTCTGTGTGTACCCTACCATTGTCTTTTTCAATGCCTTTGAGTGTGGCGCACACCTGTTCAATATTTTTAGACGTCGTAGCCCTCGCTACCGCATTGTAAAAAGGGCTGCCGTTAAATCCTACCGCTTCGCTCTCGTATACAGAAGACACGGTTACATCGGAAAAGTGCTGCTTTAGTGCCACTAAAGATTGTTTAGTGTAACGCTCGCGCTCAATGTTTGAGCCAATACTTATTAAAATGGTATGTGAGGACATCAAACGCGCTCTTTACTCATTTCAACTGCCACGGTTTTCGCATTAGGAAGGATATTTGGTTTTACTATTTTAAGCGTTATGGTTGATACCGCAAAGTGTTCGCATACGGCGTCCATCACTTTGCTTCCAAACGCTTCGAGTAGTTCAAACGTACTTTGTTTACCTACATCTACAATACACTCTGCCACTTTCGCGTAATCTACGGTATCTGCTACGTCATCGCTTTGCATTGCGGCGCGCAGGTCAACGTCAAGTGTTACATCAAGCAGCAGTTGCGTTGTGCGTACTCGCTCCCAATCATAAACACCAATCAGGGTGTCGACTTCAAGCCCTGTTATATAAATTTTACCCATGGATTTTTTCATCTTGTACTGTTATCAACCAGTTAAACACAGTGATACTGGTCTTACTACTGCGCTTTTACCCACATTATTGTAGGTAAACAGTGGTATATCGCATTTGGATGGAGTAGCTTTACGCTTGTGTGGCACAACTATACCGCTGTATGACAACTGGGGGCAACCAAGGTTTTATAATTTTAATAAGCGCAAAGCCTGTTAACCTGTAGTGTATGAATTTCAGTCTCGATAAAAAGCAACGGTCTTTAAACAAAACCTTTTATAACTAGAATGATAAAATGACTCCGCTAACTCTGTTAATGATTACTGTTGCCTATCTCTTTGGCTCGCTTTCCAGCGCAGTAGTAATAAGCCGCCTATTCGGTTTACCCGACCCGAGAACCGCAGGTTCCAAAAATCCCGGTGCCACCAATGTTTACCGCTTAGGCGGTCGCATTCCTGCGCTGTTAGTACTGATTATGGATATTTTAAAAGGGACAATTCCAGTCTACGGAAGCTATTTTTTAGGGCTAAACCCCATTGTATTGGGTGTCATTGCCATTGCGGCGTGTTTAGGTCACATTTTCCCACTGTATTTCGGTTTTAAAGGTGGAAAGGCCGTCGCAACCGCGTTTGGCGCTATGCTTCCTATTGGCCTCGACCTAGCAGGCTTACTCGTTCTCAGTTGGGTGGTAGTCGTCTTTCTCACCGGTTACTCTTCTTTAGGGGCGCTTATTGCCGTGTCACTCGCGCCCCTATTTACTTTTTTGATTAAGCCTTTGTATACCATTCCGGTAGCCATGCTTTCGCTGCTTATTATTCTGCGTCACAAAGACAACATTACCCGTCTAATGGCAGGTAATGAAAGTAAAGTGTGGGACAAGGGTAAAGTTAAAGAGTAAGACCTTGTGCCAAGACGTCTAGCTCACCGTCAATAGGAGTTAGTGGCGTAATACCCAATATTTTTGCCAGTGCAGGGTAAACCTCTAAATTGCTAAACGCCGGTAATGTCTTATTTATTTTAAAGGCGGGACCCGTAGCGACGAAGGTTGCGCCCATATCAGGCAGCGTATTCTCATACCCATGACCGCCCTTGCTTGTATGCATGCTACCCGCGTTTTTAAATCGCGCCGGCGGCGCAATTTCTAAAATGATATCCCCTGTTCTATTTCCCGCTTCCATATGACGCAAAGCGCGCTGCTGTTCGTTTAAAACAAGGTAGCGGTTTTGCGCAATGGCGGTAAGGCGGTCGAACTCTTCTGTAATGTCTTCTCTCGATACGCTCTCTTTTGCGTACAGGTGAACTTGAGCGCCTTCATTTTCAATAATGAAGCTATCAGGAATAGATAACGATTCCACTTCGATTAGTTGCGCTTCATCCACCGGTGTCATGCCGTGATCGGAGACCACCACGAGATTTACCGGCAAATTAAGTGCTTTTATACGTTGGTGTAACTGACCGATAAGCGCATCGACGTTTTGCACTGCATGGTGCGTTTTTTCTGAGAAGGGCCCTTCGTCGTGACCCACTGTGTCGGTTAAAGAAAAATAGCCTGCGATAAAGCGAGGGCGAGCTCCCTCAGGAAGTTTAAGCCAATGTATAATTTGGTCGATGCGCTGCTGATAATCCGCATATTTTGAATAGTGGAAAAAATAGCTGGGCTGCGCGCCCGAAATACGTGCATCGGATTCTGGCCAGAAAAACGTGGCCGCTTTCATGCCGTGATATTCCACTAAATTCCAAAAAGGTGTTGCGGTTATCCAGGTACTATCCATGCGCCCGTAACCTAATTTGTATTTGGCATAACCGTCTTTGGCGGGGCGCGATTTATCATAAAAGCGGTTGTTTACAATGCCGTGATGTTTAGGCAATAACCCGGTTACCAGCGAAATGTGATTAGGAAACGTGTTGGAAGGGTAAACCGGTATCATTGAAGCGGCTCTTACCCCTTCTTTAGCAATCGCGCCTAAGTACTTAGCATTGTGCAGTTCAATATAGTCATGGCGGAAACCATCAAGGGAGATGAGTACCACATATTGTTCATCATGGCGTTTTGCCTGCTCACTTTCATGCACTGTCTCTATCGGCAATTGCTTCAAACCCACGGGGTTTGATTGGGCTGAGCTGGCTTGCTCGGCGGCGACGGCATCAGACGACATAAAGCAAAATGAAAAAATTAGCATCGTAAATGCGAATAACGTGTTTTTCTGCGTTGCCAATGTATTTGAGCCCATCCGTTTATTGTTCCTTGTTACCTATTTCATTGGGTATAGCCGCAGCGATACCACAAGCCCATTAAATTGCCGATAAGGTGTCAAGAGGCCAGCGCGGCTTTGCTTGAGAGGAAAGCGCTAAGGTTTCCCCTGCTTTTAATCGCTGCATGCCGGCATAAGCAATCATGGCTCCATTGTCAGTACAATACGCCAAGCTAGGATAAAACACTTCACCTTTTAGCGCTTGCATTAGCGCTTTCATCTCACTGCGTAGCATGGTGTTCGCACTTACGCCGCCTGCTATAACAAGGCGCTTCATTCCCGTTTGTTTTAACGCCCGCTTGCACTTTATTATCAGTGTATCAACCACTGCCTCTTGAAACGCATAAGCAATGTTGGCTTTAATTTGCTCTGCATTATCGCCTGTTAAATCAGCGTCGCGGATAGTATTAGCCGCAAAGGTCTTTAAGCCACTGAAGCTAAAATCAAGACCAGGTCTGTCTGTCATAGGGCGAGGGAACTTGTAATGCCCTGCTTCGCCTTTTTCAGCCAGCTTCGCCAAAAGCGGCCCGCCGGGGTAATCTAAGCCAAGGAGTTTAGCGGTTTTGTCAAAGGCTTCGCCCGCCGCATCATCTATAGATTCCCCAAGCACTTCGTATTGACCAATACCTTCTACTTTAACCAGCATCGAGTGGCCGCCAGATACTAAAAGCGCAATAAAAGGAAATGCCGGTGCGTCGTCTTCGAGCATAGGCGCTAATAAATGCCCTTCCATATGGTGAACACCTACCGCAGGTACGTTCCACGCATAGGCCAATGAACGACCCACTGATGAACCGACCAATAATGCGCCTACCAGACCTGGGCCTTGCGTAAAAGCAACGCCGTCGATGTCTGATGGTTGCGTGTTGGCATCTTCCATGGCTTTTTCTATCAAAGGAATAATTTTTCTCACGTGATCCCGCGACGCAAGTTCTGGCACTACACCACCATAATCGGCGTGTAGCTTCACTTGGCTATATAATTCGTGGGACAACAAACCTTTCTCATCGTCATAGACAGCGATGCCGGTTTCGTCACAAGATGTTTCTATTCCTAAAATACGCATGGGGAGTACCCTTTTACTACAAACTACGGTGCCTGTTTTTTACTACGCTCAGCGATAAAGTAGAGTTAGCCACTTCGATAAAACGTACGATCAAAAACTGAATAAATAATTCTGGCGATCCGGCGCGATGATCTTTATGATCCGGCCGCGATCTTAACACTACCCTTAATAAGATCTGTCCACGTTTTATTTTTGATCAATGATGTATTAATCAAAGAAAAAACAAGGTGAACACGTTCTGATAAGGGCGCTTATGTGAGCCGAGTTAAACAACACAGTGCTTAACGAGCGCAGAGTTTACCTTTAATCCTGCATTCATGGAATGCCGGCGAACGGGTAAATGAATGGTAATTGCACAATATTGTCTATTTTTTGGCAATTCATCCTTTACTTTCTCTGTAGATATGATTAGAATTTCGCACCATTTTTAACCCGGGTGGCCTTTTTAGCGCACAATTTTACCCGGATTTACACAGTAAAAGTTTTGAGGTGAGTGTTTAATGCCTATCGTTAAAGTTAGAGAAAACGAGCCGTTTGATGTGGCGCTGCGTCGTTTTAAGCGTTCTTGTGAAAAAGCAGGTGTTCTTTCTGAAGTTCGTCGTCGTGAATTCTTCGAAAAGCCAACTTGGGAACGCAAGCGCAAGAAAGCTGCCGCTAAGAAGCGTCATCTTAAGAAGCTAGCTCGTGAAAACGCACGTCGCGTAAAACTCTACTAATATAGGGTTAAGTAACGAGTCTGAAAGGTGTTGCAATTGCAGCACCTTTCGCGTTTCTGGGCCTTTATTTTTTGGATGCTATTTTATCTATCCTAAAATATCCCGTTTGTTTCCCTTCAAATGGTTGCATTTGATTTTCAACCTGGGGCTTAATAATACCAGTCCGCATAGATGATTACCCTCTCAGCGAGAGTTAAAATGTTTGGAATCGCGGCGTGTTACCGCAGGTATAGTGGTTCTACATCAAGGTGACACAACAAAGAGTACAGACATTTTAAACTCGCCCTTCGGGAAGGTCTGGCAAGCTTCATTCTGGGAAATTGAAAGGGAACAACCATTCCTGCATTCCCACGCTTCGCTAGGAAACTTGCCAGCGCCTTCTGAGTGGGCAATGATCTATGCGGATTGGTATAAACTCACTCTACTAATAAAAATCAGGAAGCATCATGGCACTAATTGATGATTTAAAAGCAGCGCAGAAAGATGCGATGCGTGCAAAAGAAAAAGTACGTCTTGGTACTATTCGTATGGCTATGGCTGCCATTAAGCAAAAAGAAATCGATGAACAAATTACGCTAGACGATAGCGCAATCTTAGCGGTGTTAACCAAAATGGTTAAGCAACGTCAAGACGCTGCCGCGCAATACGACGCCGCCAATCGCGATGACTTAGCCAGCAAAGAGCGTGAAGAAATCACTTATATTGAAGATTTCTTGCCACAGCCTTTGACTGACGATGAGCTAAACGCCCTTATCGACGAAACTATGGCTGCGACTGGCGCATCGGGTATGCAGGATATGGGTAAAGTAATGGGCGCGTTGAAGCCGAAGGTTCAGGGTCGCACTGACATGGGCGCACTGAGCGCGAAAATTAAAGCGCGCTTAAACGCCTAGGCGTAATACATCCTTATGAGGAGTCTTACTCTGTAAGATTAAAGACGAACGAGGGTGTGAATGCCATACCTTCGTTATTCTCATTGTTGTACTTCCCTGTTACAGTACTTTACTCTTTTAATTTTGTTGTGGCAGCTCGTATTCGTAGGCGCCGCTGCTTATCTTTACTGGTCCTTTTAAATACCCCATGGCTGGAAAAATACCTCGCGATTTTATAGATGACTTACTCTCTCGTACCGATGTGGTAGAAGTCGTTGATAGCCGAGTAAAACTAAAAAAAGCTGGCAAAAACTACCAGGCGTGCTGTCCATTTCACAACGAGAAAAGCCCGTCGTTTACCGTTAGCCAAGACAAACAGTTCTTCCACTGTTTTGGGTGTGGCGCTCACGGCAATGCGATTTCGTTTATTATGGAATTCGACCGCCTTGAATTTGTCGAGGCCATCGAAGAGTTGGCGCGCTATCACGGGCTAGAAGTCCCTCGTGAAAAAGGCAGTCGCCCTGCCATGAGCGAAGAGAAAAAGCAGCAACAGCAAGACGACTATGCTGTTATGGAGCAAGTAGCGCGCTTTTTCCAACATCAGCTGCGCCAAAACGGCAACAGCAAAAAAGCCATCGAATATCTAAAAAACCGTGGGCTTAGTGGCGACATCGTCAAGCAGTGGGAAATTGGCTACGCCCCTGATAGCTGGGATGCGTTGTTAAACACTTTTGGCAAAGACCCACAGCGCATCAAGCAGCTGGTCGATTTAAAGCTAGTCAATAAAAACGACCAGGGGCGCACCTACGACTTCTTCCGCGACCGCATTATGTTTCCCATCAGGGACAAACGGGGGCGGGTTGTAGGGTTTGGTGGCCGTGTATTAGATGACGGTGGACCAAAGTATTTAAACTCGCCAGAAACCCGCATATTCCACAAAGGTAGCGAGCTATTTGGATTTTACTCAGCTCGCCAGAACAACCGTACCTTAGATACGGTTGTAATTGTAGAAGGCTACATGGACGTAGTGGCGCTAAGTCAGTTTGACATTAACATTGCCACGGCCGCGCTAGGCACGGCGACGACGCCTGAACACATTCAAATGTTGGTTCGTGCTACTTCGCATATCGTGTGTTGCTACGACGGTGACAGGGCCGGTCGAGAGGCTGCATGGCGGGCATTAGAGAACGCCTTACCGGCATTAAAAGACGGCGTGCGTATTTCGTTTTTATTCTTACCCGATGGCGAAGACCCCGATACTATGGTCCGCCAAGTGGGTAAAGAAGCGTTTATGGAAATGCTTGATAGTGCTATGCCGCTGTCTCGCTTTTTCTTCGAAAACTTATTAAAGACCCATAACGTTGGGACCCCTGAAGGTAAAATTGCCTTAAAAAAAGCGGCCATGCCGCTTATCGAAAGCACCTTGGGTGAAGATCAAAAGCAAATGCTCTTAGAAGAACTTGCAAAGCACACCGGCGAGTTTGACCGTTTTAAGCTTCAGCAGGACATAACAAAAGCCAACCAGGGGTCGAAGCAAGCCTATTCACCTAGTCGTAATCAAGTTAACAAACCCAAGCTTTCTCCACTGCGTATGCTAATTCGCTTGTTACTTGATAAGCCTGAACTGGCATCAATGTGTGAAGACGTTCAAATTGATATTTTTGCCGGCAGCAAAGCCGCTGGCATGGATTTACTACGCGACGTACACCGCTATTGTTTAGCTAACCCTAAGGCTAAAACTGCGCAGCTTGTTGAAAATTTCCGCGACCATCCCCATTCTTCTACTATCGCGAAATTATTGTTACAAGAGCACTTAGTTAAAGACGAGGATGCTGAGCGCGTATACAACGACAGCTTCGCTCGCTTACTGGACGGGCATTTCGATAGCCGTATTGAAACCTTAATTTCACGCTCGCGGGTTCAGCCGCTTACTCAAGCGGAAAAACAGGAATTGAACCTGCTTATGAGGGAAAGACAGAAGAGTTAGCCTAGTTAGCAAAAATTCTTATGCGAATTTTATGACCGCTGGGTTAACCTGATGTGCTGTGTATTTTTCTGTTCGCCCTATTACCCAACTTTTTACCTAGTAAAGGTTACCCGCGGTTTTGTGTAGAGCGAACATGAAATTACTGGCTAAAAAATCGGCCGTCAATCTGGTAAAACCACCGGTTAATCTGCTATACTGGCTAATTCGCTGCAGACATGTTTAAACATGCTTCACCCTTTAGAGTGAACAAAAATGCAGCAACACGAGTAGCAAAGATATAGCCGAATATAACGGGCAGAACCGAACCCGAGCAGATGTGCATCGTAAAAGTATTGGTTTACACCAACGTGGCATCGAGCATTAACGGCCTTGATACAAATGCAGTACTACAGCAGATCAGGGAACATACCTAGGTGTATGTTGTCTTTTCTATTGCAAACTAATTGAATGTGAGAAGTGTAGGGTATATGGCGCAAAGCAAGCAGTCTCAGATTAAACTCCTGATTGCAAAAGGTAAAGAGCAAGGTTACTTAACCTTTGCAGAAGTTAACGACCACCTGCCGCAAGATATTGTCGATTCTGATCAAATCGAAGACATAATCCGCATGATTAACGACATGGGAATTCAAGTTTCTGAATCAGCTCCTGATGCAGATGAACTTCTCATGCAAGAAGCGAATGCTGACGAAGATGCCGCGGAAGCGGCGGCGCAAGCACTGGCTACCGTAGAAAGTGAAATTGGCCGTACAACTGACCCAGTTCGCATGTATATGCGTGAAATGGGTACTGTTGAACTTCTTACTCGTGAAGGCGAAATTGAAATCGCTAAGCGAATTGAAGACGGTATAAACCAAGTACAGTGTTCGGTTGCTGAATACCCAGAAGCGATCACTTACCTGTTAGATCAGTGGGACCTTTACGAAGCCGAAGAAATTCGCCTAAGCGATATTATCTCGGGCTTTGTTGATCCTAACGATGATCAAGATCTCGCACCAACAGCAACCCACGTGGGCTCTGAGTTATCTGAAGAAGAATTAGATGACGAAGATGGCGACGATGATGAAGATGAAGACGAAGAAGAAGACGATAACGGCGTAGACCCAGAGCTAGCGCGCGAGCGCTTCTCAGAGCTTCGTGAGCAGTACATCAAAACTCGTGAAGTTATCGAGAAGAAAGGCCGCTCTCACGCCGATTCCCGTACCCAAATCAACGCTTTAAGCGACGTTTTCAAAGAGTTCCGCTTAGTTCCTAAGCAGTTCGACCGCATGGTTAAGAACATGCGTGCGATGATGGACAAGGTGCGTATCCAAGAACGTCTTGTTATGAAGTTCTGCGTTGTTAATGCAAAAATGCCTAAGAAAGACTTTATCAAAGCATTTGCGGGCAATGAAACCTCTACTGCATGGTTGCATGAAGCTGTTAAATCAGGTGCGCCTTATGCCGCTGATCTTGCAGTTAACCAAGAAGAGATTGAACGCTGCATTAGTAAGATGAACCAAGTAGAGCAAGAAACTGGCTTGGTTATCGCAGATATTAAAGACATTAACCGTCGTATGTCGATTGGTGAAGCGAAAGCCCGTCGCGCGAAAAAAGAAATGGTTGAAGCCAACCTTCGTCTTGTAATCTCAATTGCGAAGAAGTACACCAACCGCGGTCTGCAGTTCCTTGACCTTATTCAAGAGGGTAACATTGGCCTAATGAAGGCGGTGGACAAGTTTGAATATCGTCGTGGTTATAAGTTCTCGACTTATGCAACATGGTGGATTCGTCAGGCTATTACTCGCTCGATTGCAGACCAGGCGCGTACAATTCGTATTCCTGTGCACATGATTGAGACGATTAACAAGCTAAACCGTATCTCTCGTCAAATGCTTCAGGAAATGGGTCGTGAACCTACACCTGAAGAGTTGTCCGAGCGCATGCTAATGCCTGAAGACAAAATTCGTAAGGTACTTAAGATTGCTAAAGAGCCAATCTCGATGGAAACCCCTATCGGCGATGATGAAGATTCACATCTTGGCGACTTTATCGAGGACAGCACTATTATTCAGCCCCTCGATTCAGCAACTGGCGGTAGCTTAAAAGGCGCAACACAAGAAGTTTTGGCAGGTCTAACAGCCCGTGAAGCAAAAGTACTGCGTATGCGTTTCGGTATCGATATGAATACCGACCACACGCTTGAAGAAGTAGGCAAACAGTTTGACGTTACCCGTGAGCGTATTCGTCAGATTGAAGCTAAAGCACTCCGCAAGCTTCGCCACCCTAGCCGTTCTGAGCAGCTACGCAGTTTCTTAGACGAATAGGTTAAGGCTTAACTTTATTTGTAAAAATCCCCAGCTTGCTGGGGATTTTTTTATGCGCTTTCTGTTTATGCCTGTCGATAGTCACTGTCGTATATTTACTACAACTACCAAACTCTGCCCACAAAAAAGCCCCCTCGCGGAGGCTTGTTACGCATGTAACAGTCTAAGCTAATATAACGCTAAGGCGGCAGCTAAGGCCCAAGTAATCACTACTAGGGGCCGTAGACTTACACTCTGAACTGCTTAGCAATAGACTCTAAATGTTGTGCCAAATCAGCAAGCTCATTACACATTGTGCCTAACTCAACAGAGCGACTAGAGGTCTGTTCTGTGCGCTGGTGAATCTCATCGACATGGCGAACTATGTCTACCGCTACCGTACGCTGGTCTTCTGTGTTGTGCGCTATCTGCTCGTTCATTTGATTAATGCGACCGATAGTACTGGTAATGGTTTCAAGACTGCTTCCGGCTTTGTTAGCAGTTTCTACACTGCTAGATGCCTGCTCAGTTCCACGTGCCATCACTTCAACTGCAGAGTGCGCTGCGCTTTGAAGCTGCTCGATAGTACTTTGAATTTCTTCTGTAGATTGCTGTGTACGCGATGCCAGTGTTCTTACTTCATCTGCCACTACCGCAAAGCCACGGCCCTGTTCGCCTGCTCGCGCTGCTTCTATCGCCGCATTCAGTGCCAGTAAGTTAGTTTGTTCAGCAATGCCTTTAATGACATCAAGTACCGAGCCTACTTTGTTTGAATCAGACTCTAAACGCGCTATCACGTCTGCCGTCTCACGCACGTTCTCTGCAAGCTGCTGAATGCTCGTTACCGTCTGCTGAACAATTTGACGGCCTTCACTGGCGGCGCTGGTTGCTTCGTTGGCGTCACTTGCTGCCTGGGCAGCACTGTGTGCTACACCGTCTACTGAGCCACTCATTGTATCCACAGCACTTTTCGCATTAGTCGCAGATTGCTGTTGAACATTAATGGTACGTTGGGTTTCTTCCGTTACCCCGCGTAAATTTTGTGCCAAATTAGAAAGCGGTAAGCTTGCTTCTACCACATCGCGGACAACCCCTTGAAGCTTGTCCATGAACTGGTTAAACCAATACACCAGTTCGCCAATTTCGTCTTCGCTTTTCGTTTCAATGCGTACGGTTAAATCGCCATTCTCTTGGGCAATATCTTTAAGTGAGCGCACCACGTCGTCGATACTCTGCTTAATTCCACGCACAATAGGCACTGCGGTAGCAAACAAAAGTATGGTAACAACGATAGCTAAAATAACGCCTGTACTAATGAGGGAAGTGTTTGCTCTGTCGGTATTTTCAAAGGCTTCTTCAAACGCGGCCTGCTGCGCATCTCTGAATGTAGACATGGCGGCAATAGCATCGTCATAAGAGCTATTCATTTGCGATGAAAGTTCACCTAAGCGACTGAAGTCAGCGGTACCATCAACCATCGATTGAGACACGTCAAACGCCACTTTAAAGTAATCATCAAACCCTGCCGAAATTTTAGCTATTTCGGTGCGAAACTCTGGACTAATAGACTCTATTTGGTTGAGCCCAGCTTTCACTTCTTTCGCCAGGTTCTGCGCCATGATGAGCGTATCTTGGTCACCGGTTGTAACCGCACTAGATAAGGTATCGCGCACCTTCTGCATATCGACAAGGGTAGATGCCGATTGTTGTAACGCTGGGAACTGGACTTGTTGAACTTTCTCTAAGGTTGCGCCGTTATTTAACGCGGTGTATACAGTAATAAGTAAGTAGATAACAAAGCTTATCGCTGCGATCCCCGGTATGAGAAATATCTTACTCGCAATAGACATTTTTTTTAAAAAGTTCATTCGCTGTCCCACTGTTATTATATTCGCGCAATAGCTACCTGTTTTAATAGGAATAACTATCTTATTCTAATTTATCTACTTAATATCGAAAATCTTTAATAAAATTTGGCCTCGCACTATCACGCGAGGCCATAGTAGACACTTAGAACGTGTAATTAACGCCAACTTTTAGCAAAGTAGCATCGTTTAGGTCATTCAAATCGTCTGAGTACCAAGTTACGTCTGTTTTAAGCGCGAAACCGGGTTCAACGTCGTAGCGCAGGCCTACAGTAACGGCAGAAACATCAAGCTCTTGCTGAGCAGCAATACCTGCAGCACCCTGATAGATTGCAGACCAAGTCGCATCGGTTACCGCGTCACCCGTTGCAATCTGTGGTGGTAATGATGCAACTAGGCCTAGCTGGGTCCCATTGTCCGCTTCTTCTACTTCGTACGTAATGTGAGGTGTGAACTTACCGAAACGCATACCGGCTGTTACATACCATGCTTTATTATCAGCAATGATAGAGCCGTCCACTTCTGTTTGCGTAAATTCAGCGCCTACGAACCAGTCATACTTATCAATATCAACCGCTACTTCAAAGAAGGTACCTGTATCGTCATTCACACTAAAACCTTCAGCAACTTCAGATGCGTTAGGAATAGCGGCGCCAAATGCCGATATACCGTCTACAAACCCATCGAATTCCGCATTCGCAGCACTTGTTTTACCGCGTGCTAGCAAAGTACGCGCACTAAACCAGTCGCGTGTAGCTTCAAATGAAACCGCCACTACGTTTTTAAGTTCTAGTGCAGCAGGTGTGCCTGAAATAGTGGTATCGGTTTCAACTCGGCCCATAGTAAGCTGCGCACCGTACTCCCAGTCACCGGAGTAATTCATGTAATCAACGCGAATACCGTCAATGTTGTTGAAATCAATACCATAGATTGAATCTGGTGGTGTTAACCAGTGGTAAGAATAACCAATATCTAGCGATGCTGAGTATTTGAAAAGCGGCATACGCATGCGACCAGCACTAATATTAACGTTATTGTTTAACATATAAGTCATGTAAGCCCACTCGAAATCAGCGTCATAGTCTTCACTACCACGACCGACTAACTGCGCTGTAGCAGATAACTTATCGCTAACATCGCCGCGAACTTGCAGGCCAAAAACGCTGGCAGGGTCGAAATTGAAGTCACTGTCATAGCCGTATACTGATTCATCGTCGTCTAGCGTCATTCCAGCAATAAGGTTAGCAAAGCCGTTAATTTGAATTTCAGCCATTGCCGGGGTAGCTAACAAGCCAGCCATTGATAAGATTGCAAGTTTGGTTTTCATGCGTGTTCCTTAAATTCTTTATATAAACGGGAGTTAAAAGGTGGCGACAACGCGCACGCTGTCGTTCACTGAGCCAGCGTCAACGTAGCCAATAGCGCCAGGATTAGCTGCTACTGCAGAAACCACTTCAGCGTCGCTCGCTAATGCCTTAGGCGGTTGCCCCTTACCCGTAAATACTAGTTTTGACCAAAACGCAGTAAGCTGAGCTGCTGTTTTGTTTAATACTTTGCCGTTAAATTCGTCAGTTGCAGCTTGGCCTTCTGCCAACGCCACTGGCTCAGCGTTTGTACCGCTAGGGAAAGCTTTTGCTTTATTTAAGAAAATTCGGCTAATGCTATCTTTGTCTAGCGTATCGCCATTACTGGGATGTACGATCACTGCTACATCAGCGAACGCTACGTTACAGCATAGGCCAGCTGCAAGTATCCATTTTTTCATCATTTGTCCTCTAGAATCTGTTGAAGTATCTGCTCATCGTTTTCTACTTTCTTTTTAAGGCCGCGTGAAGCGACGTTTGAGTATTTGAACGACATAGGCCAAACAGGTGCTTGTGTACTAACAATTGCAACGGTGTAAGTATTAATCACAACTTCAATATTCGCCAATTTGAGCTTGAAATATTTATCTTATATAAATTAATAGCTTATATAAGGTAGTGGAATTGACGCGAAGTGTAGAGGAAGTGAGAAGTTAAACAACTATACCATTGTCTAATGCATACTCGTAAAACTTATAACGTTTCATAAGAAACAGTGATGGAAAAGTAATAAACATAAATATCTAAGAAAATTCAGCTACTTGCTAGCTTAACAAGTTGATTACAATGTAATAACCAACCATATTTAGGTATATTAAAACATACCCTAGCTTACCGTGATAAGTTGAAATGTTGCCCAATAACGGGGAAATACGCAGGGCTTACGCCCTGCAAAAAACTTAATCTTCCCCTTTTTTATACGGGATCGTTTTTTCTAATCGTTCTATTTCATTGGTTCGCTTAAGCGGCGATCCTGTGTTGCGCGCCAGCCAGCTGTAGGCCGTAGGAACAACAAACAACGTCATAAAGGCCGACACTAAGACACCTGAAAAAATGACCATACCAATTACCATACGACTTTCAGCGCCGGGGCCTGAGGCAAGCACCAGAGGCAAAGCGCTAAAAACAGTGGTAAAACCGGTCATGACAATAGGTCGCAAACGCTGGGCAGCAGCCCGTTTTAGTGCATGTTCGAATTCCATGCCGGCGTCCCGCAGCTGATTTGCAAACTCAACAATGAGTATGCCGTTTTTAGCCGCCAAGCCAATTAGCATTACAAGCCCAATTTGACTGTAGATATTAATCGTCATGCCGCTGAAAAACAGCCCAATATAAGCCCCCACTAAGGCTAGCGGTACCGTTAGCATGATCACTAACGGATGTACCCAACTCTCGAACTGAGCAGCTAATATGAGATAGGTAACGGCAAGCGCCAGCATGAATACATAAATAAATGAATTCCCTGCCTCTTGGTAAAGCTGAGATTCGCCTTTGTAGTCAATCGACACATTATCTGGCAATTCGGTAGCGACAATGTTTTCAAGATAGGCTAGTGCCTCACCTAATGTGTATCCCTCTGCCAAGTTTGCTGAAATAGTGACTGCCCGCATTCTATTGTAGCGATTAAGCCTTGAGGATGTGGCCTGCTCTTCAAACGTTAGCAAGTTATCCATCGGAATTAATTCACCGGTTCTTGCTGAGCGTACATACAAGTTTTCTATACTATTAGGGCTTCTGAAATCTTCTTCTATGCCTTCTAGAATTACATCGTACTCCTCTCCCCTATCAAGGAAAGTAGACACACGGCGCTGCCCTAACATCACTTCTAATGTACCGCCAATATCGCTGATAGACACGCCAAGATCTGCAGCCCTATCGCGGTTAATATTCACCAGCAGTTGAGGAGAGGTTTCTTTATAATCAGAATCTACGCGAACCAAGCCTGGGTTTTGCGCTGCCTTCTCAAGCACTATATCTCGCCATTCAACCAGGTTTTCATAGGTATCGCCCTGTAATACGAACTGTACTGGACGGCCTAAACCTCCCCCTGAAATCCCACTTCGCATGATTGCGAAGGCGCGTACATCAGGCACAGAATTTAGTTTAGCGCTAATTTCATCCATGAGAGAAAACGTACTAAAGTCGCGTTCGTCCCAATCTGCGGAGCCAACTATGGCAATACCCGCATTGCCCCCGAAACCAGGGGTGCGAACTAACAGGCGGTTTATCTTTCCGTTTTCTCGGTAAGGCATTAATATGCTTTCAATCTTCTCCAGGTTTTTGGCGTTACTTTCAAAGCTTGCCCCTTCCTGTGCATTCATCAAGATAAAGAAATTGCCCCTGTCTTCTTTAGGCACAAATTCACTGGGCACTTTTTCAGATAGCTGCACCAGCGCAACAACCGCAATCACCAACAAAAGCAGCATTAAAATAGGCTGGTGTAAGGTTTTACCCAGCGCAGTGAAATAGCCATTTTCCAACTGCGAGAAGCGCTTATCCATCCAGCTTCCAAAGCCTGAAGAGCGAGTGCGCTTTTTAAGGATCTTCGATGCCATCATGGGCGAGAGTGTAAGGGCAGTAAAGCTTGAAAATGCCACAGCCGCCGCAATGGCTAGGGCAAATTCGGTAAATAACCTGCCTATGTTACCTTCTAAAAATACTAAAGGTACGAACACTGAAATCAGTACAAGAGTGGTAGCAATAACCGCAAACCCCACTTCTTTAGCGCCGCGGTACGCTGCCAAAATAGGCGGCTCGCCCATTTCGATGCGTCGGTAAATGTTCTCTAGTACTACGATAGCATCATCAACCACCAGTCCAATCGCGAGCACCATAGCAAGTAGAGTAAGTAGGTTGATAGAGAACCCCAGCGCATACATCACGATAAATGCCGCAATGATGGAAACGGGTACCGTAACGGCGGGAATTAATGTAGCGCGAATATTACCTAAGAATAGGTAGATAACGATAACCACCATTAACATGGCAATACCTAAGGTTTCGTACACTTCGTCAATGGATGCTTCGATGAACACAGACGAATCGTAGCTTGGCACAATAAAAATATTATCGGGAAGTGTGGCTTCTATTTTTTTTATTTGCGCTTTTGCCGCTCGCGCTACGTCAAGGGTATTAGCTTTAGACTGCTTAATAATACCCAGCCCTATCATATTCACACCATCGCCGCGAAACTCGGTTTCATCATCTTCAGCGGTTAACTCAACGTGGGCAATTTCACCAAGGCGAACCAAGTAACCGTTATCGCCTACCACCACGGTAAGGGCTGAAAAATCATCAGGAGAAAGAAAAGTTCTTGCCACCCGCACTTCAAAGTTTCTGTCAGTACTTTCCACCTCTCCTGCCGGCAACTCTACGTTTTCTGCACGAATAACTTGTTCAACATCACTTACCGTAATACCGCGCGCCGCCATTGCGTTACGGTCTAGAAATACCTTCATGGCATAGCGTCTACCACCACCAATTTGCACGCGAGCAACGCCGTCTACAATTGATAACCTGTCCACTAACACGCGCTCGGCGTAATCGGTTAGCTCCATTGTATTTAAGTTGGTGCTGCGAAGGTTGTACCACACCACCGCACTTTCATCAGAGTTAGCTTTTGATACTTCAGGTGGATCGGCCTGATCCGGTAAGTTGTTCAATGCCCGGCTAACGCGTTCGCGTACATCATTGGCTGCCGCGTCTATGTCTCTTGAAAGCTTGAACTCAATGGTAATGTCTGAGCGGCCATTTCGAGACGTAGACGTGACATTTTTAATGCCTTCAATGCCCGAAATTCTGTCTTCCAACAGCTGCGTAATACGGGTTTCAACAATATTGGCCGACGCCCCTGTATAGGTTGTACTTACAGAAACGATAGGAGGGTCTATGTCTGGGTATTCTCGCAGACTCAACATGGAAAAAGCGACAACACCAAAGATAATGAGCAGCAAGTTTATAACGGTTGCAAAAACCGGGCGCTTTACAGATACATCTGACAATAACATGGCGTAAGCTCCCTAGCGGTTTAATACATTAACCGGCGACTGGTCGCGAACGCGAAGCGTACCTTCGGTTATCACTTCGTCCCCTGCGCTTAAGCCACTTACTATTTGTACCAGGCCGGGACGGCGCTCCCCTATTTCGACTTCGGTTTGGTGCGCTACATCGTCCTTTACTACATAAACGAATTGCTTGTCTTGAACGGGTACCAGTGCTTTTTCTGGCAGTACCAAGGTATTTAACACCCGCTTTTTTACTACTACGGTTAACAACATGCCAGGGCGCAAGCGCTTATCTTGGTTATCTAGCGTCGCCCTAACTCGAATAGAGCGGCTAATAGGGTCAAGTCGTGTATCGATATTCGTGATCTTTCCCGAAAAGCTTTCACCGGGGTAGGCTACCGACGAAGCGGTGATCGTCTGCCCTTTTGCCACACTAGCCAAGTGGTTTTCAGACACACTAAAGTCGACCTTTATTACGCTAATATCATCTAAAGAAGTGATGGTATTGCCTGGCTGCACCAGTGAGCCAACACTGATCTCGCGGTTACCTAACAGCCCACTAAACGGCGCGCGAATTTGCAAATCATTAAGCTGAGCCTGCGCGATATCTAGTTGTGCTTCAAGCGCTTTCACGCGGGCCTGTTGCTCATCGAGTAATTGTTCGGAAGTGGCGTTAGACTGGCGCAAGTCCGCTATACGGGTGAACTGACGTTTAGCCTCTTCAATGTTTGCTTTTAACTCTTCGACTCGAGCGCGCTCCTCGGTATTGTTAAGCTGAACCAGCAGCGCTCCTTTTTTCACTTCATCGCCATCTTCAAAATGAAGTGCCTTTACTGTATCGGTAACTTGAGCAGTGATATTGACCGACTCATTGGCAATTGCTGTGCCTAGCGATTCGATGGTAATAGGAAATGCCTGAGAGGAAACCATCGCGGTATTGACTGGCGTAGCCCTAGGACCACCTTTATTCGCACTCTGCTCTTCGGGCATATTCAAGTACACCACTATACCAGCAAGCAAAACCACACCAATTAACAAGGGCGATAAAGAAAATCGTGAAGACATAACCTTTCCTATAGGTAAAAAGTACCCACTGAATATCCGTGTTCGGTACGGGATCAATGGGTGTACGAGCACACTATAATGGCTTATTAACGCGGCGGCTTATTAGACATAGTAAGCACAGCCTAACCTTACATTGGTGTACTGCGTCATTATTGTTTTATTTTAATTTTGTTTTTGCGTAGAGTCTGTCTCTAATGTTGCATTACTTATACAACTTTCATTAACAGCCTTAGAGTATTTTACCCAATTCGATGCCTATCTTATTTCGCTTATCAGCTATATTCGCTGTTTTAACGCTTTTCGCATGCACTCACCCATCGCCTGATCCGCCCATATGTCGTGTTTCAAATTCTCTAGTGCAGGTGCAACAGAATATAGGCCAGCAAGCACAGGCTTCTCCTATCGCTGCCGCATGTCTAATTAAAGCCAACTCAAAAGTATTGCTGGTTGAACATCGGTTATCAGGGAAATTTGATTTTCCCGGTGGTGGGCGTGGTGAAGGGGAATCCCTCGCCTGTACCCCACACAGAGAAACATGGGAAGAAACGGGCTTTAACGTTGAAGTATCCCAATACCTGTTAACAACCAAAAATGGGTTAGTTTTATTTGGGTGCCAATTAGATGCCGGCCTAGAGAGCTTACCAGACAAGTTTGAAGCACCTCGTTGGGCGCAAGTAGAAATTACGGGGTTAGCAAAAATAGACCCCTTTGTTATTGACCAAAACGCCATGCGCTTTGCGGATGATCTTATTCCCTTGCGCGATGGCTATACCCAATTCGTTATAAACCAGCCCTGACAAACCATTGTTCATTGCGATGGGTATTGGTAAATTGTCTCCACACAAAAAATAGGAGAGATGGCTTGTTTTCACTGCCAACCTTAAGCCTTAAAGGCAAAGTATCAGATAAAGAGTGGCAAACTCGTGTAGACCTCGCCGCCTGCTACCGCCTAGTGGCAGATATGCGTTGGGGCGACCTTATTTACACCCATATCTCAGCTAAAGTGCCAGGTACCGACCATTACTTGGTGAATGCATTTGGCCTAACCTTTGACGAAGTTACTGCGTCTAATTTAGTTAAAGTCGATTTAGCAGGCAATATTCTGGATGACACGCCTTACGGCATTAACCCAGCGGGCTTCACTATTCACAGCGCCATCCATGAAGTGCGCCACGACGCTCAATGTGTAATTCACTTACACACGTTAGCGACTATCTCAGTGGCATCTGTGAAAGGAGGGTTAAAGCCCTGGAGTCAATACTCTATGTTCTCTTTGCCTTCGCTGTCTTATCACAGTTACGAGGGGCTGGCGGTTGACGATAGCGAGAAAAAGCGCCTGCAGGATGACTTAGGCGATACGAATCACATGCTTCTGCCCAATCATGGCGGATTAACATTAGGCCCAAGTGTTGGTGATGCATTTATGCGCTTTTACGATTTACAGCGAGCCTGTGAAATTCAGCTAGCCTTGATGCAGTCTAACGAAGAGGTCATAGAAATACCGCAAACCATCATTGATGGCATTTACGCGCAGGCTAATGTGGTTCACAGCGGCGAAACCGGCGGACAAAAAGCGTGGCCTGCCATGTTGCGCAAAGCCTACAAGTTAGATCCGAGCTTTTGCGAATAAACGCCGCTCGCTTGTCGGAACACCCATAGCTGCGCCACGCCGCGCCAACTAATTTTCAACCGGAATTGTTTTAATACTATGAAAGTCACCAAAGTAGAAATATTTGATATTGAATGCCCTAAACGCCCACAGTGGAACCCTGTTTTCGTACGGGTTTACACCGATGAAGGTATAACTGGCGTAGGCGAAGCAGGTCTTGCTTACGATTGGGGGCACAGTGCAGCCGCCCATATGATTAAAGAGATTGCCGAGGCGATGCTCATTGGCTTTAATCCGTTCCATACCGAGCTATTGTGGTCGAGAATGCTTCGCGAAGGCTTTTGGGGGCTTGGAGGCGGCCCGGTGATTTACGCGGCGATGAGTGCTATCGACACGGCACTTTGGGATATTAAAGGTAAAGCGCTAGGGCTCCCTGTGTATGAATTACTAGGTGGTAAAACAAACGGAAAACTGCGTAGTTACGCCAGCCAGCTTCAGTTCGATTGGGATAAAGAAGTCACTAAGCTTAACGACCCTGCTGACTACGCTCGCGCGACGGAAAAAGCGCTTAAAGACGGCTATGACGCTGTTAAAGTAGACCCTATCGTTTATGACAAAGACGGCAATACCCATTTCGATAGAACCAAGCTATTTACAAAACCTGAGCTGAGACTATTTAAAGCAAGGCTTCAGGCTATAAGAGACACCATGGGCGAAGATGGCGACATTATTTTTGAATGCCACAGCTTGTTAGGCGCATCCACCGCTATTCAGCTGGGTGACATTGTTGAAGAAATTGGCTGCCTATATTACGAAGAGCCCGTGAACTACCTTAACTCGAAGCTTCACGACAAAGTGGCGAAAAACGTGAACGTGCCTATCGCTGGCGGTGAGCGCTTGTATCATCGCTGGGATGTACGCCCTTACCTTGAAGACCAGTCTATTGATGTGCTTCAGCCGGATGTTGGTTTATGCGGCGGTTTCACCGAAGCGAAAAAAGTGTGTGACTATGCGGATATTTATGATGTCCGTGTCCAGGCTCACGTGTGTGGCGGGCCGGTAGCTACGGCCGCAAGCCTTCATTTAGAAACGGCAATTCCAAACTTCTTAATTCACGAACACCACACTTACGCGATTAAAGACTGGAACCGAGAGTTATGTATTCAAGACCCTCAGCCAGTAAACGGTTTTATAGAGGCGCCTGACACACCGGGAATTGGTATCGACCTTAATGACGAGGTAGTTTATCGCTCGCCTTACATGACGGTAACCGCACTGAAATAAGTGTTACCTTTAATAGCTAAGCGAGGCCGTACCATTGCTTAGCGTTTAATGAAAATAGCGCCGCCTTTTGATGTTCACAAAGCGGCGCTGTCATATTAAGAAAGCCTTGCCACAGTGCTTCATAGGGCATGCGCCACTGACAAAGTGGATAGTTGCTTGCAAACATTAACTGCGCCACGCCTACCGTATTAACTAGCGAATTAAAAAGAGGTTGGGCACGCCGCCACTGCCAGTTGCGGTTTTGCATTTCTAGCCCAGAGAACTTAAATATTACCTGCTTGGTTTCACTTAAGTGGTGAATATTCTGCTGCCAATGCTTAAATGCCAAGCTATTGAGTTCAACAGGCGCCACTGCGCTATGGTTAATGGCTACCCGTAACCTAGGGTAGGTTTCAAGTATGGCAAGTAGCGCTTTTACAGCGCCCCTACCGGCCAAGTTAAACTGAGCTTCAAAGCTTAACCCTTGGGCAGCCATATACCCTAACCCCCACTTTACCTTTGGTGAGGTCAAAAGCGCGTGGGCGTTTTCGTCTAATATATGGCGAAGGCCGCAAACCGAACCGTAGTTTTTCAACGTATCAATGAGGCTGCCAGCGCGCATAGAGGTTAAATCTATACTCGCAATAGAACGAAAAGGCAGTGAGCAATGGCGCATTAGAAAATCGATTTCTCGCCAAGGGCGTTCGTTGTCAAACCCCGCTTCAATGTGAACAAACCCTGTAAGCTTGCCCTTTGAAGCGCGACGTAAATGATGCTCGTAAGTGCTTTTTGCGATGACATCTTTATCTGGCCAAAACGGCGGGTTGTTCGGCTTTAACCAGTGGTAATCGCCTTCTTGTAAACCAAATAAATGAACATGTGGGTCAATCCAAGAATGTGTTGCAGCGCTCACGTTTACCTTACCTCTTGTTAGTTATTATTGCGCTGTGTAGCCGCCATCGACCGCGTACAAACTTCCTGTAATAAACGACGCTTTATCACTACACAAGAAATAGGTGAGCTCGGCCACATCTTCTGGCTGACCTAAGCGACCGATGGGCTGCGCAGCGGCTTCTTCTGCCACCACCTCGTTTTTATCAGCGCCAGAGCGTGATACATAGTTATCGATAGCATTGTGAAAAAGGGGCGTTTCAATTGTGCCGGGGCAAACCGCGTTCGCTCGAATATTAAAGCTCGCATAATCCAGTGCTGTAGTTTTAGCTATCGACGCGAGTGCTGACTTTGTTAACCCATAGGCAAATGAATTACGCTTTCCAACAAAAGATTGATCGGACCCCATTACCACAATGGCACCGTTTCGCTGGTCTTTCATGGTAGGTAAACAAGACTTAATAGCGGCGTAGGCGCCTTTCACATTAAGATTGAGTACCTTATCAAGCAAGGCTTCGTCAGTATCTTCGATAGTGGCAGAAACGTGCATTCCCGCATTGCACACTAGTGCGTCAATACGCTTATACGTTATCAAGACCTCGGCAATTGCCGCTTCCACGTTGCTAACCACGCTTACGTCGCAGGGCTTCCACGTTGTGTTAGGTAGCGCGTGTTCAAAGTCTCTGATATCAAGATTAATCACCTGGTAGCCATTTTCACTAAAAAGCTTACATACCGCATGCCCTATCCCCAAGCTTCCGCCTGTTACAATACACACAGGACGTGTGGCGTGTTTATACGTTCCATTATCAGTGCTCTCAACCGCGCTTGAAGTTACATCTTGTGATGACATGTCGTTGTGTACCACGCTCTTTTTGTTGCATTTAATAAAGTTCGCCTAAGCATGCCAGTGCCAATTAGAAATGCAAGCTAACTTAGCGCAAGCACGTATGCCCTCTTTATTCTCCCTGACACCTCTTACATTCACTGCTACAAACATAATACAAATTTATTATTAACTTTCCTTTAACGGGCTATTCCGACTACGCTTTTTGTGACTATAATAGGCAAAATTAAAACACTTGTTTGAAAAAGGAGTCATCCATGCCTCTGTACCATGCCCCAACAACTGATTTTCAGTTTTTATTAAAAGATTGGCTTGGACTTGATGCCCACTACCAAAAGCTTGGCATAGCCGATTTTGATAGCGAATTGGCGAATGAAATTATTGCTCAAGGTGCCAAGTTTGCATTAGATGTAGTTGCCCCTTTAAACCGTGAAGGCGATGAAGAAGGCTGTAAGTTAGAAGACGGGAAAGTAACCACGCCAAAAGGCTTCGCTGATGCCTATCAAGAATACGTAGCCAATGGCTGGAACGCCATGCTAGGGGTAGCCGAGTATGATGGCCAAGACCTACCTTACACGATGGCTGTGCCTGTTCACGAAATGCTAAATGCAGCAAACCTAAGCTGGCGTTTAACCACCATGCTTACAGAAAGCGCTACCCTTGCGGTAACCAAGCATGCTAGCAAAGAACTTAAAGATATTTATCTTGCCAAACTGATTAGCGGTGAATGGACAGGTACCATGAACCTTACCGAGCCTCATGCGGGAACCGATCTCAGTTTACTTAGTACCAAAGCTGAGCCACAAGGCGACGGCAGCTATATGATCACGGGTAACAAGATATTTATCACGGCTGGAGACCAAGACTGGAGCTCGAACGTTATTCACCTTGTGCTTGCCCGCCTTCCCGATGCGCCCAAAGGGGTAAAAGGAATAAGTCTTTTCTTAGTACCTAAGTTCCTGCCAGATGCGAACAATGAACCAGGTGAAGCAAACACCCTGTCCGTGGGCAGTATTGAACACAAAATGGGAATTAAAGCGAGCCCTACTTGCGTGATGAATTTTGACGGCGCTAAAGGTTACTTGGTGGGTGAAGAAAACCAAGGTCTAGCCTGTATGTTCACCATGATGAATGACGCGCGCTTCCAAGTGGGCCTTCAAGGTTTAGGGGCTGCAGAAGCGTCTTACCAGGGTGCCCTGACTTATGCACGTGAACGTGTGCAGTCTCGCGCGCCTCAAGGTATTCAAAATCCAGACGGCAAAGCTGACCCTATTGTCTTTCAACCTGACGTAGCTCGAATGCTGCTTACTCAAAAGTCTCTGATAGAAGGCTGCCGCGCCCTTTCGCTTTTTTATGCGAAGTTTATGGACGTTGAGAAGCTCGGTGAAGGGCAAGAAAAAGAAGATGCAGAGAAGATTCTGCAATTCTTAACGCCAATCTGTAAAGCCTTTATGACCGATATGGGCCTTGAAACCACAAGCTTAGGTGTTCAAGTGTTCGGTGGCCACGGCTTTATTCGCGAGTGGGGAATGGAGCAGCTTATGCGTGATGTGCGCATTGCTATGCTTTATGAAGGAACTAACGGCATTCAAGCGCTTGACCTAATAGGCCGAAAGCTAACCCGCGACGGTGGTCAAATGATGGAAGCGACCTATAAGGCATTCTCTGCTTTAGTTGGCGATATACAAGACAGCGAAGCGAAAAATCTTGCGCAAGGCATCCTTGATGATTGGCGCGCCTCTTCTGCTGATTGCTTAGGTATGGATGCGACTACGGCAGCTTCAGCAGCCTGCGATTATCTAGCTTACAGCGCGTATTCACTCATTGGCGTACTTTGGTACAGTATGGCTGACAAAGCTCAGCATGTCGGCAATGCAGTGCTCGCGGCATCGAAGATGAAAACTCGTGATTTCTACGTGGAGAGAATTCTTGTACGTCGCGATGCTCACAAAGCCGCATATAAAGCAGGCCCAGAAAGTACCCTCGCCGTTTCAGGTAATGAGTTTGATTACCTTTAAAATATAACAGCTAAGCTCGGCTTATCTACTTCTGATAAGCCGAAGGCACAAAAAAGGTCACTTCATTGAAGTGACCTTTTTTATTGCCTTAAGTCTCTGCTTGCAATATGCTCTGCAGCTGCCCTAATTCGTTGCGGCAACTTGCGTAGAAAAAGTATCGGAAAACCAGTCATTCAACATGGCTTTCTCATAAGATAAGGACTCTGTTCGGTTGCGACGAATATTCGACTCCATAAAATCCATATCTTTAAGCTTCACATCTTTTGCACTTAAAATCACCTTGCCATCTTCGCTGGCTAACGTGTAGCTAAAGGTCATGCGCGGTATATCGATGCGTTTGATAATGCGAACGTCGCTTCCCGCACCTGAGCCAAAGCCGACAAACTGGCTCGGCCATACCTGTCCGGCAAGGTCTACATTAGTCACTGTCATAGAGAGCACTTGTGATTCCGGTAAGCTACTCGCTAGCTCTGCAATATGGGACTCAAGCTCTTCTAACGTGCGTTCGCGAAAACGTTTGCGCGATTCATTGGTTGGCCTTACATCGCTGTAAGATTCAGGCTCTTCCCACGTAATGTTGACTTCCGCTGCCTGGGAGGGAGCAAGAGCCGCTAGTAAACCTACTGCTGCGGCGCAACTCAAACAAGAAAAAGTACGTAGTTTATTCACTTTTATGCTCCTAAATTCAGTCGATTCGACCATAAGTTAGCAAGCTTTAAAAATAGTTTGTCCGAACTATAATCGCCCTGCGCACTACACACCTACAGAGTTAAACTTAGGTTAGTTTTGCTTGGCGACCTGCATAACCGGTGACTGCTTGATGATTAGGCAAAGTTGAGCGCGTTTAGTTCCCGTAAAATTTGGGTTTATGTCGTCATTTTCACAATAGGTAAGGTAGAAGCGCTTCACACTGGCACTGCTAACCGTTATTTGCTTCACGTAGGTTTGCTGATAGGGCTTCAGCGGGCTTAACTCAATATTAATTTTATCCTGCAGGCTTCCTAACTCTTTGCGTTCTGGCAAGGTAGAAAAAGCCACAAGCCAATCTGACACTGAGTGTTGGATATCCTCAAAGTGGTACTGAACAAACGGGGATCGCAGTACCAAAACCAGAACGATTATTTCAGCCGCGATAATAAAGAACCTTAACATAACTTCCCAGTTAACGTTGACGCACGTTTTAAACAAATAGCTTCAAGTTACACACAACTTAAAAACAGATCACCTAACTTCTTTTTGCCAAATTCCATTTTAGAGTAAGTCTAATGTACATGATTTAGACAGTATTTGACCATAATATTGTCGCCGATATTAATGGCTTACGGGTTTATCTGTAAATACGACAATCTATACTCATGTATAGTAGTACGCATCTAGAACGATTTTCACGAGCTGTATAAAAGTGTTTACGCTTAAACGAGAAATCAACGCGTTACGCTATGTCATTCGTGAAATTTCTAAACTTTCAGTATTGACTGAAAGTCCTAAAAGTTAGATCATACGCCCCATTATTGATCTATATTAAATACGATGTTGAGATCGCAGTTATACTGCGCAGGCAGTTCGCTACATCTACATAAGGTTAAGCTATGAATGAAAAAATACCGGTAAAGACCGTTACGCCGGTAAAAGTGCATAAGCCGAAAGGTGGTGCAGAGGGTAAGCGCCATGATTCACGCAGCCGTATTTATGTGCGCGCCGTTCAGGGGCCTCTTGAAACCTTCAGACGTTTCTTTGGCCTTTTCTTTTTGGCCTTGTTTGCCGTTATTCCATGGATTCAATACAACGGCCACCAGGCGGTTCTACTAGATATTGGTGAGCAGCGGTTTACTATTTTCTCGCTTACTTTATGGCCTCAAGACCTTACTTTATTAGCCTATATATTCATTGTTTCGGCCTTTGCACTTTTCTTTGTGACAACCTTTGCAGGGCGAGTGTGGTGTGGCTTTATGTGCCCACAAACCACGTGGGTTTATATCTACACGTGGTTTGAAGAGAAATTCGAAGGCCCACGCAATAAGCGCATAGCGCTTGATGCGCGTAAAATGGACGTAGATAAATTTCTAAGGAAAACAGCCAAACACACAGCGTGGGTATTAGTTGCCTTGCTTACTGCCTTAACTTTTGTGGGTTACTTTACCCCCATTGGTGCCTTATTTATTGACTTTGCTACCTTTGACACAAGCTTTTGGGCGGGCTTTTCGGTTATTTTCTTTGCAGTCTGTACCTATGGTAACGCGGGTTATATGCGAGAAATCATGTGTACTCATATCTGCCCTTATGCCCGCTTCCAGTCAGCCATGTTCGACAAAGATACCTTCACTGTATCTTACGACGCAAATCGAGGTGAGCAGCGCGGGCCGCGCCCCCGGAAACTTAGTCACGAGCAGGTAAAAGAGAAAGGCTTAGGCGATTGCATTGATTGCAACCTGTGCGTACAAGTGTGCCCCACTGGCATTGATATTCGTAACGGCCTTCAATACGAGTGCATTAACTGTGGTGCCTGTGTCGATGCCTGTAACGGCGTTATGGATAAAATGGGTTACCCCAAAGGCCTGATTAGTTTTACGTCAGAAGAAGAACTGGCCGGCGGTAAAACGCACGTTTTACGCCCTAAGCTGATTGGCTATTTTGTAGTGCTTATCGTTATGACAGGCTTACTATTTGCCAACATTTGGACGCGAAGCCCCACCGAGGTGGACATTATTCGCGACAGAAACTCGCTATACCGTGAAACCAATGAAGGCCTGATAGAAAACGTATATACCATTAAGGTTTTAAATAAAACTCAGCAAACCCAAACCTACACTATTGCAGTGAAAGGGCTACCTGATTACGAATACATAGGTGAGCAAACGGTTACGGTTGTCGGTGGTGCGGTTTACAGCACACCGATTTCAGTTGCAACCGACGCCTATAATCTGGAAGATACGGTTACCGATATTTTTATCAGTGTAACCACCACAATTGATGGAGAAACGGTTACGGTTGATGAACCAACGAAGTTCCTTTATCGATGACAGATTTTTCTTTCTCTGGGCTTAGCCCAGATACCATATTAGATGCCCTGGAAAGCCAGGGCATTTTTCTTCAAAGCGGCTTGTTAGCGCTTAACAGCTATGAAAACCGGGTTTACCAATTTCTTGCCGAAGATGGCAAGCGTTACGTTGCCAAGTTCTATCGCCCAGGCCGCTGGAGCGACACTCAAATCAGCGAAGAGCATGAGTTTGCTCAAGAACTTATAGAGAATGAAATTCCCTTGGCCGCGCCTATTGCCATAAACGGCAGTACGTTGCACCATCACAAAGTAGGTGAGACCGACTACCGCTTTGCGCTGTTTCCCTCTGTTGGCGGCAGACAATTTGAAAATGATAACCTTGACCAACTCGAGTGGATGGGCCGCTTTATAGGTCGCATTCATCGTGTCGCTCATTCCAAAGCATTTACTTCTCGCCCTTCCATTGATGTTGAAAGCTATCTCAACGAGCCAAAACAAGTGCTCGAGCAAAGTACTTTGCTACCTGATCATTTAAAAACCGCATTTTTTGCCATATTAAATCCCGTCATTTCTGCCACCAAAGAAGCGTATAAGCCCACCACTTCCATTCGCTTACACGGCGACTGTCACCCGGGTAATATTTTATGGCGAGACGGCCCGACATTTGTCGATCTTGACGACTGTCGTATGGGCCCAGCCATTCAGGATTTATGGATGATGCTAAGCGGCGACCGTCAACAGCAGCTTTTGCAGCTTGATACCTTAGTTGAAGCTTACGAGGAGTTTCACACCTTCGACACGTCGCAACTTCCGCTTATCGAGCCCCTTCGCGCCATGCGTATGGTGCACTATATGGCGTGGCTATCAAGACGCTGGGAAGACCCTGCGTTCCCCCGTGCGTTCCCTTGGTTTGCAGAAGATAAATATTGGGAAGGACAAATTCTTGCATTAAAAGAGCAGCTATCTGCGCTTCAAGAGCCTTCATTAAAATTGGGCTATTAGCCCATTTAACACGTGCTTTTTCACTACGCCTTTTCGCAGTGTATTAAAGACAACGAAAAGGCGTAAGGTATAAAAAACTGTATTCGCTATCAATTTTTAACTTCTATATAATCGCCCACGCGTAGGTGCCCTTGTTTATCAACCGATGACGACGATAACTAGGGTTAAACGGGAAATCAGTGGAAAACTGATGCTGCCCCCGCAACGGTAAACTCAACGCTATGTCGTTTTCTTTTCATACGCCACTGTCTTTTGTAAGTGAGCGCGCTTTTGCGCTAGTAAACACTATTAGATGGGAAGGCAAAAGAGCTATCACTTTAAATGTGACGGTGAGTAAGCCCGGATACCGGCCTGTGCCTCACGGTGTCGTTTGCTTGTAGCCTCAAAATTAGCAAATAGAACGCTTCCCTTAAACATGTGCTCGGGCGGAGTGCATCAAAGAAAATATAAAAAACCATGCGTACATATTTTAATAAAGCAGCGCTAAGTGCTGCGGTTCTCTCGTGCTTAAGCACACCTGCTTACTCTCAAACACTCAACCAAGATATTGAAACGCTTACCGTAACCGGAACGCGTTTGCCCATATCGTTAACGAAACTTCCCGGCTCTGTTTCAGTACTCACCGAAAGCGATATACAAGCTTCAGGTGCACTGCAACTAACCGACCTTATTCGCGGTTTGCCGGGCGTTAGCCTAGCTCAATCTGGTAGCCCAGGCGGCTTAACTGAAGTGCGCGTTCGCGGAAGCGAAACCAACCATTTACTTATATTAATTGATGGCGTTGTATCTAACGATATAGGCCAAGGCAGCCTGGTTGACTTGGCCCACTTAACCAGCGCCAATGTGGTGCGTATTGAACTGCTTCGCGGCCCTCAAAGCGCCCGCTGGGGAAGTGGCGCTATTGGTGGCGTGCTGAGCATTACAACAAAGTCGGGCCAATTTGCAGCCAATGAGTCACACATTGATTTCTCTGCAGCAGCAGGGACACAAGGCACGCTACAAGGCAGTATGAATGCCCGCTCTCAAAGCGATAATGTGGGTGTGTCTGCCTATGCTAGCTATATCCGTACCGATGGCGATAATGTTTCGCGCGTAGGCAATGAAGATGACGGTTACGATAACATGACCGCTGGTCTTAACCTTAACTACGCTGTATCTAATGAGCATACGCTAATTGCTAATTTGCGTACCGTGCACTATGAAAACGACTACGACGGCACTGACTTTGCTGTTACCGGCTTACCAACTGACACCGATAATGTGACCGACGGCGCACAACTTAGCGCTAAATTACGCTGGGAGTTTGCCCCAAACAATACGCAATATCGTTCTGCATTAAGTGCACACTACCGAAAAGACGAGAATGACAATACCGAATCAGGCGTTGACGCCGGCGGTACAACTGGGGAGCGTATTGAGTTAAATTGGACAAGCTTTTACACCATTAAAAATTGGGATTTTGCTGGCGGCGTTGAATACCTACAGCGACTGTTCGACCAACGCGGCCCCATCAATTTTGGCGATCCTAATCAAAAGCAGCACGACAATACGTACAGCGTTTTTGCAGAATCTAACGGTCAATTAACCGAGTCTTTAACGGCTACGTTAAGCGCCCGTTATGACAACAACAGCGAGTTTGATAATGCACTTAGCTATCGCGGCGGGTTAAGCTGGCAATTAAATAACCACTACACGCTGTTTACCAGCTATGGAAGCGCGGTTAAAACGCCTACTTTTACAGAGCGCTTTGGCTTTTTCCCAGCCAGCTTCGTTGGCAACCCCAACCTAGAACCTGAAACTAGTGAAGAGTGGGAAGTAGGTGTTAAAGCTAATTGGAAGAAGGTTACGGGTCAGATTAGCGTCTATACTGCCGACTTAGAGGATGAGATAAACGGTTTCGTTTTCGTCCCAGACGCTGGCGCATTTAGCGCCGACAACATTGACGGCGAAAGCGCTCGTGAAGGGGTAGACGTAGAGCTTAACTGGAACAGTGGCTATGGTAACATTACTGCCGCTTACAGCTATTTAGACGCAGAGCAAACAGATAATGGCGTTACCACCACTGAACTTCGCCGTGCGCGTCATCAAGGCTCAATCACCTATACCACAGACTTTGGAACAGATGCATTCAGCTTGTACACGAAGCTGGCTTATACGGGTAGCCACTATGATACCTTCTTCCCGCCGTTCCCTGAGCCATCGCAGACACTAGCGCTGTCGGCCTACACGCTGGCAACGGTCAACCTTAGTTACCAGATTGATGCTAAATGGCAGGTTTCACTAAAGGTCGATAATGCCTTTAATACCGACTATGAAGACATTGTGGGCTACGCCGGTCAAGAGCGCCGTGCGCTCCTGTCAGTTAACTACAGCATGTAGGAAACCCCACTTACGGCACAAGTATAAAGGCTATATCCACGGTATAGCCTTTTATTTTTTGCTAGGCTAGATTGCGATTGAAAACACACAAGCCAAGCGCGATTAAAAACACGTAAGCCACGTGTCATGTTGCCACGTGAGTACCCCAAAAACCTTGATACCCGCCTTAATTCATCTTTTGTTCAGTTTGGCAGTTTTACACTTACGTCCTGTAAAACCTAACCCACACGTTGAAATCTGCGTTCGCACCATACCGGTTATTACAAGAGTTTGTATGAAACGGCAGCCATTCGTGTAACACACTAGGCTTTGAATCTCGTTTTTTGGTGAGCTTATCGCGTATAAGGTTTTGAAGAACAACAGAACCTAGTTAAGCGAACAATGCTGTGATAATCTCATCACCGATAATATTTTTGAACATAGGATCATATTCCATGAAAAAGTTTGCAGTAATGTTTGTCATGGCAATGCTTTTGCCATTAACGGCCTGTGCACAAGAGCCAGCGTCTAAATGGAAAGAAGGTACGCACTACAAAGTACTTGATAAAGAAGCCACAGATAAGCCAGTAATTACTGAGTACTTCTCGTTTTGGTGCCCACACTGTTTCCAGTTTGAGCCTATCGTTGCGCAAATTAAAGAAAAGAAAAGCGACGGAACCAAGTTCAACAAAGTGCACGTAAACTTTATGCGTTTTACTGGCCCTGAAGTGCAGGACGATGCAACGAAAGCCATGCTTATTGCCCGCGCTATGAAGCAAGAAGATGCCATGAACAAAGCCATCTTTAACTACATTCACAAACAGCGCGCGTCAATTACCGGCCTAAAAGACCTTCGTAACATCTTCGTTGTAAATGGCGTAGACGGTGAAGAGTTTGATAAAATGGCAAAAAGTTTTGGCGTAAACAGCATGCTGCGTAAAAATCAGCAGCAGATTGACGAATACCGTGAGCACTTAACGGGTGTGCCAAGCTTCATCATTAACGGTAAATATCAGCCAACATTCACCGCTGACATGTCATTTGATGACATTGCTGATTTAATCGTGTGGCTATCAGAGCAAAAGTAATTACGCCATTCGTATCTACATCAATTAAACACATTATGGGCGCTTAAGCGCCCATTTTTATGTCTTGGAGAACCCAATGCACGCAGTAAGTGACTTTGCTGATTTCATATGTGAGCTAGACCATTTAAAAGCCGTTAAAAGGCAAATAACGCTACCTTGTGATAACTATCGCCAGGAAAACTCAGCCGAGCACAGTTGGCACGTGGCACTAATGGCAAACATGTTAAGCCAGTACGCCGCTAAGCCCATTGATGTCAGTCGGGTTATTCGCATGATCCTTATTCACGATATCGTTGAAATAGACGCCGGTGATATGTTCGCTTTCAATCACCAAGCCGACCACGATGAACAAGCAGAAAAAGAACTAGCAGCGGCTAAACGAATCTTTGGCTTGCTTCCAAGCCCACTAGATAGCGAAATGCTTTCCCTTTGGCTTGAATTTGAAGCAGCGGAAACCGCCGATGCTGAGTTTGCTAAAGCGATGGACCGTGTACTTCCCGTGTTTCAAAATATGAAAGACAATGGCGGTAGCTGGAAGCGGCATAATATTGCAAGAGAGAAAATAGAAAAGCGAAACGCGCATCTTAAAACCTGCGCCCCCGCCCTATGGGATTATGTTTTACAGCAGCTTGATATCGCGGTTGAAAACGGCTGGCTAAGCAATTAACAAGCAATGTTAATATCACTATAGCCAGCGTATTTATTCATGGTGTGGAGAGCTAACACAAACAGCGTTGTTAGCACGGGGGGATAATCTTAAAAACGTGTCCCCACCCACATCCAGAAGCGGTTCGCGTCTACTTTAATATCGCCTGCATCATAAGTACCGTACTTGATGCCAAAGTTATATTTACCTGCAAATTTCTTCGTATATTGAACATTAATTTCGCTACCTAAATCGTCTACCCCGTTGCTACTGTCATCGGCAGTGAAGTCGTGGTAGGCCAATAGCCACTTACCACCAGCAAGGCCACCTGATAGGGAAAACTTGAGGTCTTTTAGCCCCTGCGCAGGTGTACCTAGGAATTGATCGGTCCAACCATTGAATTTATGCAACGTGGCCAGCGGTGTCGAGAACCCATATTGGCCGTCATCTGAACCCAGAATCTCGTAATCAACTTTAGCCGTTACGCCAGAAAAGCTGGCAGCTAAATAGGCATTAAGATATGACGCATCAAAATCCGTCGCGGTTTCACCAGCGCCCGATTCACTTGACTGAGTGGCAAACTCAGCCCCATACGCCCAGTTAACCTTTTCACCTTTCGTTTTCCCGTCGTAACTGACGCCATAAGTATCGAGTGCATTATCAGTATCACTATCGATTTCGAGTAAGTACGCATAACCCACGAACTTACCTATTTTAGAGGTGTAGGTGGCGTGTAAGATATGGTCGTTAGAGTCCAAATCTGCCGCTTCGGCAAAGATGCGATTGCGTTTGTAAAGGTAGCTGTAGAAAAGCGATAAATTCTCTGATGCAGCATACTTTGCACTCACTGCATCAAAGGTTTGGCGGTCTTGTCGCCAGCCAACGTGACCCACAAAGCGATGGTCGTCTAAAGTAATAACTTGACGACCTACCTTTGCAGTGAAGTTATCCGCTTTATATTGAATAAACGCTTGGTCGACTTCAGTTGTTTCGGGGTCAGCAATAACCGAGTATTCGCCCACGTTAAAGCCCGTTGGGCCCACAGTAAATTCATCTTGGCCTAATACGATACGACTATCTTCAACCTCTGCGGTAAAGGAAAAGCCGTTAACGCTGCCCGAACTAAAGCCTAATCGCGTGCGCAGCGTTAATGCGCTGGCATCTTCTAGTGCATTATCTTGCTCTACAGACTCATAACGCAAGTTTAAATCGGCCCACGCAGTTGCGTCGCTTAGCGCAGTGTGAATATCATCGGCCATGGCGCTTGTACCTATCAGCGTAATGACAGAGGTAGCGAGTATTTTCATTCCAAAGTTTCGTGACGAGTTCATGTGTTTTACCTACCGGTTCTTTATTTTTGTTGGTCAGTACTTTCCCGCCCGACAGAAAACGCCGGGTGAAAAGCGATAGTTAAAATGCGTGGGCGGTAAGGTATACCGCCTTATTCAGATGCCGGCAGTGCTAGGCGGCATCTGATTTTTTAGCGTCTTTTTTTTCAGATGACACCTCATTGAATTTACTGTTTTTCTGTGAAGCAGAGTGATTAGCCCGTGAAGGCACGGTTTCTACTTTCTTCTGCTTATCGTAAAGGAAAGTCAGCACTTCATGTCGATAGTGGTTGTATTGCTTATTATCAGCGAGCGCTAACCTGTTTCGAGGACGTGGTAACTCAATATCTAGAATTTCACCTATCGTCGCCGCTGGCCCGTTATTCATCATAACAATACGATCAGACAGCAGTACCGCTTCATCTACATCATGGGTAATCATGATCACCGTATTGCCGAGGTCAGCGTGAATTTCCATAAGTGAATCTTGCAGGTGTGCGCGAGTGAGAGCATCAAGTGCGCCAAACGGTTCATCCATCAGCAATACTTTTGGCTCCATCGCTAACGCTCTGGCAATACCTACTCGCTGCTTCATTCCCCCAGATATCTCATTGGGAAGCTTGTCTAAGGCGTGGGTCATGTGTACAAGTTCTAAATTGTGCATGATCCAGTCGCGCATTTCGCCTTTGCTTTTACCTCGCATGGTAGATTTAACCGCAAGTTCTACGTTTTTATACACCGACAGCCAGGGTAATAAAGAGTGGTTTTGGAATACTACCGCACGCTCTGGGCCAGGTTGTTTAACTTCAGCGCCATCTAAAATTACACCGCCGGTAGTGGCTTGGTGTAGACCAGCCACGATATTAAGAACCGTTGACTTACCACAACCCGAGTGCCCGATTAATGAAACAAACTCACCTTTGGCAATTTTTAAATTCACGTCTTGTAGCGCGGTAAACGGGCCTTTAGGCGTAGGGAAATCGATACCTACCTGTTCTAACTCTAAGTGTTTAGTGTGCATAAATATCTCCTCAAAATTAGCGTAGTACGCTCGACTTGTCCCAGCTTACAGCGCGCTGAATTGATAACATTAAGCGGTCTAATACAAAGCCTATTACGCCAATGGTCAGCACGGCCACCATAATTCTGGCTAACGATTCTGAACTGCCGTTTTGAAACTCATCCCATACAAACTTGCCTAACCCTGGGTTTTGAGCGAGCATTTCAGCGGCAATAAGCACCATCCAGCCAATGCCAAGGGACAGGCGAAGGCCAGTAAAGATCATAGGTATTGACGATGGCAGAACAATTTTAGTTAGGTGCGCTAAAGGCGTTAGTCGCAATACTTTACTCACGTTGATGAGGTCTTTATCAATGTTTGATACGCCTACCGCCGTGTTAATAAGCGTGGGCCACAAGCAACAAAGCGACACGGTAAAAGCCGAAGTGACGAAAGACTTTGAAAACGCGGGATCGTCGCTAACGTAAAGCGCACTCACAACCATAGTCACCAAGGGCAACCACGCTAATGGCGACACAGGTTTGAATAATTGAATTAAGGGGTTAATCGCCGTATAGGCAGACTTGCTCAACCCGCACAGTATTCCCACCGGTACCGCTACCACTGATGCAATAAAAAAGCCCACCATTACGGTGTATAGACTTGTCCATATTTGGTCAAAAAAGGTCGGCGCACCGGTAAAATCTCTTATTTTTGGCTCATAAGTGGGGTCTTGAGCTACGCGAGCTGCGTTTCTCGCCTCTTGACGTTCATAAAATGCCGCGGCCTTTTCACGCTGTGCAATATGTTCATCAATTAATGCCCCCGTCTGTTCAAAAACCTGTACCGGGCCAGGAAATTGCCCTAGCGAGGTATCAATACTTTTCGCGACGCCATTCCAAATAGCCAAAAACATTAGCAAACCGATAACAGGCAGCAACAAGGCAGGGGTGGATTGGTATAGCCGACTCGCCATTGAATTAGCATTAGACGGCGAGGTTGGAAGACGAAGAATGGTAGTCATCTTGCTCATTGCTTGCTCCTGACATTGATTAAGCGCTGGTGCACTGTGTTTGCCCCGCTGCACCCAAAGGAAGCTTCCGGGGCGATTAAACTCGACACTTAAAGAACTGTGTTGCCTTTAAGGCCAATTTTAAATTGCTCTAAATAAGCATTTGGCTTGCTTCCATCAAAGGTGACGCCGTCAATAAATTCGCTTTGTGCAGGCTTGTAACCTGTTTCTGTCGAAAACTCTGGGAAGTCTGACGCCTTCGCTTTTCCTTCTGCAATAAGTGCTTTAGCGGCCTGAGCATACACTTCAGGCTTATACACCTTCTTCGCGGTTTCTTTGTACCAGTCGTCAGACTTTGCTTCAGATATTTGCCCCCAGCGACGCATTTGCGTGAGGTACCAAATCGCATCGCTGTAGTAAGGGTAGGTTGCGTTATAACGGAAGAATACGTTGAAGTCTGGCACATCGCGTTTATCGCCTTTTTCGTACTCAAACGTTCCGGTCATGCTGTTGGCAAGGACATCTTCATCCGCGCCTACATAGTTACTTTTCGCTAGAATTTTCACCGCTTCAGGACGATTCGCATTGTCGTTTTCATCAAGCCACATTGCTGCTCGAATAAGGGCTTTAACCACGCGAATATGCGTATTGGGGTACTTTTCAGCCCAACCTTGGCTAACGCCGAACACTTTCTCGGGATTGTTTTTCCAAATCTCGTAGTCAGTGATAACGGGAACACCAATGCCTTTAAATACAGCCTGTTGGTTCCACGGCTCGCCTACGCAATATCCGTAAATCGTGCCCGCTTCCATGGTTGCTGGCATTTGAGGAGGAGGGGTTACAGAAAGCAGTGCCTGTGCGTCTATTTGCCCCGCTGTATCACCTTTGTGTGGCGCGTAGTACCCCGGATGAATACCCCCCGCGGCTAGCCAGTAACGAAGTTCATAGTTATGGGTAGAAACTGGAAAAACCATACCCATATTAAACGGCCTACCGGCGTTGCGGTATTCGTCAACAACAGGTTTCAGGTAGTCGGCTTTAATAGGATGTACTGGTTTGCCATTTTCCTGAGGGATATGGGCTTTCATTTTTTCCCAAACCTCATTGGATACCGTTATACCGTTACCGTTGAGATCCATACTGAAGGCCGTAACCACGTGAGACTCGGTACCAAAACCGATAGTCGCACCGAGCGGTTGCCCCGCGAGCATGTGCGCTCCGTCCAACTGCCCATCAATAACCCTATCTAGCAACACTTTCCAGTTTGCTTGTGCTTCAAGGGTAACGTAAAGCCCTTCTTCTTCGAAAAAGCCTTTCTCGTAGGCTACCGCTAGGGGTGCCATGTCAGTTAACTTGATAAAGCCAAACTTTAACTCTTCTTTTTCAGGCCAGCCCAACGCTGGCTCCTGTGCGGTAACAGAAGTGGAGAAGCTCGCTACGGAGACAGCGAGAGCAGCGCATACGCCAGCACTCGCCGTTCGCAAGCGTTTAAGTAGTGATGTTGTTTTTAACCCAGTCATACGTGTTCCTCGTAACCAAAAAAAAAACCCACCAGCTATCGACGTAATACCGTCGAGCATGGTGGGCTTCGTTGCCGTGTTTGTAATATCGGAGTTCTTACAAACGCATCAAGTTGTTAATGGTAAGTCAGGAATTCCCGCTCACACACCTCATCTTTAAGGGAGGTTTATCAAAAGCTTTAGCTTATAAAACCACTCTGTTCTTATTATTATTCACTTGCCATAGTTACCGGAGATGATATCGCTTCCCTACCGTTCTCCGCTGAATCCTGTTTATTTACCCTATGGCAAATGTTGTGCATTCCACAATGTCGTTGCACTGTGTATGCAAACACTACTCTTTAATAGCAGTATCGTTATTGCACCAGATTAATAGCAGCCTTTGTGCCACAAATATAAACATCTGATTTATATGATATTTAGCAAAAAACAAGGAAGGACATTCAAGAATTACGGGGAGCTAAGTGCACCAAAAAAGGGGGTACTGTTCAACGGTGGTGCGTGTGATACGCGTCCACCGCTGAATCATGTGTTGGCCTTGTTAAAGGGAGACTACCTTACAAACGCTTAGTGAATTGGCCTATGGCGTTTACCACCTCGTTCGCGCCACTTTGTATTTCGCCCATCGCTTGACCAGACTGAGTTGAATACTCTAACGCTTCTCGGGCTTTTTCTTGCCCAGCTTCAATCAACTGCACTGCATTTTCAGTTAGCTTTCTATTTTCTACTACCACATTGACAATTTCTTCTGTAGCACTGCTTGTTCGCGAGGCAAGTTGCCTAACCTCATCAGCCACCACGGCAAACCCACGACCTTGGTCGCCGGCCCGTGCCGCTTCAATAGCGGCGTTTAATGCTAATAAGTTAGTCTGATCGGCAATACCGCTAATGCTTTTTACAAGGTCGGCGACTTTTTGTGATTGCTCGTCAAGATCCTTAATACCTGCGCTAGCATTACCCATTTGAGCGGTAAGTTCGTTCATCGCATTCACTGTGGAATCGAGTACTTCATTACCTTTGCGCGCCTGTTCACCTGTTTCCTGTGAAATATTAAAAGCGACATTCGCGGCTTCAGAAATAGCAAATTCGCGCTGCATTTGCTCTGTAATCACAGTGGCAAATTTCACCACTTTATACAGTTCTCCGTCTTCATTTCTAATTGGGTTGTATGACGCTTCTAACCACACTTCATTGCCAGCACTATCTATACGCTTGTAACGCCCCGATTCTAACTGTCCTTTTGCTAAACCCCGCCAAAACTGTTTATATTCCTCAGAATTTGCTTCTTCTTCGGTACAGAAGATGCGGTGATGCTTACCTTGAACTTGTTCTAAGGTATAGCCGGTCCCTTTTAAAAAGTTCTCGTTCGCCGTGATGATAGTGCCGTCTAATTTAAATTCGATAACAGCAGAAGAACGATGAAGCGCAGCAATCATGTCTCTCAATTCATTGCTGTGAGTGATATTTCGCGTTTGCTCTGCCATATAAAAGGCGATGTACTTCACATTTCCAAAGGCATCATCAATAGGCTGAATAATCCCCCTCACCCAAACCTCTTGGCCTTTAGCATCGAAAAAGCTTATCGCGCCATGCCAGTGGCGGTGAGTTTTGATGGCGCCAAGTAAATCCTGTGCAGCTGGCTTTCTTAACGCATTTTGACTCATTAGGCTGTCTAGACTCTTGCCTTCTAATTCGCTGAGTGAATAGCCAGTAGCTTGGGAATAGAGGTCATTCACTGCGCGAATTCGGCCTTCTGCACTTAATTCGACATACAACATTTCTTCCCGTAATTCTTCCTGAACGGTATGATATGCCTCGATTTCCTTTTCCAAACGTTGCTTCTCGGCTATCAACTCTTTATTTTTGAAAAACATTCTGCGCTCCTAATGGACCTCGTTTCACGCATTTTTAACGTCTGCATCTATTTACACTAAAGGCAAATCACCACTACAGGCAAATCACCACTACAGGCATGCCCGTAGCATGCCTCGGTAAGAGCAGTCATTTTGAAACAATAGGCTAATTTTTTTGGTCTTGACTAAAGATAGCAGAGGATTTGAAGAGCATTAAAAATTTAAGAAAATAAAAAAGGCAGGGATTGTTTATCGCGCTCAGCCCAAAGCTGCCTTGCTTGGGTAAGGGCATCGGTAACGGCACAATTTTTAAGAAGTACTAGATAGCTAGCTAATGTACTTAGGATAGCCTGCTCACCATAAAGGCTATTTGCTTTACCTGCCCAGACGTCAAGCATGTCGTCAACCTTCATATCTTTGTCTTTGAGCGCCCATTTATCAGCGAGCACAGGCATTATAACTTCTTCGGTTTTCCCGTTTCGGGTAATAAAAAGCTCAGTTTCTCTTTCACCGTTAACTTCTGGATCACCTCCATCACCGCGAAAGCAGAGCGCATCAATCGAAGGATAGTTTTCGTTTACGCGGCAGTGTTTATGGTCAAGGTGCATGTGATAAACCCCTTGAACACAAAATTTGGCAGCTGTAGGGTTCAATAGTCTAGCGAGAGTATTAGCACACGATCGTAATCCAAAGACGTCTCGTAATTTAATAATAGTGTCCAAAGCGGGAAGAAGATAAGACAAATCAAGGTAAGTGACACCCTTTTCAGTCAACTGCTGTTTTGCCTGAGCAATACTATTAACTTCGGGTAAGCCAAGTTTGGGTAAAGCGATACTCGCGTAAAGGCGACCAGAACCTGGCTCGTGGGCACCGTGAAGCATAACTGAATACCCGTTTCTTGCCAATATGGCCACGGCCAATAAATACCAAGGTAGTTGACGGCGTTTACCTGCATAACACCCTATATCTAAGGTAGGCGTAAGTGTTTTCACCTCGGGCTCGATTAACTCTCTACAGGCATCGACAAAACCAATGACTTCTTCTGGGGTTTCTTCTCGCGTGCGCAGCAGCATGAGAAAAGCGCCGCGCTGATCGCCTGTCACTTCATTAGCCAACACCATTTTCATGGCATGGTAGGCCTCTTCTCGGGTTAGGCTGCGCCCTCCTTTCTGACCCTTACCAATTATTTTTATGTATTCGCTAAATGGTTGCTGCATGCTCGGATGAATGTAGTAGAAGTGTATTAACCTGTTGACGAGACTCTACCACTTTTCCAAATATAAGTAACGTCGGGCCCGTTAAATTCGCTGCGTTTACTTTACTATGTATATCAGCCAGCGTTCCTGTAATCATGCGCTGCCCAGGGGTGGTCGCATTTTCTATGGCTGCTACAGGCCATGCGCGTGGCACGTTGTGATTAACCAGCCCACGGCAAAGCCCTTCTAGGCGACTTAGCCCCATGTAAACCACCATGGTGTGTTTCAATACGCTTTGTGCCATTGACGCCATTTCTGGCCATTGGTCTGCATCTTTAAAGTGGGCCGTCATAAAGCTTACCGATTGGGCGCAGCGCCTGTCGGTAAGGGGTATTCCGGTATAGGCAGATACGCCCGATGCAGCGGTAATACCAGGCACGATAGCGAAAGGAATTTCCGCTTTGGTTAATGCATCAGTTTCTTCGCAGGTTCTTGCAAATAGCGCTGGGTCGCCCCCTTTTAAACGCACGACGGTGCGCCCCATGCCTGCGAGTTCAACTACGCGCTTACAAATAGCATCTTGGGTGAAGCTGTGCTTTTTACAGCGTTTACCCACATATTCTTTCGCCACTGCTTGAGGGATTAACGCCAGTATATCTTCGCTCACTAAGGCATCGAACAGCACTATGTCTGCCTGTTGTAAGAGGCGAAGCGCCTTTAATGTAAGTAACTCGGCATCTCCTGGGCCTGCGCCTACAATAAATACTTGGCCGCGCTTTCCAGCGTTACGCTGAGAAAGCGTTGAAAATCGGCTCAAAAAACGCGACGCCGTCGAATTGCTCTTGATTATGTGCTGGGTATTGCGTTTAGCTACGCTAAGGTTGGCTCCGCGGGCTTTAAAAAAGGTGCGTAACAAAGGTAACGACCAGCTAGATGCTAATGACATGGATAAACGCTCCTAAATAATGTGAATGTAGATAACTTAAGCACCTATCAATGCGTGCTGATTAATTCGTTGTGATAGTGCAGGCTTACACGATCCACAGTTCGTACCGCATTTTAGCTTTTTTCCAAGTTCCGTTACCGAGGAGCAACCGCCCTCTATAGCGTCACTAATTGTTTTCTCGCGCACCTCGAAGCAACTACACACTACATCGCCATTTAAAAACGCCTCGTCTACTTGAGTGCGTAATAACTTGCGCTGGGTTTCAAGGCTAATAGAGGTATTCAGCAGACTGGCAACCCAAGCATTAGGCACTGACCATCCAACGTTAGCGTCTACTGCGGCTTCCTGCTCTGGCTCATCACCTAAAAACGCCGCAAAGCAAAGCTTATCGTCTACAAGGGCTATACATACTGAGTAGGTGTGATGATGAAACTGCAATAACACAGTGTTTTGTGGTAACAGAGGTAACACGTCTTGTGTGAATGCTCGGCGGCCCTTGTTCGATGCAATATTAAATACCGTTGACGCATCACCAGACAGGTTTGTATTCGCTGGCAATACTGCACCTTCAATGGGCGTTTTCGTCCAATAGTCGCAAGCATGCTGCAGTGCGACTTCATCGAGAAAGTTAAATTCACTGGGCTGCGCGTTTTGCACTATTGATGCAACGAAAACTTTGCCGTAGGTGGTAAAGCGTACAGGTTCTATAGCAACGGCAGCGTGCTTTAACTCGGGTTGACCTGAAATAGGGTCTACCGCACTGGCGTAAAGTGCCCCCAACTTGCAGTGTGAGCCGTACTGAGCAGACCAATGGATAGGAATGAAGACTTCTCCTTTGCGCATGTCTTCATCGATTTTAACGGGATAGATAACCGGGGCATCTACACATGCCGCACTATGCAAAGCCACGTAGTCTTTATTCCTCGCGCCTAGCGTTTTAGCATCATGAGGGCTTACATGCACGCTGGCATTAGACGTATGGGCTAGCAACTTTGCTGCTTTGCCGGTACGAGTCATGGTATGCCATTGATCTCTGGCGCGCCCACTGTTTACCACAAACGGGAACAGCTTCGACGTTTGTTGCTGTGGTGCTTTAAATACAACAGGAATAAGCTTGGCTTTACCGTTAGGCGTAGAGAACTGTTTATCGGCAAAGGGTCGCTTGCTGTTAAGCCCTTGCATACCTTGCAACTCATCAGATGTTGTAAATGGCCACTGTAAAGGCGACATGGCGTCATATTGCGCCTGAGTAATATTTTGTAAAGGCGATAGGTCCAGCTGGCGTTGCCCATTATTTTGATAACCGGTTAACCCTGCGTATTCGCAAAAAATTTGCGATGGATGGGTAAAATTAAATGCCTCAGCAAAGCCCATTTTAGCCGCTACGTCACACATAATTTGCCAATCGTGTTTTGCACAGCCTGGCGGAGGCAAGATACCCCGCTGACGTGATACACGGCGCTCTGAATTGGTCACCGTTCCATCCTTTTCAGACCATCCCGTTGCCGGAAGGGCAATGTGGGCGTATTTCAATGTGTCGTTAGATTCAACGATGTCAGACACCACCACCATGTCGCACTTTGATAGTGCGCGCTCGACTTGACCGCGGTTGGGCATACTTACTACAGGGTTAGTGCCCATTATCCAAACGAATTTTACTTCCCCCCTTTCAATGGCGTTAAAGAGGTCAACAGCTTTAAGCCCCTGCCCTTTAGGCATAACTGGCGCGTTCCAGTATGTTTTTACTGCGTTGATATGCTCAAGGTTTTCAAGGTCCATATGTGCGGCAAGCATATTTGCTAACCCGCCTACTTCACGGCCTCCCATGGCATTCGGCTGGCCCGTAATTGAGAAAGGCCCGCAGCCTTCTTTTGCAATTAAATCGGTGGCTAAATGGCAGTTTATAATGGCTTGCGCTTTATCTACGCCTGCTGACGATTGGTTCACCCCCATTGAATAGAAGGTAATAGCCCGAGTCGCTTCACAAAAAATCTCATAAAAGGTTTTCACGCTGCTAGCGTCGACATCGCAAATCTTGGCGACTTCGCTAAGCGTCGACGCGCTCGCACTTTCTAAGGCTTCATCTAAACCGTCGGCAAACCTTCCAACGCTTGCCTTGTCTATCCTTTCCTGCTTATTAGCAAAGCGTAGCAGGCCATTGAAGAGTGCCACATCACTGCCGGGTTTTATTGCTAGGTGAAGGTCGGCAATGGTACAGGTTTCGGTTTTGCGTGGGTCTATGACCACCACCTTCATGTGCGGGTTTTTAAGCTTTGCACGCTGAATACGCTGAAAGAGTACAGGATGTGCCCACGCCGTGTTACTCCCTGTTATAACAAGTAAGTCAGTGCTTTCTAAATCTGCGTAATCGCATGGCACCACGTCTTCGCCAAATGCACGCTTGTAGGCAGCCACGGCTGACGACATGCAAAGGCGTGAGTTAGTATCAATATTGGCACTGCCGATGTAGCCTTTCATTAATTTGTTGGCAATGTAATAGTCTTCGGTCAGTAGTTGACCTGACACGTAAAAAGCAACGGCATCCGCGCCATACTGCGCAATAGTAGAGGCGATCTTATCCGCAATCACATCGGTGGCCGTGTCCCAATCCACCGATTTACCTGCCATGGTTGGGTGAAGCAAACGCCCATTAAGGCCGTTCGTTTCAAGCAGGTTTGTTCCTTTAACGCACAATCTACCAAAATTGGCGGGATGCTCGGGCGTGCCCTTAACAGTGTCCAGGGTTACGGCACGCATACTTGCGTTGCAACTGATATCTACGCCACAACCCACGCCGCAATAAGGGCATGTTGTTTGTCTTAACTGTTCAGACATAATATCGGGTTGTGGAGTAGCCATATTCATATCATTACCTTTTTCGTTTTCTCTGCTTTGTCAACGCCTTCTGTGTGCAGCGTACCGCTTAAATGCCAATGAAAACCTTTTCACCTTCTACTTTCACCGGGTAAGTGGTAACCGATATATCATCGTGTTCCTTACATAGCCCGCTTTCTAAAAAGTAATGCTCCTTGTATAAAGGAGACGCAACTACCGGGGCGCCGCCAATTGACCCCAAAAGCCCGCGATATAGCACGTTGGCCTTGCCAATGGGGTCGTAATTACTTATCGCAAAAACCTGGGTTTCCCCTTTGATACATAAACAAAAAATCGCGATTTGCCGAGACTCTACCAGGGCGCAAACGCCGCTATTTTTTACTAAGTCCCGTGTTTCGCACACTAGGTGCCATTGCTGAATATCTTGTCCTGAAGCTAAAAGATTTGGCGCTGCTGACATCAAATGTTCCTCCTAAGCTCTTTAATAACTAAATCGCTATACCATAGCGACTGGAATAAACTGGTCTTTCCCTGCCACTTTTTCAGCTTCTGTTGCAGGGCGAACCTGGCCGCGCTCTGAAACAAACTGAATATTGGTATCGCCTGCATTACTGTTTACAAACTGACGGAAACGCTTGCGCGCTTCAGGGTCTTCGATAGTGGTTTTCCACTCACATTGATACGCGTCAACCACGGTATCCATTTGCGCTTCTAGCTCGTCGTTAATGCCCAAGGCGTCGTTTATCACCACATCTTGAAGATAAGCTAAGCCGCCTTCTAGGTTATCCATCCACACTGAAGTACGCTGAAGGCGATCGGCAGTCTTCACATAGAACATCAACACGCGGTCGATATATTTGATAAGGGTTTCGGTATCTAAGTCGGTGGCAAACAAGTCGGCATGGCGGGGCTTCATACCGCCGTTACCGCATACATACAAGTTCCAGCCCTGCTCAGTGGCAATAACACCAATGTCTTTACTTTGGGCCTCAGCACATTCACGGGTACAGCCTGATACAGCAAATTTGATTTTGTGCGGTGCACGTAAGCCTTTATAGCGATTTTCTAAATCGATAGCGGTACCAACTGAGTCTTGTACGCCATAGCGACACCAAGTACTTCCCACGCACGACTTCACAGTGCGCAGTGCTTTCGCATACGCATGACCGGTTTCAAATCCCCCCGCTACTAGCTTCTCCCAGATGTCAGGAAGGTGTTCAACACGCGCGCCGAATAAATCGATACGCTGCCCACCGGTTATTTTGGTGTACAGGTTGTACTCTTTCGCCACTTCACCTAACAAAATCAATTTCTCTGGCGTGATTTCTCCGCCCGGTACCCGTGGCACAACGGAATAAGTCCCGTCTTTTTGCATGTTGCCAAGGTAGATATCGTTAGTATCTTGTAACGGTAGGTGGGCCGATTTTAGAATGTAGTCGTTATAAACTGATGCCAAAATAGAGCCCACTGCGGGCTTACAAATCTCGCAACCTAAACCTTCACCATGCTGCTCTAGCAGGTCATCAAACGTGCGAATATCGTTTACTTTTACAATGTGAAAGAGCTCTTGACGTGTATAGTTAAAGTGCTCACAAATGGCTTTTGAAACTTCAACGCCGCGTTTTTCAAGCTCGCTGTCCACCACGTTTTTAAGTAGCGCTGCACAGCCACCACAGCCTGTACTGGCTTTGGTTTCACCTTTCACATCAGCTACGCTACAGCAGCCACCTTCAATGGCTGAAACAATATCGCCTTTTGTTACATTCAGGCAGGAACAAATAGACGCGGTGTCGGGTAACGCATCGGCGCCAAGAGCAGGAGCGGCATCCGACGACGGAAGAATAAGGCTTTCAGGATGCTCAGGAAGGTCGATAGCGTTAAGCGCATACTGCAATAACGTATCGTAATCGCTTGTGTCACCAACCAGTACCGCGCCCAGCACTTTCTTTTGTTCACTATCAACAACAAGCTTTTTGTAAACGCCTTCAGGCTGGTTTAAGTAGGTATAACTCAATGCCCCTTCAGTACGTTCGTGCGCATCACCAATGGAGCCAACCTCAACCCCCATAAGCTTCAACTTGGTGCTCATATCGGCACCTGAAAACTCTGCATCACCACCGGTTAGATGACTTACCGCGGTGCGAGCCATAGTATAGCCGGGGGCGACAAGGCCGAAAATTTTGTTGTCCCATAGCGCGCACTCGCCTACGGCGTATATATTCGGATCAGACGTCACACAGTGGTTATCAATAACAATACCGCCGCGCTCGCCAAGTGTTAGTGCTGACTTCCTACCAAGCTGATCCGAAGGGCGAATACCCGCAGAAAAAAGGATCATGTCGGTTTCAAGTTCGGTGCCATCGGCGAACACCATTTTATAGCGACAGGTATTTCCCGCTTCAATGCTTTGTGTCGCTTTTTGGGTATGAACAGTCACGCCCAAATCTTCAATTTTATCTTTAAGGACTTTACCACCGGCTTGGTCAAGTTGAACCGCCATTAGCTGTGGCGCGAACTCGACGACATGAGTATCAAGGCCGGCTTGCTTAAGTGCGTTCGCCGCTTCTAAGCCTAACAGGCCGCCGCCGACAACCACCCCCACGCTACTTACCGCCGCCGAGGCCTCAATGGCAAGCAAGTCATCGATGGTACGGTAGACCAAACAGTGCTCTTGCTCGTTACCGGGAATAGGCGGCACGAAAGGATATGAGCCGGTAGCAAGCACAAGTTTATCGTAACTAAATACCTGCCCCTCTGACGTCGTCACTTTTTTGTTGTCACGGTCTATATCGGTCACCAACGCATTGGTCACTACACTTACGCCCCACTGGGCATACTGTGCTGGGGTGGTAAGCGCTAAATCATCAGCACTTGCGCCACTAAAAAACGAAGATAAGTAAACGCGGTCGTACGCGAGGCGAGACTCGCCGCATAAGACGGTTATTTCTACATTGGCGTCGCTTTGATGAAGCTGCTCAACAAAATGGTGCCCCACCATGCCGTTGCCTACGACGACAATTTGCGTTTTTGAGTCCAATGAAGTCATGATATTCCCCTTTTTTCGGGACAAAAAAAAGCCCGCTTCAACTTTCGTTGATGCGGGCTTCGTTGCCTATTTTGCTAGTACTGACACTTAAGTTCAGCATATTCTAGCTAACACATTTTACGGAGTGTTATAAATCACACAATTTTCAGCGATTGACACAAATCACTAAAACACACTTTACGTTTAATAATATCCAAATTCAGTGCCAACCGTGTAACACGCTGTTTTTAATAGATTTAAGATAAAAAAGGCAATATTTTTATTTCTAAGCTGCACCAAACAAACGCAAACCTGTGTTCACTTGGTGCATTACTTAATGTTAAAGATTTATGCCAGTTTGTCTGTCGCTACGCGATAACGAGGGTCTTCTACCACGTTTATCTCAACAAACTTGTCTGCCTTGCGAAGTAGTGAACGACACTCATCGCTAATGTGGCGAATGTGCAGCTTCTTACCTTGCTCTTCATACTTGTCAGCAAGGGTGTCCAGCGCATCAATACCTGACGAATCCCAAATGCGAGAATCTTTAAAATCAATAACGATATCATTAGGATCGTTGGCAATATCAAACAAATCTTTAAAGTGAGATACCGAACCAAAGAACAGTGGGCCGTCTAGCTCATACACTTTCCAGCCGTCGTTATCGATATGCGATTTCGCTTCAATATGACGGGCGTGTTTCCATGCAAACACCAGCGCGGAAACGATAACCCCTACCACAACCGCTATCGCAAGGTCAGCAATAACCGTAACGCCGGTGACCAAGAATAATACAAAGGCATCTTCTTTGTTAACGCCGCGAACAATTCTAAATGACGCCCATTCAAAAGTAGCGATTACTACCACAAACATAACCCCAACAAGGGCGGCTAGCGGGATCATTTCAATAAGCGGGGCGGCGAATAAAATAAAGCCCAACAGTACTAACGCCGCGGTGATGCCTGACAGGCGACCACGACCACCAGAGTTAATATTAATCATGCTTTGACCAATCATGGCGCAACCGCCCATACCGCCGAAGAAACCGTTAACGGTATTCGCAACACCTTGGCCCACGCATTCTTTGTTACCGCGACCACGGGTATCGGTCATTTCATCAATCAAGGAAAGCGTGAGTAGCGATTCAATAAGCCCTACTAAGCAAAGGATCACAGACGTAGGTAGAACAATCATCACAGTTTCCCAGGTAAACGGCACCATAGGAATAGCAAAGCTTGGCAATTCACCGGCTAGAGTAGCGGCGTCGCGCTGGTCTGCAGGCAGCAAGTCACGAACAAAGTCGATAACCGTACGGGCTTCTAGGTCAAGGCCGTGCACTAATGCCGTTACCGTAACAATGGCCACAAGCGAAGCAGGTACAGCTTTAGTTAGCTTAGGAAGCAAGTAAATAATGGCCATGGTTAACGCCACAAGCCCTAGCATCCAATATAGCAGCGTACCTTCCATCCACTGAAGTTCACCTGCCGCATTGGTCACTTTAAATTGACCTAGCTGAGCCAAGAAAATAACGATGGCCAAACCGTTTACGAAGCCCAGCATTACCGGGTATGGCACCAGTCGAATAAACTTGCCGAGCTTGAATATACCGCACATTATTTGCAGCAAACCGGCCAAGATAACCGCAGCGAACAAGTACTGTACGCCGTGCTGGGCAACCAGTGCCACCATCACCACGGCCATAGCGCCGGTAGCGCCAGAAATCATACCCGGGCGACCGCCAATAGCAGAAGTGATCAAGCCCATCATGAAAGCCGCATAAAGACCAATCATTGGTTCTACGCCGGCTACAAATGCAAATGCTACGGCCTCAGGTACCAAGGCAAGCGCCACGGTAATACCCGATAGCACGTCGTTTTTAACGTTGCTGTCTTTACTGGTAATTAAATCGAACATGTTCTCTCAGAAGCTAAGATGTTAAACACAACAACCCACCGTGGCGTAAACCGCTAGATTGAGCAGCACACCATGCAAGTAGGAGAATTTTTCGGCGATTCTATCACCATTAGGGCTTAAAATCTTTTAATAGATTGTTACTAAGACAAACCTTAATCCGTAAAGTCTTTCCGCTTTCCGCCACCAGTTTGTTGCTGCCCAAATTTTTTATGTTGATAGAACCCTGTTTTTGAGCGTTTTCATATCGCTTAATTTTCTCGCCTTTGCTGACAAATGGCGCCGTCCATGGCATCGTATTACGGTATTTTATTCATGTTGTCCGTCAGCGCTCACGGTTGGAACTAAGTCGAGCATGGTGATGAGACATCGCTTTAAGGCTAGTGCCTTATTCAACGAGGAGTTAAAGTGGTACCTTATATTCTTACTATTTTGTGCGTGTTGGTGGCAGGCGCTATTCATTGGATGTCACCAAAGGCTTATTGGAAAGCGACCATTATGTCGACCGCCGTTATTTTATTGTTTTCCGTTGCCGCCCTGTTTATCTTCCAAGCGTCGGGCATGCTAGTGAGCGAGCACACCGGAGAAAACGCTGACTTCTCAGGGCAAATGCTTACTATCACAACCATGATTGCGTTCTTTGGCTTTCTCATTTCCTTATTTGTAGGGTGGTTTCTTCGGGTAGTAAGAAACTAAGAGACAACCACATTAAGAAAAATCCCAAAGTTTCAGCGTTTTGCTGTGTTGTACGTATAAACAGCCCCGAAAACGCCAACACCAGGTTGCACCAATTTGGCGCAACCTTTCACTTCTCGCTACACAAATAAGGCAACAGCCACACCCTCGCCCCCTTTATGTCGAACCATGGTCAAACCCTTCGTGGCTCCCAGCCCTTTATTCTTATTGGCGCTGAAAGAACTTAACGCCACTGAACCTTCATGGCATCCCTGCATTATAAACAGGGCATAAGTGTTGCTTGGCTTAACGCGTTATCTCTATTTTTAGCTAAAGTAGTTTCCTTATGCTTCATGAATCCGAACCGACCATTACACTGTGTAGCGACGCGACTAAGCGCTTTTTACTTGCAGCTAAACACGCTGAGATTACGGTACTTGAACAGTTATCGAGTAACTGCCGCATTGTTATTGCAGTGCGAGAACTTATTCATGAACTTCAAAAGGAACGGGGTGCCAGCAATATCTTTCTCGCGTCAAACGCCGAGCGATACAGCTCAGAGCGGATGCAATATGTTGCTGCTAGTGAACACGCAGAGTCAACGCTAAAAAGCCAGTTAAAATCCCTCTACCTGACTGATGAGATCACCACGGGCAACCCGCGTTTATTGAGTAGCATTACGCTTGCAATGCAGGCCACAGACTACCTACCTCGATTAAGAGAACAAGTGAGTAAGCAGAAGCTAACGCCACTGGAATCGACACGCGCGTACAGCCGTTTAGTCGCCAGTTTACTTACCGTTATTTTTGAAGCGGCGGATATTGCAAGCGACCCAACTATTACTAGATTGCTAGTGGCGTTATTCAACTTTATGCAGGCGAAGGAATACGCAGGGCAAGAACGGGCTTGGGGGGCGATTGGTTTTGCAGAAACCCATTTTGATGCGCGTTTATGCGAAAAGCTTGCTGCCCTTCAGCAAGCCCAAGAACATCACTTCAATATTTTCTGTGAGTTTAGCTGTAAAGCACACAAAGACGCCTTGGATACGTTAAATAAAAGCCCTGCCGCTATCGATATCGCGCAGCTTAGAAACATGATTGCGCAACTTGGTGACGGCAGCCCAATTGCTGGTGAGATATCAGAAGTTTGGTTTGATGTAGCGACACGTCGCATGGATGCCATGCAGGCCATTGAAGTCGCGCTCACGGAAGCCCTTTTGCATCAAGCCAATACTAAAGTGGCCGACGCAAAAAATGAAATGGCCAATCATCAACAGTTGCTTAAACGCTTCAACGATGAACACGCCACCGATGGCTCGCCACTCACCCTATTGTTCGACCCCAGCATGCCGGGCTTAGCGGAAGATAGTAAAGACGACGAGCTTAAAACGCTGCCACTTAATGAGCAAACCAAAACCTTATCTGCCCACCGCTCTTTTTATGATTTACTGCGTTCACAAGCACAACATATCGAAGACATGGGCCGCGAACTTGAAGAAGCCAAGCGGGCAATACAAGATCAAAAGCTGATAAGTCGAGCAAAACTGGTGGTAATGGAGCAGTTTGGCTTAAGTGAGAATAACGCCTACCGACGATTGCAAAAACAAGCCATGAGCGAAAATACCACCATAGCGGCCATTGCCGCTAAGATAGTTAGTATTGCTACAAAAAGTGCAGTGAGAAAGTAGCTTAAGCCCATTTTTGCTTTAGTGATTAGCCAAAATAGCTGAATATACATGCCATTTGCTGCACTTCTGTTGCTATAACACGACCTTCAACAAAGGCCAAACCTTAGGCCAACTTTTAGACACAACGCGTTGCTCAAAAACATCAGGTCTAGGGTATTTGGGGTTAATACTTATCGTGCCGGCGAAGTTTGCTTCCAAGCCAAATGGCGCCAGTATATCTACATCGTCATTTGCTAAAAGGCGCACCGCTACACAGGTCTCCCGCTCTATCCAATATGAAATGGCCTCACTGCAGCTTTTATAGGGCGCGTGCCCGTGAGCCAAATGCATACGCGCTTGGTTTTTTACCTGCCAGTTGGCATTCGGCACAAAACGGGCAAGCTCATGTTCAAACGCTTTCTCCTGTGCCTTAGCTTCAGATAAGACGCCCGGCCTGGACGCCTGGCTGAGAAAGCGATTCGATGGTGTTCTCAACGCTAACCTTGCTCTGCGGCACGGTAATTTCATCGCTAAAGTAAACCACATCAATATCATTAAGTGGCGTAGGTCTAGCCTTATTGTGTAAATCATCCCAAATGGCATTTCGCACAAACCCCGCACCCAAATAGCCTTGTGGTAAATTAAGTGCGCTTAGTGCGCGAAGGCAATCCATTCTGAAAGGGTCGCGGTGTATTATTTTACTAAGCGCCTGGTTTAGCACCACACTTAGCCTTCTTTTTTAATACGCAGCTTACGTTTCCACTTTATTACGTAAAAACAAAACGACGCCATGCTGCCCCCTGCAAACCACCCCGCGATGATGTCACTAGGCCAATGCACACCCAACAAAACGCGGCTTAAGCCAATGCAAAACACCAAAAAAGCGGCGGTGAAGTAAATCCATGTCCGCACTGATGTGTTTTGTGTGAAGTATGTAAGCAAGTGCGCAATATAGAAATAAACCAACGTCGACAGCGTAGCGTGGGCCGAAGGAAAGCTTTGGGTATACACATCAACGTGTTGCATGGTTAATGACGGACGTGGCCTATCAATTCCCGCTTTAAGTAAAAAAGTCATCGCTATGCCTGCCGCTACCGCGAGAATAAAAGTCAGTGATTTTTTCTTTTCCCCCGCCAAGGCCAATGCCCCTGCTACCGCTGCAGCAACAAATATAAGCACGGTGTTACTGCCAAGGGCGGTAACATCTCTTAACACATCGTTCTTCCATCCATGTACATCGCCAAGCGCGCTCAGTGTCGTAAATAATGTATTGTCGAATGAGGTCATTACGCCCATATAAACAAATAACATCATAAGTAAAAAGCCGGTGCCCATTAGCAGTACTTGAATTGCTGGGGCTTTAATAATGTTCACGTAAGAGGCGAGCGCCCCATTGTTTTTTGTATCGCTGCTTTTCATTTATTTACTTCCATTTATTACGATAAAAAGCGTTACTTGTCGTGTTTACTGCCGCCTAAACAATTAGGAGAAGCCAAAGACTCTCCGCCACGGGCTTCCCACTCTGCGGGTGTATAAGTATGCAGTGCAAGAGCATGTACAGGCCCCTGTAACGCTTCTGCGGCAAGACCATTTATTTCTCTGTGGCGAGCAATAAGGCGTTTGCCTTCGAACGCGTCGCTTACTACGGTTACTTTAAAGTGGCTCTGCGCGCCGTCGGGCACATTGTGCATGAAGCTCTCATCCACCACTTCGAGGTAGCTCGGGTTTAGTGCTGCTTTAATCGTTGATTCAAGAAACGTTTTTACTTGCATGGTTGGCTTACCTTGCTCTTTGAATAAGGTGTCGAAAAGTAAGATTAATTCTACCACCGATAGGCTTAGCCGTCTTCGCAATCCCGTGCACATAATGACTTTGCGTTGCCCCAGCCATAATCAACACACTACCGTGTTCGAGTATTTGGGTATATTTTTCTTTTGTTTCTTTGTGTTTTAAAACAAAAGGCCTAGCCTCACCTAGCGTTACCGAAGCAATCACTGGGTTCGTACCTAACTCTGGTTCATTATCAGAGTGAAAACTCATGCTATCTTGCCCGTCGCGATACCAGTTAGCGAGTACACTGTTAAATTTTGTACCGTAGTTGGGCGAGCATAACGCTTCACAACGGGCTTTAATTAACGCGAGGCTTGATGTCCATGGGTTAGGTGGCATAGTAAGGTTTGAATAGGTATAGGTGCACTCAGGGTCGCCATGCCAGCTTTGAAGACGGGGAATTTTCACCTGTTTACCAAACAACCGAAGAGTATCTTGTCTCCAGGGTAATTCGGTTTTTAGCCGTTCGAAGAAAGCGTCAGCATCATTCTTCGACAATGCGTTAGGAAAATACCGAACATCTGCCTCAGTCAGCGGAAGCTGGTAAGGCACACTTTCTTCATCAGGTGTCTCAAAGAGAGAAAATTGCATGTCTATTCGTTTAATTCCATTGTGGTAATTGTGAGGGGTTGCTCCCGCTTATTATACAAACTCCAATATTGGCCGCCGCGGTGATAATTTATTTTTCGCTATTTCTTAGCGTAGTCTTCATTACGGGCTGCGTGACATTGTGGTTTGATTTAGTGGCCAGTTAAATACTCGGTCTACAAGCGGAATTAAAAAAGACGGCCAGGATATTTCATTATAAGGCGTTATTAAGTAGAGCCTTATTTTGGGTATGGTAAGATAGACAGTAAATCTCTAACCTAATGGCGCATTCGTCAATAGCGAATGTCGTGAGCCTTTCCTTTGCAACAGACCCCAATGAATACAGAATTTATATTTGCCGACCGTCAACTCTCGCTTATTCGCTACCCTGAAAAGCACCAGCATGTGAGCCTTCAAGCATGGGACAGTGCTGATGAACTGGTGATAGAGCATCTAGAGTCTCTTTTGAGTGAGAATGAGCTGTCTATCGGCGATAATGAAAGTACGCCGTCGCTAATGATCTTTAACGACGATTTCGGCGCATTAGGCTGTTGGTTTTCACATTTAGCCCCTTATTGGGTTTCCGATTCCTATATATCTTTGCGTTCGTTGCACGAGAATTTAAAAGCAAATTCCTTGATACGCGCTTCTGAAGGCTCGTGTACACAAGAACTAAAAACGTCACCGGTTAAAACATTAACCAGCGTTGAGAGCGCTAGTTTTAAGCCTGCATGTGCACCGGCCGTGGTAGTCATAAAAGTGCCTCGAGCGCTTGCTTTACTTGAACAACAGCTTATTGATTTACAAGCCTATATTACGCCTGAAACCCAGGTTATCGCGACGGGCAAGGTCAAGGCGATCACGAAATCGGCACTTAACCTTTTCGAAAAATACATTGGCCCGACGACGACATCTCTGGCGAAGAAAAAGTCACGACTTATTTTTGCCACACCAAGAGACTCGTTAAAACAGGCGACATCGCCCTACCCAACGCGGTGGCAGTGTAAAAGCACCATGGGCGCTGCGCTTATTATAGACAACCTTGCCAATACGTTTGCACGCCAGTCGCTAGATATCGGTGCACGCATTATGCTGGAGCACATGACGGTCAGTGCCAACGACGTAGTGGTAGACTTAGGGTGCGGCAACGGCGTACTGGGTGTTAACGCACTCTCTCTTGCCCCAGATGCCAAGGTGATTTTTGTAGATGAGTCATATATGGCGTTAGAAAGTGCCAGACTTAATGTACTTAACAACTTCCCCGATAAAATCGAACAGTGTGAGTTTGTCGCAAGTAATTGCTTAGAGACACTCTTAAACCGAGAAAATAAACCTGCTGTTACTAAAATTTTGTGTAACCCACCGTTTCATCAGCAAAACGCGATTACCGATCATATCGCGTGGCAGATGTTTACCGACTCTCGCGACCTGCTTGTCAAAAGCGGGCATTTGGTTGTGGTTGGGAATAGACACCTTGAGTATCACATTAAGCTTAAAAAACTGTTTGGTGGCGCAAAGGTACTTGCGAGTGACAAAAAGTTCGTTATCTTAGGCACTGCTAAACGATAAGCACGCTTAAAAAACGCGTAATACGGAATATATTTAAAGGCATTTTTATGAAAAAAATACTTTTACCACTTCTTACCGCCATCGCGCTGCTAGGCAGCAGTTCAGCGGTTTTGGCAAAGAAAGATGACGGTTCACAGGTTCAGCCAGATAACTACTATCCTCGGGTAAAAATTGAAACTACCATGGGCGATATTGTGGTTGAACTCGACAGAAGACGTGCGCCTATTACGGTAAATAACTTTCTTCGCTACGTAGATAAACGCGCCTATGAAGACACTATTTTCCATCGCATTGTGCCCGGCTTTGTTGTACAGGGCGGCGGCTATACCGCAGACTTCGACGGCAAATCAAACTTCCCCGATATCTTTAATGAGTCAGGTAACGGTTTAACTAACGATCTACACACCATTGCGATGGCACGACAAGGTGACCCACATACCGCAAACCGACAGTTTTTCTTTAATGTGAACGACAACAGCAGCTTAAACCCGGGCAGAGACTGGGGCTACGCGGTATTTGGCGTGATTGTGGAAGGCGAAGATATTGTAGATGCCATGTCAGAGGTGGAAACTGAGTACTCACTTCGCTTGAACGCGAATAATGTGCCTATTGAACCTATTGTCATTAAAAAAATGACGGTTCTGCCGCCGCTTTAGTACATCTTTCTTCGATTTAACCACCCTTTTTCGATTTAGATATCAATGTGTCCTTTTCTGGCGAAAACGGACACATTGCTTCAAGGTTTAGGTAGATGTCATTTTAGCGACTGGGCGTATTCTTGTGCCTGAGTTAACAACCGCAACACGTTGTTACCCCAAATATCTTGCAAGTCTTCTTTGGTGTAGCCTTCGGCTAGAAGCCTCTCTGTTATCAGCGGTAAAGCGGCAACATCCATCATGCGCTCCACACCGCCGCCGCCATCCCAATCTGCACCCACCCCAGTATGTTTAGGCCCAGCAACTTTTAAAATATGAAGAAAGTGAGCCATATAATCGTCAAAGGTTGCACGAACAGCAGGGTGCTCCATATCAATTTGCTTACGTTTTTGCTTTAGCGCAGCCACTTGCTCTGGCGTCATTTCAGCAATGTTCCCCATTTGCTTAAATAATTCCCCATACGCTTTCTTGCGTTTGGGGTCGCTTGGCAATTCTGTTAAGTAAGAGCCATAGGCGTTGACATGGATAACACCGCCACTTGCGACCAACTTTTTTAGTAGTTCATCATTGATGTTTCTCGGATGATCATAGACGGCTTTCGTGCCCGAATGCGACAGGATGACAGGCGTTTTCGACAGCCGTATCATGTCTTCGAGTAAGTCGTCGTGAGCATGCGAGCCATCCAAAATTATACCCAGTTCGTTAGCTTTCTTTACAAGCTTTTCTCCAAGTGGAGAAAGCCCTCCGTATTGCTGGCCATTAGGATCAGTGGAACTATCGCCAAATTGGTTATTCTTAAAATGAACGGGACCAACCATCCTAAGCCCCATTTTATAGAAAGTATCTAACAAGCTGAGGTCTTCCCCCAGCGGGTAAGCATTTTCCATACTGATATAAACAATTTTCTTATCATTATCAGCGATAGCTTTGGCGTCTTTTGGATCAGTGGCAAGAGTAAATGTATCCGGGTTGGCTTCGACCATTTTATGAATAGCCATAGCACGAAGAATCGCTGTGTCGCGTGCAGATTTAAACCCCTCTACTGTAACTGGGCCCTGTGGCGTGTAAATAACCCAGAACCCGCCGTCTAATCCGCCGCTTTCCATTCTTGGAACATCCACTTGGGAAAAGTCATCCTCAACATTATGCGCATGCATAATATTAAAACCGGGCTGTACGAGCAGCGCTGGCGTATCTAGGTGCGTATCCATGACGACCATAGAGTCATGAATATCGCTTGCCTTTACTGACTCCGCATTAGAATAGGCACTTGTTAAAGCTAAAGAGAGTGCTAAAGCGCTTACTGTTTTACCATTTACGTACCGCATTTAGAAATCCACCGTTAATGTTGCTTGGAAAGTACGTGGGCTAAGTGGGCGACCAAACGAGGAACCGGTGAAGCCGAAAGACATAACTTCTTTATCGAATACATTATCAACGTTAAACCGCAATCGAATATTCTCGGGCATACCAAAATTGTTAGGACCACCAATATCTACGTAAGCCTGAGCAACCAGGTAGCTCTCTAACTCATAGGTCTCGTTAAAGTCTGTATATCGAATGTCTGTATATTTGGCAGAGAAATTCGCAACTAGCCATTCGGTAGGTTCATAGGTAATACCGCCGGTCATTAACCATTCAGGGCTATCAGGTAATTGGCTGCCGGCTGGATTACCTGCAAACCCGTCTTCTAGTTCGGCTTTCTTATACGATATATTTGCATTGAAATAGAGCTTTCTGTCGAACATTTCGGGTTGAAAAACTCCGCTAAATTCGATGCCGTAGGCTTTAGATGCACCGGCGTTAACATAAAAGGTTTCTGGTTGGCCTGTTGCTGGATTAATCACGCTACTGGCAATTAGTCGATTATCAAACTGGGTATAAAATAGCGCGACCGCACCGTTGTAATGCTCTCGGTTGGTTCTAAATCCGAGCTCATAGTTGTCGGCTTCCTCTCCTTGCGGAGCTTCAACGTCAAACCCAACAGCATTGTCAAAGATATCGTCCGTTCCTGCCGGCAGTGCAAAGTTTTGCGCGAACGAAGCGAATAGCTGATCCGATTCATTTAAACGATAAACCGCGCCAACCATTGGCAGAAAGTTATCAGTGTATTCAGCCTCAATAGACTGCGGTCCATAACCAAGTTCGCCATCTATTTCGTAATCGTTATAGTCTCTGTACCCGTCTAGTGAATAGTCGATAGACAGCGACTTAAACCCGACTTCTAGCAACAAGTCATCGTTCATCATGGCAAAGTTATCTTTAATAAATAACTGTGTAGTATCACGAACGGCAGTGTAATTCCTTCGGTAATAAGCTACTTCGTCGTAAATAACGTCACCGTCCGCACTGCCGCCGGTTTTATTCAAACGCGCCTGTGTTCTATTGTAGGTGTCTTCTTCTACCCAGCCACCCGCCTCGAATTTGTGCTCACCAACAAACCAAGTGACGCTTCCCACGAGCCCCTCTCGCTCACCACCTACAGTAGATAGGCCGTATTGCACGCCCCTAGGGTGAACCACATCTAACCCCGCTGCTGCTTGGTCAGTATAAATACTCAACGTATTAGAATAGCTATCAGGCGATACACCGTAACCATTTTTATCTTCATAATACGCCGTAGCTTCAAGTTGAATATCATCGGTTAAGTAGGTGCCAAACCCAAGAGAATAAAGTTTATCGTCTCGTATATTAATTCTATCTTCGTAATAGCTTGTACAATTAGAACCTGTAAATACCGGCGTAAAGTCAGTGTCATCAATAGTACCGTCACCATTGAAGTCATAAACCTCAGGTTGAGGTTCGATACATCCTTCGGGAATACTGTCTAGGTAGCTGTAGTAATAGTCATCTTCAAAAACAGAGGCTGGTGCAGAAGGTGAATCGTAGTCGAAAAAGTCATTTGCTACGTAAGTAGCTTGAATATAGCTACTGCCAAATTCATAAAGCGCTTTTGCTTCAATATGCTCTCTGTCGATAGTACCTGGACCCCGCCATAAGTCAGAATCGGTTTTCGAGCGACTTACATACGCTTTAAAACCATCGATGTCGCCGGTTTCCAGCTTGACGAAGGTACGCTGTAAATCAAAATCGCCAGCAGTAACTGCGACCATACCTCCCATTTCATCCGAAGGCCGCACCGTATTGTATTGCGCAATCGGACCGAGCGATGCGTAAGTTGGTGCAGAGACATCTCCCGCGCCAGGTGAGGCAATGACAGCCCCTAAATTCTCATTATCAACGTATCGGAATATAGGGCTTCCTCCAAATGCATCAGAGCGTCCCATTGGAATACCATCAAGAACAAATCCCATTTGACTGAGCTGGAAAGCTCGCACTTGTACCGAGTTACCAAACTCATAAAGGCCAAGTGCACCATCAGTTTGAACGTTAAAGCCAGGTAAACTCTCTAGCATTTTCAGGCCGGAAATGCCCGAAGGTGCTGAAAGCAACTCCTCGCGACTCACCGCAAGTGTATTGGTGGCTTCGTCAGTTCCAATTGCAATATCGGTTTGGGTTACACGACGTCCTGTGACAACTATTTTTTCTTCTGTTTCGACTTGCTGTTCACTAGTCCTCTCTTGAGAATTAGCGTAGGTAGGGATAAGCGCTTGGCTTATTATTCCTGCTAACAATGTGCATTTGAATGTTGTATGTGTACTTTTTATTGTCATAGCTGCGGTCTTCTTATTAGGTTTTATATCGACTTGGCGACCCTGTTTTTTATTCTGCGCATTTCCATTTGCGGTGCGTTTACTACCTGTTGTTCAACAGGCATACCATTGCGCAAAGAGGGGCGAGAAATTTTGACGAATTACCTTTAATCAGAGACGAATGACTCAACCAGGGGAAATACCGTAGTAGAAGAGGCTGAACTGTTAACGTACAAGTAACATTTAAATGGCAAAGAGATCGTTGAAAAGCACCCATTTTGACAGCAATGCACCAAATTAGACGAAAGTATAAATAAGCAATAGCGTTCTGGTTAAGACAAACGAATCATTAAAGGAATGTTGAAACGGTGAGGCCTTTTAGCGATTAAAGACTAGGTTTAAGGTTTAAGGTTTAAGCTTTGAACCGTAATGCAGGTAAGCGCTGAACATAATAGCGCTAGATATGTGAAGTTATTTCTAACCTATACAGGTATTGATGAGGAAACGCTTTGTCAAAGTACAACCCCTGCTTTTCAAACCCTAAGCGCAACAGCAGGTTCTGTGATGCCCTATTTTCGGGGTGCGTCATCGCAGTTAAAAAGCTGTAGCCTTGTAAGGCAGACCAGGCAATTACGCGCTCACATGCCTCTAAGCACACTCCCTTGCCCCGAGCATCCGGTAACATGGCAAAACCCAAATCAGGGCATTCAAAAGAGAAGCGGTTAAAAAGACCGCATACGCCAAGCGGCCGTCTAGCGTCGTTATCTTCCACGGCTAACAGTCCGTAGCCCCACTCTTCTCGCTGAGCATTCGTCTTACCAATATAGTCGCATGCATCATCAAGGCTATTTACGTTCTTGCTGCCAATATATTTAAGCCATAACGCATCTTGCTGAAGTGCAAGTACCCAGTGCTGGTCGTCAAAGGTAAGCGGGCGCAAGGTAATTCTGTCGGTGGTAAATATTGGAAGGGCTGTGTTCACGCTAATCCTGTTATTACATGTGGGTCGAGTTATGCTTTAATATAAAGCCTTTAGAACAATAGCGCAGGCGCTACCGCTTCGCGAGCAAACGGTCTATATGAGCTGTATCTTCACTATTTACTAACGCCGCCCGGGGATACTTAGGGCTGGCTCTGTCATTCACTCTAGGGTGCCCCCAAAGGGAAGTGTGGGCTACAAAACGCTCGGCCTCCGCTTGCCCTCCGTGCTCTAAGCAACCAGCCATACAGGTATCGATATACGTTTGGTGAACGGGAAACGTATCATTTGCAGGCTCACAGGCAAGGGTTTCACAAATCCAAAAAGTGAATTGAGATAAGCGCTCACTAGGTGGTACGTATGCGCTTTGGTTATGTAAGTGAAAGTCGAGGTCTTGCGGGCTTACTTCTACAAACCGGTAGTCCTTTTCCCTCTCTTGCAAGGCTGGATTTATTTGGGTGGGTATTAGCTGTGCATTGAGCTTGCTATGCGCATTAGCTACCGCGCCCACGTAGGTTTGCTGCTCTTGCAAGCTGCGCGTAACCCAAGCTCGTTCAAACCCGGCTACCGTGACCGGCACACCTTCGGTGAAAATATTGGAATAGCGCTCTCTGCTGCATTTGCTTAGTAAGCTTCCGTAACCTAAAACCATGTGCTTTTCAGTTTGAACGTTTAGCCACTGGGTTAGTTCATTCATTGTTACCTCTGTGTCACAGCCGCGGGGTTACATTCTCCCTATTGTAGAAACGCAAAAGGCGGTGTGCAATACACCGCCTTCGTTTACTTGTGTGAAGGTTGTTTAATTAAAACAACGCTCTCACACCCATAGTAAAGTTTCTACCCGGAAGCGGTGCCTGGTCTTTTAAGAAAGACGTATGCACTCGCGCTTCCTCATCGGTTAGGTTATCACCACGGGCGAATACTACCCAGTCTATGTTTTGTGTAGCAAATTCGTATTGCACGCTAGCGTTTACTAAGGTGTAGCCGTCGGTGGTCGTTTCAAACGACGCAACGTTATTTTGCTCGTCATACCATGTGAAACCTACATCGGCGCTTAACCCGTCGTTTACGTAGCTTAATTCACTACCAAAACGCATAGGTGGTGTACGCGGAAGGTTATCGTCTTCCACTTCTGCGCGAATGTAGTCACCGAACACGGTAAGGCGCAACGAATCGCTTAAATCTACATAGGTTTCTGCTTCAAAACCCCAGATATCAGCATCAGCCTGTTGGAAGTAATATACCGGCAAACCTTCTTCATTGCCGTGCTCATCATGCTCTTCTTCTACAGCTTCATCTTCGTCGTGCTCTTCATGCTCGGTTAGCGCGATTAGCCCTTTACTGGTTTGATAAATGTAGTCGTCTGCTTGATTGTAGAAGAACGACACGCTGTAACCCCAATCGCCCGTAAACTTGCGGAAGGTTAGATCTAGATTCGTACTCACTTCTTCCTTTACGCCTTTGAGGGTTTCTTCAATATGCCCTTCATCGTCCATATCGAAGACTAAACCCACTTCATAGCTTTGGGTAGCCAAATGCTGACCAGCAGAGAAAAGCTCTTGCTGACTTGGGGCGCGTTCGCTGCGTGAAAGCGTAACTGCAATTGAGTGACCTTCTTGATATTCCCAGTTGGCCCCTGCGGAAAGCGACACGCTGGTAAAGTCGTAATCTGGGAAGGTAAAGGCTACAGCATGCTCCTCATGTTCTTCGCCCTCGTGATCTTCGTCGTGCTCTTCCCCTTCATGCGCTTCGTGAAGTACTTCCAACTCAATTTCACTGGCTTCAGCGTCTAGCGTTGTGCGCTCTAAACGGCCGCCTAGCTCGAAAGTTACATCACCCACATTTTTCTGCTCAATCACATAAAGTGCATAACTTGATGTTGAATTACCCGGCGTAAACGCTTCTTCGCCTACAGCGTTATAATCACTGTAGTTAAACTGCACACCAAGTACGCCGTGCCAGCCGTTAACTTCTTCGTGATAAGCAGACAAGCGAATATCACTCGACTCATTTGTAAATACAGTACCTGGCTCACCGTCTTCTATTTCAGCATGCTGGTAATCTGTGTAGGCAGCGGCAAATTTAAGGTTAGTCAAACCTTGTATAGGTGAATGCCATTCACCTGCAGCTTGATAACGGGTCATGTCTACATCAAGTAGCACGCCCTCTTCGCCTTCATGATCTTCATCTTCATGATTGCCATCAAGCTCGTCACGCTCTTCATCGTGTTCGTCATGTTCGTCTTCGTGCCCATGACTATGACCAGGCACGCCGTACTCATTATCAAGCTGTTCTACGGCAAAGCCAAAGTAACCTTCTTCAGCCACGTAAGATAAACCGGCAACAACATTGCGGGTTTCCATGGCACTGCTTTCAAGTTCACCGTTTGGTTCAACTTCGTCTGGGTCGATAGAGGCAAAGCCTGGAATATCGGCATTATCTGTATCGCGATAAAAACCATCAACATGCCATACAATGTTGTCGCTGCCCCCCGTCACGTCAGCACGGGTGTACGAACCGTTATTGACCGTGCTGTAGCTGGTTTCAGCTTCCCCTTCAACACCGTCTAATTGATACTGAGGAATGCGCTTGTCGACTACGTTTACCACGCCCCCAATGGCGCCGCTTCCGTACTGTAACGTAGCCGGCCCACGAAGCACCTCTACTTGCGTAGCACTGGCAAGGGATGTCGCTACGTTGTGATCGGGGCCGACGCGGGATACGTCAGACACATCGAGTCCGTTTTGAACAATCTTGACGCGCGGGCCATCGTTACCGCGGATCACCGGGCTACTCGAAACCGGGCCAAAATAGGTACTGTGAACACCCGGCGCATTTTTTAGAGTTTCACCAAGGGTAGGCGCTTCTATTTTGCGTAGCTTTTCAGCGCCAATGACGGTAACAGGGGTCACTGATTCAAGCACTGAAGACTGTAATGCATTAGCGGTTACAACAATGTTTTCGACCGATGCTGGCTTTAATACGAAGTCGACGTTTTGATCGGTGTCTACATCACCTAAGTCGTTATCACCGTGTATGAAGTTAGAAGAATAGACGTGTAAATGAATATGAGGCTGCTTCACATCGTCGAAGCGATAAACACCATTTTCATCTGTGTAAGCCACGCGGCGGCTACCTTCTATTTTTACTTCGGCGCCAGCAACGGGCTGACCTGCGGTATCGGTAACCTTTCCGGTAACTGTTGTGGCATACACAGGCGCACTTAATAGCCCTGCTATGGACAAACTTAGCAGCGAACGCATTTTCATGGGTATTCCTTGGTGGATGTTATAACATCATTTGGTGATGTTATAACATTTTAAGGGAGTAAGCCCTTATGTCAACCGCCAGTAGTCGCTAGTGACAATAAGTTTGCCTTATTTTCATGTTTTGAGATTATTTCAGCGGAAATTCGCCACCGCTCCCTATCTGTTTAAGCGCGGCTAACGGTAAAGTTAATTACTTCGTTAATATGATTAGCTCCTGTTTTTAGCATCAGTAATCTATCCACCCCTAATGCAACGCCGGCGCACAAAGGCAAACCTACTTCTAACGCGTTTAAAAAGTTTTCGTCTACGGGTTTTGTAACAAGCCCGCTGGCACGGCGCTTTTCATTGTCGCTTTCAAAGCGCACCCGCTGCTCTTTTGCTGCGCTTAGTTCGTTAAAGCCATTAGCAAGCTCTGCCCCTTTAAAATACACTTCAAAGCGTTCGGCCACACGAGGGTCTGTAGCGCTAAGCTTGGCCAGTGCTGCCTGCGATGCGGGAAAATTGTAAATAAAACACGGCTTATCACTGCCAATTTGAGGTTCGATAACATAGCTAAATAGAAGTTGCAGTTTGCTATCAAAGCTTAGATTTTCTGGCTCATGAATGTCTATTCCTTGTTGTTTCATGGCCCCTAGCAATTCGTCATTGCTAGCACTTAACGGGTCAATGTTGAGATAGGTAAGAAACGCATCCTGGTAAGTCATTGTATCTGCCGGAAGCGTGGAAAGTGTTTCTTGCAGCAGAGCATCCACTTCATCCATTAATGCGAAATGATCGAAGCCCACTCTATACCATTCAAGCATAGTGAATTCTGGGTTGTGCCAGCGGCCTTCCCCTTCGTGACGAAACGCTTTACAGATTTGATATATCGAGCCACTTTCGGCACACAACAAACGCTTCATGGCATATTCAGGTGAAGTTTGAAGGTAAAGCCTCGTCGGCTTTCCCGACCTATCAAAATTAAACGCGGTATCAAATGCATCTAAGTGTTCGTCGGTCACCGTTCCCTTTGAAAGTAGCGGCGTTTCCACCTCTAAAACATTTTTTCTGTGAAAAAACTCGCGAATAGTGCGAAGTATTTCAGCACGGGCCACCCGTGCTTCATGTGTCGCGGTAGGCTGCCAATTTTGCATATTATCGGCCCAAATTCAGAAGCTAAAATAAAAAGCCGGTACGCAAGGGCACCGGCTTTAACCTGAAACACTACGTGCCTAGGCACATAGTTATATTAGTGTTTACTTTTGTACACGTGACACATACTCGCCAGAGCGAGTATCTACGCGAATAACTTCACCGGTTTGAACAAATAGTGGAACACGAACTACCGCGCCAGTGCTAAGCGTCGCTGGCTTACCGCCTGTACCCGCCGTATCACCTTTAAGGCCTGGGTCGGTTTCGGTAATTTCTAACTCAACAAAGTTAGGTGGCGTTACTGTGATAGGTGAACCATTCCACAGGGTAATGGTGCAAACATCGTTTTCTACTAGCCACTTTTGATTCTCACCTACCGCTTTTTCATCTGCAGCAATTTGTTCGAATGTATCGTTGTTCATAAAGTGGTAGAATTCGCCGTCGGTGTACAAGTAGGCAAGCTCCGTATCCATTACGTCAGCGCCTTCTACTGATTCACCCGAGCGGAAAGTTTTTTCTAAAACTTTACCTGAAATAAGCTTACGGATTTTAACGCGGTTAAACGCTTGGCCCTTACCCGGCTTTACGTATTCGTTTTCTAGAATGTTGCAAGGTTCGCCGTCCAGCATGATTTTCAGGCCGCCTTTGAACTCGTTAGTGCTGTAATTAGCCATAATTCCTCTGTCTAAACATAAGGTACAAAAAGTTTCGTGGAACAAATAATACCTAAAAAACCGATTTCTGTAGAGCATAACTGGCAAAAAGAATTAGCTGGCAGTTTTACTGATCCCGCAAAACTGCTGCAGCACTTGGGTTTAGACGAAGAAAAGTACGCACAACATATTAAAGCGCGGCGACTGTTCCCCATGCGTGTTCCACGGCATTTCGCTGATTTAATGGAAAAAGGCAACCCCAATGACCCGCTGTTTCTGCAAGTCATGCCGCTGAGCGACGAGTTTTTAACCTCGCCCGGGTACAGTGAAGACCCACTAGAAGAGCACGATACGGCGGGCAAAGGTATTTTGCATAAATATGACTCTCGTGTGCTGCTTATGGTGCGTACCGGGTGTGCGGTTAACTGCCGCTACTGCTTTCGCCGCCATTTCCCTTATGCTGATAACGCCGTAAGCAAACATCAGTGGGAAGAGGTGCTGCAGTACATTCAAGCTCACGACAATATTAACGAAGTCATCTTTTCTGGTGGCGACCCGCTTATGGCTAAAGACGATCATCTCGCGTGGTTAGCTAACGAAATTGCTTCTATCAACCATGTCAAACGCTTGCGGATTCATACCCGTTTGCCCGTGGTACTACCTGAGAGAATCAATAATGCGTTTGTAAATTGGTTTACCGCGCTACCTATTCAAAAAGTATTGGTACTGCATGCCAACCACGCTAACGAGATGTCAGAGGCGCTTAAATCACGGTTAATTACGCTGCGAGAAAAAGGGGTAACTTTGCTTAATCAGTCGGTACTTTTAAAAGGTGTGAATGATTCAGGTGAAGCAATAAGTGATTTAAGCGAAGCACTATTTGAGGCTAGCGTGTTGCCTTACTATTTACACGTGTTGGACAAAGTTCAGGGCGCAAGTCACTTTTACGTGAGTGATGATGAAGGGCGCCACATTATGGAAGAAGCGATAAAGCGCCTGCCAGGCTTTTTAGTCCCCAAACTCGTAAGAGAAATTGGTGGACAGCCCGGCAAAACGCCTATCGACTTACATTTGCATCCGTAACTTACGCGTAGGTATCGACGTTGGCGCCTAACGCGGGGTTTGACGAGGATGCTTTTGGTACGTCAGATGCTGATTCCAGCAGCTGAAGCGACGCTTGTCCCTCTTGTTCTTGCTGGCTTTTTGCCAACTTTAGAGAGGCCAACTCAAGTGACGCACCGGACGTTCCAGAGGCACTAGCACCTTGTAGATCCATACCATTTTCCTTTGTTGCTTGTAGCAAAGTAAAAAAATGGGCAGAATTGCCCACCCTTACGGTATGTTGCATGTTGCGCCCTGTTTAAGAGGCACAAAAAAGACAACAGACGTTAGTGTATCGGCCTTGAAAGTCGAAACTTTAATCAATATTTACCGTAAAGCAATTAAGCGGGCTGTACTGACAGCCATAAAACATTTAAACGTTAGCTTAATACATAAACTTTAGACACTTAGAACCAAAAGGCGTTACCAATGCAACAAAGCCAAGAGATGCAAGCTGTCCATCAACAACTTCAAGAAACACTTCAAACGCTACACCGCAAAGCCGTTGATGCCGATCTAACTTTAGATAATTTGCAGCGCGATCAAAAAGGTAAATTTGCAGCCGTATTTGCTGAAGACAGCGGCTTTACTACGTCGGCCAAACGCTTTGGCCCGTACGTGCAAGAAATTGCTAACGATTGGCAGTCTCTAAAAGCATTAGATGACGATGCAGCGAAACAAGCCTTGGCACCGCTGGTGAAAAAGATAGAGTTGGCACTTGTGACCATAGCGCAATTTCAACAATCACTTGCTAAAAAGTAACGCGAAAAACGAATATCGGGAAGCCCTTTAACGCCGACGGTTACTGGGCTTCTTTACGTTTAAATGTTCTTTTTGGCCTAAAGTGGGGTTCGATAATGTCGCGCTTCAGCCAATTACTGCCCGCGCTTTTTAGGGTTGATAAAGCGGCAGTAAACCCATTCTGCGTTTAATTTCTTTAACTTCTTTCAGGTAAGCTTCGCTATCTACCCTTAGGTATTGTTCGGTAAACGCTTGCTTACTTAACCCTTCAGGCAGACCATCAATGGGCGGAATAATTTCAAGTTCACTTTGAATACGCGCCACAGCATTTTGCACACGTAATGCTGTACTAGGCTCGGTGGCAACCCGAGCAAACTCTGTGCCCGACATGTCTGCGGCTAAATCCACAAAACTATAGCCTGAACCGCCCTTTCCACGATCCATAAGCTCTTTGAATTCGCCTATTGCCAGCGACATGCCTTGCTCAGATAAAAGCTCTAAAGCGGCGGAGATAATAAAGTGGCGCGCCAAGTCATTGCGGTTGTGAAGTACGGCGCCTCGGCGCGGTTTCAACGCCTTGTTGGGATCAGGTTGAATATCACCAACCAAGTTTCCAACGCGATGATGACCCACATACACAGCAAGCGCCAGAATTACCGCCTTATTGTGAAGCAGTGCATCTTCTGATGTTCTACTTTGTTCTCGCGCCCTTGCCATGCCCTCTCGCAGGTACTCGATAAGCGAGACAGGCTTATCTGAAAGCGCAATTTCTCTTCCCGAAATATAGCGCAGGTAGTACGCCGCTAAACGCTGAAGTTCAGTCTCTTCGGTTACCGACATATTAGACGCTACCACATTTAGTTCACTCAACAGTTCATCTAAACGCCCAACATCTAAGGTGAGCTCACCGCTTCGCATAGTCACACGTTCAACGCGCGATAACGCAATGGTGGCGATTTCTGACTGGGTGTAAGAATTAACGGTACGTTCAAGAAAGCGCAGTAAGAACCGACCGGGAATGGTTAAATCGCCAATCTGCACTTGCTCTATTCGCAAACTGTCGCCGGGCAGCACAAGTGCTGAAGCATTAACGAAGTACCCCATATCGGTAATGGCATAAGTAACATTAATGGTGCCGCCAATAGGGGTAATATTCACCACGCCCTTAAAGTCAGGTAGCGCCCGTTGTAAAACGCCTACCAAACTTTCCACTTGCGTTTCAGTTAGGGTAACTTGGTGGCCTTCTTCGCGACGCGAGAACGCCCGCTGCAACTGCCCTAAAAGCTCGTTAACACTGTCAGCACCATCAAGCTGAGTTGGCGCGGTAGAGGCCACCAACGGAGTTTGCTGTACAGCCATAACCGTTACCGTAACGACGGTGGCCACAAGAAGAAATACTATGAAGGCTATACTTATTAACAGCCATTTGACGCTACGCAAAATCATGTGACAGCAACTTTACCCGTGATGCCATTGAGACACTGTGTGGTTAAAACGATGGTTATACTACGTTATCTATTTACCCGCCACCAGTTTCAAGTGGCACGACGAGTCAGCTTTCCAAGGGGTTATTGCGAAATAAGTTCGCTTTCCACCCACGTTTGAAGGTTGCCGCAGCGCACGGTTGCTCGAGATAAGTCATGGTGCTGCGATAGCGGCGTGGGGATCACCACACAGGCTAAGTTAGCGGCAAGGGCGGCCCTCATCCCAGTTTGAGTATCTTCAATGGCCACGCATTCTTCAGGGGTTTTGTTGAGTTGTCGCATGGCAAGTTCGTAACAATCTGGAGCGGGTTTGCTTGTTACCACATCCTCTACGGCCACCACACAAGATATGTAGTTTGCCAAAGCATACTGAGATAAGGTTTTTTCCACCGACTTTTTACTTCCGCCTGTAACAATACCAATGCGGTAGCCTTTATCGAAGCATGTCTTTATGGTCTCTTTAGCATAAGGCATGAGAGGAAAAGCGTGTTTATCTAAATAGTCGCTAATACTTTTGTGTTTCTGTTCGGCTAAAACCTCAGGCGCTACGTCTAATTTAAAATGCGCTACCAAATCGATGGCGTTTTGCTTAACGGGAATGCCTGCCATCACCTCACAATAAAATGTTTCACTTAACTCAACATGATATCCAAGCAGTATGGCTTTCCATAAAACGTAATGTACGGTTTCTGAGTCGATTAACGTACCGTCGTGGTCAAACAATAGCGTTGTGGTTTTTTCGCTAACTGCTAATTGGCCTGAAGTTGAAGACGCAAAATGCAATGTCAAAGTAAACCTCCTTGCTGTGTAGTTGAAATAAAGACTAAAAGTACATGGGGTACTATCGATGCCGATAGTTAATTAAGATGACCAGCGTAATTAACTGGTTAAGTAGGGCGATGCAGGTAGCGGGCCAAGGTTTATAGCCCCACTAATTAACCCACTACTGCCCTTACCTTTTTCAAGCTTGTGATACAATGCTTACCTTTTTACTACTACGTATTAGTAATAACGGAGCAAATTGAGTGCTGTACCATGTATTAGGCTTTGTGAGCGCAGCGCTGTTTTTACTGACTTGGTTAGGGCTATGGTCGCAAATACAAGCCATGTCGCGTTATCAAAATGCGATTACTCGCAGCAGCAGTCTCGATGCCAACCAAAGCCTTTCTCTCAACCAATTTGGCTCTAGCTACTTTGCCTTTTTCTCTATATACCTATTTGGTATATCGGTAGAGCCCTTTAATCATTACCTAGTATGGACGCGCTTTGGTGCACTTATTCTTACCCTCGTTATCATCTGGAAAATCTGGCAACACAGGCGCACTAAAGTATCAGGTTGGGTGACCGCGGTTGCTTTGTTAGCTTTTGTTGCCGGTACCATTTCTATAGCCTTTCGCCCTTTCCCGGGGCTAGCACAGCTGGGTGCCAATACGCTAATGCTGGTCGTTACCGTCGTATTATTTCAAGGTTCGTTACACCAGTGGCTCGTGCTTCAGCGGAGAAAAAAAGTGGGTTCTCTGTCTTTTGCACTATTTAGAAATATTCTTATTAAAGATGTGAGCACCTTACTATTTGGCCTAACTATGCCGTTAAGCCAAAGCTGGCCGCTGCTTATTTTAAACGGCACCAGCGTTATAATGCGTGGCAGTATTTTGTTGAAGATGCACACACTAAAACGCCAAGAACAACGTCTTGGCGTTTAGTTATTCGGGCTTTTTTGCATAACGCCCTGTTTTACAACACGACTTCTGCCATATTTCCTTTGCTTTCTAGCCAAGTCTTGCGATCGCCAGAACGCTTCTTAGCAAGCAACATGTCCATAAGCTCCATCATTTCTTCAGCATCTTCAATCGTCAGCTGAACAAGGCGGCGAGTATTAGGGTCCATGGTGGTTTCGCGAAGCTGCAGCGGGTTCATTTCACCTAGGCCTTTAAAGCGCTGTACGTTCACTTTACCCCGTTTCTTTTCTGCTTCAATACGATCTAGAATGCCCTGCTTTTCGCCTTCATCTAGCGCGTAATACACCTCTTTGCCTACGTCTATTCTAAATAGCGGCGGCATAGCGACGTACACATGACCTTGCTCGACAAGGGTTCTAAAGTGGCGTACGAACAACGCGCATAATAAGGTTGCAATATGAAGCCCATCAGAGTCAGCATCGGCAAGAATACAAATTTTGCCGTAGCGCAAACCAGACAGGTCTGTTGAATCAGGGTCAATACCTAGCGCCACTGAAATATCGTGAATTTCTTGTGATGCCAGTACCTGAGAAGAGTCGACTTCCCAGCTATTCAGGATTTTACCGCGCAGCGGCATGATCGCCTGAAACTCTCTGTCGCGAGCCTGTTTAGCCGAGCCTCCTGCCGAGTCACCCTCTACTAGAAACAGCTCAGAGTAAGAGATATCTTGTGAAGAGCAGTCAGTGAGCTTTCCTGGTAACGCTGGCCCTTGCGTTACCTTCTTACGCGCGACTTTCTTGGTTTGGCGTAAGCGGCGCTGCGCGTTGTTGATACACATTTCTGCCAACGCTTCGGCAATTTCCGTGTGCTGATTTAGCCATAGACTGAATGCATCTTTAACCACACCAGATACGAACGCACTGGCTTGGCGTGATGACAAGCGCTCTTTGGTTTGTCCTGCAAATTGTGGATCTTGCATTTTCGTCGACAGGATATAGGCGCATCGGTCCCAAATATCGTCGGGTGATAGCTTTACGCCCCGCGGCATTAAGTTTCTAAACTCACAGAATTCGCGCATCGACTCAAGCAGGCCTTGGCGCAGCCCGTTAACGTGTGTACCGCCTTGGGCTGTAGGAATAAGGTTAACGTAACTTTCTGTTACTAAGTCGCCGCCCTCGGGCAGCCACATTACTGCCCAGTCAGCGGCTTCCGTATTGCCGGTGAAGTTGCCAACAAACGGCGTGTCTGACGGCAGTGTTTCAAATTCTTCAACGGCTTGGTAGAGGTAATCTTTTAAGCCGTCTTCGTAAAACCATTCTTGGCTTTCTTTAGCGATTTTGTTGTCAAAGCGAATACGTAGGCCAGGGCTTAACACCGCTTTTGCGCGCAAGTTGTGTTTCAAGCGACTTACCGAAAACTTGGCCGAATCGAAGTATTGTGGGTCCGGCCAAAAGTGGACTCGCGTACCGGTATTGCGTTTGCCACAGGTATCAATGACCTGCAAGTCTTCTACTTTGTCGCCATTTTCAAATGCAATTTGATAAACGCTGCTGTCTCTTCGAATAGTCACTTCAACGCGATTTGAAAGGGCGTTGACTACCGAGATACCTACCCCGTGCAAGCCGCCTGAGAACGCATAGTTTTTATTGGAAAACTTACCACCAGCGTGCAGTTTGCATAAGATAAGTTCTACGCCCGATATCCCCTCTTCAGGGTGAATATCTACTGGCATACCACGACCGTCATCAATGACTTCTAGCGATTGATCTTCGTGCAAAATTACTTTGATGCTCGAGGCGTGACCCGCAAGCGCTTCATCCACACTGTTATCAATCACCTCTTGCCCTAAGTGATTAGGACGAGTGGTATCGGTATACATACCAGGGCGGCGCTTAACTGGGTCAAGGCCATTTAAGACCTCGATGGCATCTGAATTGTATTGATTTGACATAGTTATGGTTGTTATTTAAGCCAGCAATAGAATAAGGAATACGCAATACTGTTATTAACCACAGTACTGCACAAAGTATATTTGATGTTATCAGGGCTGGTTAAGGCTGGCAATGCGCTTATTTCAGCAAAAACTCAGCAATGGCTGGCAAGTGATTTTCGTAGCCAACGAAGCTGTGATCACCGCCTTCTTCTATCACAAGGTGACTTTGCGCATATTTTTCAGCCGCTAAGCGATAATCTAAGGTCTCATCTTCGGTTTGTAGTAGCACTTTATACCGCGCCTGATCGCTTATCGATTCAGCCTCTAATGCTTTTATTACTCCTATGTCACCCTCAACTATTTCAAACTGTTCTTTGCTGTACGGGTTTTCATGCGTGCCAATAAAGCTTTGCAGCAGTTCATAAGGGCGCACTGCTGGGTTGATTAGCACGGCCTTGCCACCAAATTGCTCTAGCAAAAACGTTGAAAGATAGCCGCCCATGGAACTGCCAATTAGCTTAAGCCCGTCATCTAATAGTGCTGGCGTACTTTCTATCAGGTCGAGCAGTTGACCTTCTACTTTGCTGGGAAAGTTAGACAACTCGGGAATATGTAGCCTGACATCCGAATGGTTTTGCTCGAAATACGCTTTAGTGGCCTGCGCCTTTACCGATTTAGGGGAGCTTAAGAAGCCGTGTAGGTATAAAATGTGCTGCATAGATGTCTCTTTTCTTTTTTACTATGGGCTAGTGCTCAACCCGTTCAATACTTACGTCCACAACCCCGTCTTCGTGCAGCTCAATTACCTGATAGCCTGGGGCGTCATTGCTTACCCCAAATGCCAACTGCATTTCCCACTGCCAACAGGTCGAAGGGCACCCATACGACGGCGTGCTATTTTCCCCTATTAACTGGCGAAGAGGCGAATGAACATGGCCATGGATTAACGCTTTAATTTGAGCGTATTGCTCAGTTAGCGAAACTAACGCCTCGGCATTTGCTAAAAAATGCTTATCCATCCAACTGTTTGACGGCAGTATATGGTGGTGAAGCGCAATTAAATGATTATTGTCGGGTAATTGGGCGACGGCCTGGGTTAGGTCATGGATCTCGCCACCCTTTACTTCGCCTGCAGCGGTATAAGTGCTATCTAACGCGCGGGTGTCCATACCGTGTATGTGCCAGTTTTGAAACGTCAACGGGTTATCGCTGTTTAACTGCTTATCACCCAGGTACGTTTCAAAGTGCGCATTGTTATCGTGATTACCAGCAAGCACAAACCAAGCAATGTTCGCTCTGTCCACATACTTATCCATTAAGGCGATGAAATGCTGATAGCTTTCAGGCGTATTATCACCACTGATATCGCCGGTAATAAGCATAAAGCATGATGGGGCCATCGATGAATTATTAGCTTCGAACTGTTCAGCATGGTTCACGGCATGAAGCAGGGTGCGCTCTAATGAGTCGTAAGGTGCTATGCCCGCATAGCCGGTTTCGTTTTTATCTTTGAGTAAGTGACAGTCACTTAGCTGAATAAGCTTTATCACGCTTCGGACGTAACGCTAGAGGTATGTTGAAGACAGAAATTCAGCCACTCCGCCAAAAAAATGTTGACCATATGCTTTTCGTTGCGTTGGCGCATTTTAATATTGGGGTAGTCGTAAGATGGCTGCAGCGCCCCTGTATTTTGACTGTTTATCACTTCGGCCATACGCGCATCGTGATATAAGCGCACCGTCATGCTGGGCGTTAAATATGAGGGCATATCTTTAGTGGTTTGCTTAATGCTTAACGTACTGGTGTAGCGAGCAGACTCTACAATACGTATTTCATAAGACAGGCCGACACCAACCGAAAATTCATAGCTCAAATCTTCCGTATCGCAATCAGGCAAAATTCTCAGAACATGGGAGTAGTTCAGTTCGCAAAGCGCCTGCATTGAAGGAAGGTGAGGTACGTATTTTCGTTGATTGCGTTGTGTCACGATGTCTGCCAATGCTCCAGAAGTAGTGTTTTGTGCATAAAGAACCATTGTAGCGCAATTACCGCTGCGGCGTTGTCAATATGGCCATTTTCCAACCATTCAAGGGCGGTGTTTTCTTTTATTCGGTGTACTTTAATGTCTTCAGACTCGCTTTCTAGGCCGTGAATGCCTTGCGCTTGGCTAGCATCAGTCTTTGCTACAAAAATGTGTAACCTTTCGGTCGTGCCGCCTGGGCTCGATAAATAACTCAGCGCTTTGGTTAATTTATCTAGGGTAATACCTGCCTCTTCCATCGACTCTCTATGGCATACAGACTCCGGTGTTTCTCCTTTGTCGATCATGCCCGCGATAATTTCTATCAACCAAGGGCTTGAAGATGTGGCTAATGCCCCAATTCTGACTTGCTCAATGAGCACAAACTCTTGGAGTTCAGGATCGTAGGGCAAGACACCCACCGCGTGACCGCGTTCAAATATTTCTCGCGTGACCGTGTCGCTCCATTCTCCGTTAAAACACTTGTGCTTAAATTGATACTGATTCATGGTAAAGAAACCACGATACACTGGCTTAATGTCGGTAATTTCGACGTCATTTGAGGTAAATGAAAGGAATTCCTTGCTCATTTGCTGACACTTATGGTTCAAATAGATTTATCATACATAGTACATTTACACACCAACCATGTATACGCATGAAAAATGCGGTACGGCGTGTGAGCGAATAACAGAAAACTCATATTACAAGTCGTCTATTACTATAATAATTGCGTGGGTAGATCACATATTCTGTTACAGTTAATCGAATACTGTTACGAGTTTGGACTTTCGGTTTGTGGTTGAATTTTCATACACTTGGTTTTAATAAGTCGTCTTAACGAATAAACGACGACGCAACTTGAACACAACAGGAAGACGTAAGCATGAAACGAACACTTCTGTCGCTAGTTATCGGTGTTTCGATGACAACTGGTGCGCTAGCCGATGACCTAATGCAGGTATATCAACAAGCACTGGCAAACGATCCACTGGTAAACCAGGCGAAAGCGCAACGTGATGCTGCGTTCGAAGGGATCAGTCTTAGCCGCGCAAGCCTACTACCCCAAATCTCTGGCTCTGTGGGTTATACGCACTCGGAGTCTGAACGCTTTCAGCTGCTTGGTCCAGATACGATCTTCACAACAGATACCACTGTCGACACCACTGATTACGGACTTTCCTTATCAATGTCTTTGTATGACCACGCGAACTGGTTGGGTTTAGACCGCGCAGAGAAAGTGGCAGAGCAAAGCGATGCGCAACTTGCGGCTAGTATGCAAGATGTTATCGTGCGTACGGTTACCGCGTATTTCGATGTGTTGCGTGCCCGTGACAACGTAGAGTTTGTTGGTGCTGAAAAACGCGCCATTGAGCGTCAGCTCGAGCAAACACGCCAGCGCTTCGAAGTAGGTCTAACAGCTATTACTGACGTGCACGAAGCGCAAGCGAACTACGACAGCACAGTAGCTCAGGAAATCCAAGCGAAAAACCAGCTTGAGTTTGCCCTTGAAGCACTTCGTGTTATTACCGGCAAGTACCACGATCGTCTTTTCGGTCTAAATACAGAGAATTTCTCTGCGACTATGCCAGTACCAGAAACGGTAGACAGCTGGCTAGAGACCGCGCAGGACCAAAACCTTGCTCTATTAGTTGACCGTTTGGCCATGGACGTGGCAAAAGAAGATATTGCTATTGCGCGCTCTGGTCACTTGCCAACATTATCACTGTCTGGCAGCTACGGCCGCTCGAAAGATGATGTTGATGCTGAAATATTAAATGACGACGGCTCTAGTACACCGTTTGGGTATGAAACGCCGTACTTGGATAACCAATCAATTGGCATTACGCTGAACGTTCCAATCTATCAAGGCGGTAGCGTAAGCGCGCAAACGTCGCAAGCGAAGTACAACTACGTAGCGGCCAGCCAAGCTGCAGAGCAGACGTATCGTCAAACGGTACAGTCAGTTCGCAGCTCGTTTAATAACGTAAAAGCGTCTATCTCTACCATTCGCGCTCTTGAGCAGTCAGTGGTGTCTGCAGATAGCGCACTTAAGGCCACAGAAGCGGGCTTTGATGTCGGTACACGTACTATTGTTGACGTATTGGACAGCACCCGTAACTTGTTTGATGCACGTCGTAACCTTGCGGGCGCACGCTATGACTTTATTCAGTCAGTGGTTACGCTTAAGCAAGCGGCAGGTACATTGACAGGTGAAGACGTAGCGATGATAAATCGCGGCCTTAAGCCCGTTACGAACAATGACAACGGCTAAATTGTATCGTCGTTCATTCGATGATGAATTAGAAGGGTAGCGCAGCGCTGCCCTTTTTTGTGCGCCGCCTAGTTTGTAGTAAAGAAAAGCGTGAGGGTTATTTGGCCGGCGTGAACTTTTGCAGGGCACCTAGAAGCTGTCGATACTCATTACACAAGGCTTGAGCGTTTTGCTTCGTCAATACAAAATTAGATAAACGTACGGACACGGCGTGTAATTTTGCTTGCAACAGTCTTAACTCATCATCCATGATTATGCCCTTTTGTTTCTTACCTATATAGTAAATGACCTAGCTTTTTACGTTACAGTTTTACCTTTTATGTAGGGATACAGGTTTTAATTCGCGCTGACTGCCCCTACATTTATGTCGCAATAAATGTGCGCATAGCAACTTTAGTATAACGCCAATAAGGTTTACCACAAGCCAATTGGTTTATTGATTTTTCCTTGAGTGATAATTAAAAATGCAAGCCTCTGAACTTCAAAATAAATTTGAACGAATCCGCGCCAATAAATGGTTTGAAGCCTTTGTCATCAGTGTCATCGTTATTTCGGCACTGCTGGTGGGGGCTAAAACTTACGAACTGCCTTCAGGGATGGCTTCAGTCACGTTGTTCTTAGACTGGTTCATTAGCGCGTTCTTTTTAACTGAACTCACTATTCGTTTTTTAGCTGAAAAGCAAAAACGCTTTTTTTTCAAGAGCTTTTGGAACTGGTTCGATACGCTTATTGTGGTTATAAGTCTTATTCCAGCTGACGATACGGAATTGGCATTGATAGCCCGTTTGGTACGTGTATTCCGCGTACTTCGTATGATTTCAATTATTCCAGAGCTTAGAATATTGCTTGTTTCTTTAGTAAAAGCTTTGCCTCAGTTGGCTTATGTCATGCTGCTGATGTTTATCATTTTTTACATATACGCAGCGGTAGGCAGTACGTTATTTGAAAACATTAATCCCGTGCTATGGGGCGACATTACCATCTCAATGTTAACGCTCTTTAGAATAATGACATTCGAAGATTGGACAGACGTGATGTATGAAACCCAGGAAGTGTATTCACTAAGCTGGATCTTCTACCTCACCTTTATCTTTTTCACGGCGTTTGCGTTCTTAAATATGGTGATTGGCATTGTAGTAAACGTAATGGAAAGGGAAAACGAAAAAGCCCGCGCAGAGAAAGAAGCAGCGCTGCTAGAGGAGCAAATAGCACAAGGGCATGTTGAGCCAACGTTGCACGACGTTATGAAGGAATTACGGGAGCTTAAGGCCCAGGTGTCAGCGCAAGCGGTAAAAGGTGAAACAAACACCTCTGATTAAACCTCTACACCGTTTTTGATAACTCAAACGGCACTCTCGCGCGCTTCTAGAAAAGCCCCAAAAATAACAAAGGCCACTGTGAGTGGCCTTTGTTTTATAAAGTTTGGAGTAAGCAGCATTGCTCTGCTAATCCACTTAACCTCGGCTAAACCTGTTTAGCACCCGGTGCTGACAGGTACGCCTTACAAGCCGTACTGCGTCTTAAGGGCTTCCACCCTTTGTTTTGCAGCCTCTGTTGTAAACTCTCTGCTTGCTAGCCTCCGTTTAGCCAAAGCGTCTTTGTCTAATTCAAGCAGCAAGGCCACGTGATTAAGATAGACTTCATCGTTTGCAATCGGCCCCGCAGAAATTTGCTCATAGAGTGCCAGTGCGGCCTCTTTTTCACCTTTCGCAATATGTATTTGGGCCAGTGTATCGACCGCATCGGCATTCTCGCGCTGTAGTGATACCGCTTTTTTGGCAAGCGTTTCCGCACGGGCTAAGTCGTTATCTTCAAACGCCAAATAAGCTAAGTTATTGAGCACAACAAAGTTGTCTGGCGTTTGTGTTAACACCTGCTCATAGGTTTCAATTGCGCTGTCTCTGTCGTTGCGAATTTGTCGCTCAGCTAACAGCATGGCGCTTTGAACATCGTTGTTATGCGCCTTTACATGCTTTTGTAGAAAACTAAAGGCCTGCTCTTTTTTCCCAGACATTTCTAGTGCAGCCACGAGAAGTAAGGCATTGTCTGAATTAGGTGTGGCATCATAAGCCGCTTTAGCATGGTCTACCGCCTGCTCTGGCGCTTTCTCGATAAGGTGTAAACGAGCAATAACCCCTCTAACAAACGGCAGCGTTTTAACATCATCCGCGGTGTTGTTAATGATCTCCCACGCAGGCTGTGCCTGACCCAAACGGCTATGGAAATACGCTTTTAAAAGCGTTAATTGTGCGTCTGGGCGTTTTGCTAGCACCTTGTTGGTTAACGCTAGCCCTTGCTTAAACTGCTTTTGTGAATCAACGATAAGCAGTTTGCCCAGTACCGCGTTTTTATCCTGAGGGTAAAGGGATAACCAATGATCGAAAAATGCGGTCGCTTCTTTTACATTATTAGTCGCAATAAGCGACTGCCCTTTTAAATTCCAAAACGCCTGCGGTGATGACTCGTCGCCTTTTACGTCGGCTAAAAGCGAGACTGTTTTATCAAGCTGATTGTTAAGGGAATACATTCTTGCGAGTAAAAGCCGTAAATTAAGCTGATCTTTGTTGCCATTAAACTGCGTTTGGGCATGCGCGATAACCTCATCGCCATTGCCTTTTTCAACGGCTAATGCAAACCACAGCGCTAGCGCTTGTACGTCGGCAGGGTTCTTATCAACAAATGCGCGAATGAACGCCATGGCATTATCTTTTTTGCCTTCTGCTACCAATAGCTTAGCCCGTGAATACGTTACTTCATTGCCCGCATCACTAAGTTCACTTGCTTTGTCGAGGTATTGGGCGGCATCTTGATACGCACCTTCAGCAGTAGCAATATTACCTAGGTAGATAAGTGGCGCAGCAGTTTCTGGCGATTGTTCGTGCCAGTCTTTTGCCGCAGTCTTGGCTTTATCAAGTTGATTGGTGGCAATGTAAGCGCGTAGCAAGGTCGCTTGAGATGTCACTGACTCAGGCGCTTTTTCTACCGCTTCTTCCAAATTAACCAGACCATCAATGTCGTTAAGTGAAAGCTGAAGCACACCTAAACGAGATAAATCATCAGCCGTAGTACTTACCGCCTCAGACTTTGCTACCATTTGCTTAGCACCTACCACGTTACCATCTTTAAGTAACTGATAGCTCGCCTTTGAGAAAAGTGCCGCGTCTACGCCTTGCTCACCTTCCACCCGCGCCAATACTTCTAGCGCTTCATCATTTTCACCAAGCTGAAGCATGCTGTCTGCTAACATACGCAGGCCGGGATGATTATCAGGTAAGCTAGATGCCACCATGGTTAAGTGACGCTGAGCTGCCTCAAAATCTTGAATTTGATATGCACTAAACCCAGCGACCAATCTAACAACTTGGTCGCTTCTGCCGTTTTGCACCGCAATTTCCAAGTACTCTAAAGCATTGGCATAGTTTTCATTGGCCGACTCAATAATGCCTTTAAACGTATTGAGTAAAGGATGATTCTCATTAAGCGTTAGCAAATCATCTACAATGGGCTCTGCTTTATCGAGTTCTCTTATTTCAATGAGCAGCGAAGCATAGGCAAACTTACTGGTAACATCATCAGGGTAATGACTCACGTAAACGCCATAGACTTCAGCGGCTTTTGCTGGCTCACCACTTTGCAGATAGATTTTTGCTAACTGCTGAAGTACGTCTTTATTGGTTGGTGCTTGTTCGCGCAGCGCTTCAGTTGCTGCTAACGCGCCTTCCATGTCATTGTCTAAAACAAACGTATAGCTATCGATTAGCCCCTTGTATACCGAGCTTGTATCTAGCGTAGAAAGATCGGCTATTAACGTTTGTGCCTCTTCGGTCTTACCTAATTGCATAAGCGCCTGAAGCTTGTAAAACCCGACTTCCGCTGACTCTACCGCAGTCATACCTTCTGCGCGGTAATCCACTTCAGCAAGGGCATTTTCTGCTCCTGATTGCTGATAAGCGACAGATAAAAGAGGGATAACTTGACTTACGGGATAACCAAGCTCCATGGCTTTGTTTAATTCTTTTTCTGCCGCGGCAAAGTTGTTCTTTTGTAAATAAAGCTTGCCTAACTCGAAGCGTGGCTCAGCAGCATTAGGCCCTTTTTGAATTGCATTTTTGTACTCAACAATGGCTGCATCAACTTGCTGCTGAGAAACATAGTTTCTCGCATCTGCCAAGTGGCTTTCCATCGACTTTTCGCTACACCCTGACAAAAGCGCACTGGTCAACATAACCGCTAACGTTGTACGTTTAATTAATTTATTTGTTTTATGCTTTGTCATTGTAATTCCTTGCCCTTCCTCAAATTTTTATTGTCACATTGCTGCACATTGTAAAAAAACGCTCACCGCACTGCTTATTATTTCGTCAAATTTATGCAATTTCGTGGCAACCTGTCCATTATTCGAATATAATACTGTTTTTTGCAACACTGCTGGCAAGCATATCGCGAAATACGCTAAGAATACGCTTCATTAACTCGCCGGACAGGCCAGTTCAACGCTGTATAGCGTCTTGCGATAATAAACCGAAAAAGTACGGTTTAGTCGTATGCCGCACCCTCCTTACTTAATGCACCAGGACCCTTAATGACAACAACTGTCGACATGACATTTAAAGACCTCAATTTACCAGAACCAATCTTACAAGCCCTTGAAAAAGTTGGCTACGAGAAACCGTCTCCTATTCAAGCTGAGAGTATTCCTCTTTTACTTGAAGGACACGACTTACTCGGTCAGGCACAGACAGGGACAGGAAAAACCGCTGCGTTTGCCCTGCCCATGTTGGCAAATATCGATCCTGAGCAACGTAAGCCGCAATTACTGGTATTGGCCCCAACCCGTGAATTAGCAATTCAGGTTGCAGAGGCGTTTCAGGTTTATGCGAGCTTTAGTCAAAAAATTAAAGTACTTCCCGTATACGGCGGCCAGTCGTACGACAACCAAATTCGCCAGCTTAAGCGCGGCGTGCAAGTGGTTGTTGGTACACCAGGGCGTATCATCGACCATATCAAGCGCAAAACACTAGACTTAAGCGAACTTAAGTATTTAGTGCTAGATGAAGCAGATGAAATGCTTCGCATGGGCTTTATCGATGACGTTGAGCTTATTCTTAGCCACGCGCCAGAAGAGCGCCAAACTGCGCTGTTCTCGGCAACCATGCCTGGCCCAATCAAGAAGATTACCCAGCGCTATTTGAAAGATCCTAAGCACGTCAAAATTGCGTCTAAGGTAAGCACTGCCAGCACCATTCGCCAGCGTTACTGCCAAATCGCACCGCACCACAAACTTGAAGCGCTAACCCGCATCATGGAAGTGGAAGTGTTCGACGGTATGATTATTTTCGTACGCACGAAAACCGCTACCGTGGAACTTGCCGATAAGCTATCTGCCCGTGGTTACGATGTAGAACCACTAAACGGTGATATTCCTCAGGCAGCCCGTGAGCGTACTGTTGAAAAGCTTAAACAGGGTAAAATCGACATTCTTGTAGCTACTGACGTAGTAGCCCGAGGTCTTGACGTTGAGCGTGTAAGCCACGTTATCAACTACGATATCCCGTATGACAGTGAGTCTTACGTACACCGTATTGGTCGTACCGGTCGTGCTGGTCGTCAAGGTGATGCAATCCTATTTATTTCTCACCGCGAAAAGCGCTTGTTGTTCTCTATCGAGAAAACCACTAAACAGCCTATTGAAGCGATGCCTATTCCTTCAATCAGCGAAATCAATGAGACACGCTTAAGCCGTTTCAAACAGTCGGTTGCCGAAGCAACGCAAGACGATAGCATTGAATCATTAATGCCTATTGTTGAGATGATTAAAGAAGAAAACGAAGCATCGCCTGAAACCATCATGGCTGCGCTACTTAAAATTGCGCAAGGCGACGAGCCGTTAATTCTTAAAGAATCAGATCGACCAGACATCAACAGCAAGCCTCCACGCGATAATCGTGATAGAAACTCTCGCGATGGTCGTGATGGCCGCGAAAGAAAGCCAAGAGTACCACGTGGTAACCGCAAGCCAGAAGAAGGCATGCAGCGCTTCCGTATTGAAGTAGGTCATGTTCACGGCGCTAAGCCTGGCAACATCGTTGGCGCTATTGCGAACGAAGCAAACATAAACTCGAAGCACATTGGCGCTATCGAGATTTATGATAACTTCAGTACTGTTGATTTACCTGACGGTATGCCAAAAGAAACCCGTGACACCCTTTCGGGCACACGCGTAGCAGGTCAGCGATTGAACATTCGTGAATGGTCAGACACGCCACCTAAGCGCGACGGTCGTGGAAGCCGCGGTGACAAAGGTGATCGTGCACCTAGAGGCAACCGTGAAAACCGTAAACGTAAGAACTAAATAGCAACACTTCCAGCCTTTATATAACTAATTGCAATATGAAGGCTGTTTTCGTTGTTTTCTAATTAAAAAGAATTGGCGCAAAATAGTGTCAGTTCTTTTTTTGTATTTGAAGCTAAGAAAACCGCTATGGATTACTTTCCGTTATTCCTTGATGCCAGAAAACTTAACGTCCTTATTGTAGGGGCGGGTGAAGTTGCAGCCCGTAAGCTAGAGCTTATTATGAAGACCCCAGCCACCGTTACCGTGGTGGCACCTTGGGTTTGCGATACGGTTAAGCTGCTTGCTAACAACGAGAAAGTAACGCTCATTGAACGTGAGTTTCAAGACACTGACCTGTCAGACAAGGACATGGTCTTCATTGCCACCGATAAAGGCGATGTGAATCAGTATATCCACGACCTTGCACGCGCTAACAAAGTGCTGGTGAATGTGGTAGATAATACGCCACTTTGCCAGTTTATCACCCCCTCTATTGTCGACCGCTCGCCCATTATTATAGCCATGAGCAGTGGTGGCGTTGCGCCTGTTTTACTGCGTTATTTACGTCAAAAGTTAGAGACGGTACTTCCCGCTAATTTAAGTCGACTAGGTGCGTTTTCTGAGAAATTTCGCGAAAAAGTAAAGCAAACCCTTAACGGGGTAACCGCAAGACGCTACTTCTGGGAAGACGTACTTGACGGCGACATTGCTGAAATGGTTGAAAAGGGCCAAGACAAGAAAGCCGATGAGGCGTTTGATGTGGCACTGCAAGCGGCCGCCGAAGATAAAAAGGTGGAAGGTCAGGTTTATCTTGTGGGTGCAGGCCCTGGCGACCCAGACTTGCTTACCTTTCGTGCCTTACGCTTAATGCAGAAAGCCGACGTGGTAGTTTACGACCGTCTGGTTTCACCACAAATCCTTGAGCTGGTGCGCCGTGATGCCGAGAAAATTTACGTGGGTAAAGCCAAAAGCAATCACACGCTCCCACAAGATGATATTAACCAACTTATGGTTGACGAAGCGAAAAAAGGTAACCGCGTGGTGCGTTTAAAAGGCGGCGATCCGTTCATTTTCGGCCGCGGTGGTGAAGAAATTCAAACCCTTATTCAGCACGGCATTGAGTTTCAAGTTGTACCCGGAATTACCGCAGCAAGCGGTGCATCAAGCTATGCGGGCATTCCCCTTACCCATAGAGATCACGCACAGTCTGTGGTATTTGCCACCGGCCACTTAAGAAATGGCACTATTGACCTTAATTGGCCTGCTCTTGCACAGAAAAACCAAACCGCAGTGTTTTACATGGGTTTAACAGGTTTGCCTATCATCTGCGAAAAGATGATAGAGCAAGGGCTAGATGCCTCTACCCCAATCGCACTTGTGCAATCTGCCACCACTGAAAAGCAGCAGGTGTTAACGGGTACGCTTGAAGACATTGTCGCTAAGCAAGAAAAAGCCCAGCTTCAGCCTCCTACCCTTATAATTGTAGGTAGCGTTGTTGGCCTTCACGATGAGCTAAACTGGTTTCAAGAGTAGGCCAATGAGATAGCCGCTTTTCAGATAGCCTTGTATTTTCTACTAAGGTACGCATACTCAGTAACACGACGTTGGTTATGAGTAGGCGTACTGCACAGTGTTTAGAAAAATTACTTCCCCACCATTAAGCGCCATCAATAGGGTGTTATTAGTGGGCTTGTATTGGCTATCGGTTGGGCTTTTCTTCTCAACCACCGCAGGGGCCGAGCAACTCAAATTCAAAAAGGCGCAGAGTGAATCGGGCGTACTATTTAGCTATGAATGGCTAGATATGGATAGCACTCGACAATCTATTTCCTTCGAATTACCTCACACCGCAATTAAAGCAGCACCAACTCAACAAGCCAACTATCGGCCCAAAATAGCCCAGCGTTACGTAACGGTTGCGCTAATGGAAGAGGCCAAAAAAATTAACCCCAAAGAGGCCCGCGTTAAGATAATACCAAAGCGCGACTCTATTGATATACAGGTTAAAGGGGCGAATGAAGATAAGGTCGAGGCCATACTCAGCAACCTTAAAGCCGTCCAGCGAGAGGCGTATAACGCGTACTTAGATGAGCATTACTTTACGCGCTTCACCACGTTGTTCAATCAAAAGGCGATAAAACCCGACCATACCCGCTATGCCGCCGAGTCGGTGAAACCGCTGGTCGCCGCCTCGCAAGCGTTTTACGAAAAGGTCAACGCACAGTCTGATTCACGGGCGTACTTTTCGCTGATTCTAAGCTGGCTGCAAAGTATTCCGTATGACACACTTGAAGACAGAGTGGTAAGTAATGGTTCAGGCTATGCTCCACCCATTAACGTACTTATGCAAAATGTCGGAGACTGTGACAGTAAGGCTGTACTGGCATCGTCGATGGTTCGCGCATTTTTACCGTCCACGAAAATGATAATGGTATTTCTGCCCAATCACGCGTTGTTGGGCATAGCGCTCACCCCTATGGTAGATGATAGAACCATAGTCCACGACGGCGAGACTTACGTCCTCTACGACCCCACTGGCCCAGCCCTTATTCCATTTGGACAAGTCTCTGAAGACACTGAGCGTTATATAGTGACAGGTCGCTATCAAGTAGAAGCGGTGGACTAAAAGCGGCTTACTCACGCCCTACACAAAAGGCGGGCAAGTCATACCTTTAATTGAAATTTAGTGGGAAAAAGCGCCTTCAAATGAGTCAAGGCGCTTTTGGTATAAACCTATGAATTACCGGTACGCATTTAAGCTATAGGTTTTCTTCGGCAAAACTCGCCAAGCGGCTTCTTACCACCCCATCTAAGTTAATGGTGGCACTGCCAGAGAAGTCTTTAAATTTCTCAACTAGATAGGTCAAACCCGAGGTCACAGCACTTAGGTAATTGCTGTCTATCTGCGCTAGGTTGCCCCCAACAATGAGCTTAGTGCCTTCACCACAGCGCGTGATAATGGTTTTAAGCTGTGACGCCGTTAAGTTTTGCGACTCATCCAAAATCACAATGGCATTTTGAATGCTTCGGCCTCGCATAAAGTTCACCGACTTGTACTGAATGTTGGCTTTTTCCATGATGTAATTCATAGAGCCTTTGGTATTCTCATCGTGTTTGTGAAGCACTTCAAGCGAGTCGGTGATAGCCGCCAACCAGGGCAACATTTTTTCCTCTTCGGTTCCCGGTAAAAAGCCAATAGATTCGGCAATTTCAGGCGTGCTTCGCGTTACGATGATCTTATCGTACATGTTTCGCTCTACCACCATTTCAAGGGCAGCAGCTAGCGCAAGGAGAGTTTTACCACTACCGGCAGGTCCGGTAAGGATAACCATATCAATGTGCGGGTCGAGTAGCGCATGAAGCGCCATAGCCTGGCCGATATTTTTAGGTGTAATTCCCCACGCATGACGGCCCATTAAGCGTTCGTAGCCTAAATCCAATACCTCTAAATGATCGTCAGTAATTTCTTCCACCAAGCCTGCGAACTGTTGGGTTTCATCTAACAAGAACTCATTTACATACGCTTCTGGCAGCATAGATTTGGGAATAGTATGAATGGTGTCTCGCCCTTCGGTGCGACTATCCACACTTTTTACGCTTTCCCAAAAGTTGCCTTCAAATGTATGGAAGCCTCGGGATAGATACTTGATGTCGGTAATGAGTTGGTCGGTGCGATAATCTTCAACATGAGCAAGGCCTGCCCCTTTCGCCTTAAGCCGCATGTTTAAGTCTTTGGTCACCAATACCACTTTTTGCGGCGCAAACGTCTTTTGTAAATGCAGCGCTACGTTAATAATGCGATTGTCATTCTCATTGCTGGTAAAGACCTGCTGAGACTCAACCATGTTAAGGTCGGCGAAAATAGATAAACTGCCTGAGGGTGCCGTTTGTCCCGCGCCTAACCCATCCATAGATACACCAGCCAGCATATCTTCTGGCGTTGCATCGTGGAGTAAGTCCTCCATTGCGCGAATGGATACCCGTGCGTCACGCGCCACGTCTTTTTTGCTGTCTTTGATGTAGTCGAGCTCTTCCAATACAGTCATTGGAATTACAACGTCGTGTTCTTTAAAGGAGAGAAAAGCGTGGGGTTCGTGAAGCAGAATATTAGTATCGAGGACGTAAATCTTAGTTTCGGTAGAATTTTTTCTTGGCATCCTTCACTCCGGTAAATAAAGCCAGGTTAGCCGTTATGCTCTTTAATGAACGCACGCGCTAACAAGCTGCAGTTACGGTTGTAGGAGAATGCCGCTCGAAACAGGACCTCTTCCCCTACTCGCGTCGACTGAGAAGCAGTACTACTCATTCTGCCTCGCGAGTTCGTTAGTAAAATAGCGAACCCTTAATTCCACCATAATCCAGTTTTTGAGAATTAGCACTGTTTTTTGCTATTTATTTTGTGGAGTGACTCGCCTTTGCCCTTCTCGCACATTCGTAATACTAACTACTTTGCTAACACGCTATTCTTCTTTATCAGCGAAGTACCCTGCCCGTTCCAAAATAATCTGAGTCTGGCTTTGCGCTCCTTCTAGCGCCGCTTTTACGCTTTTTTCCCCAGTAACCACATCATTAATTTGTGCCCCTACGGCGTAACCGATAGCGGTAAATTCTGGGATAGGGATAAACTGTTTGCCTACCATGGCATTACCTGGTTTATCGCTTGAAAGTAACTTCAATGCTTGATGTTCAAAAGCCGCATAAGGTACGGCTTGCAGATAATCGCTAGAATATGTTGAGTGTCGAGTACCAGAAGGGGCCGCGTATTCTCCGTGGGCTTTCTTAAGTAAATTAATAAAGGTTTTAGACGTTAAAAAATGCGCAAGTAACTGCGCCTCTTCTACATAGCGAGATTTTTTCGGTATTGCAAAATTCCATGACCAAAACCATTGCGCCCCTTTCTGTTGCTTACCCAGCGGCGCATAGGTTACTCCGGTAAATTGAGTCACTTTAGAAAAGCGATCATCAAATAAAGCCCCGCCTAATGAAGAAGCGTCAACGAAAAAGGCTAATTTCCCTTGGGCAAAGAGCTCTTGATTCTCTTGCCAACCCATATCATGATTATCAGGCGGCCCATATTGCCTAACAAGCTCAGCATACATACCGACTGCATCAAACCATGCCTTACTATCCAGTGTGGGCTGCATGTTGTTGTCTAACCACGCACCGCCATAGGTGTTGGCCATGGTGCTCACTAATGCCATATTCTGCCCCCAGCCCACTCGCGTTCTAAGCCCTATACCATAGACTTCTTTTTCAGGTATATGCACTTGTTTAGCAAGAGACTTAATATCGTTATAGGTGAGTACAGTGGGTAGACTTAATCTAAACTTTTCTAGCAGGTCTTTTCGGTAAAAAGTAAGCGTAGTTTCAGCGACAAAAGGCAATCCATAAAGCTGGCCATCGACAATGTTTGCATGCAGAGCGGCAGGAATAATATCGTCGATATCGTAATCGGCGGGATGCGATTTGAAAGGAAGTAGAACGCCTCGTTTAGCCCATATGGGAAGACCATAGCTGCCGATTAACACCAAGTCGAAGCTGTTTTCGTTAACAGAAAAGTCACCTAGCAGTCTACGGCGCAAAACGGTTTCATCCATTATTCGCCATTGAATATTGGAGTGCAGCAAAGGCGAATCGTGTTTATCTAAGTATGCTTTAGCTTGAAAAACGGCATTAATATCTGGCGCCCCGACAACTAATGCCTCTTCCCCCTGTGAAGCGTCATAGACGCCATATTTCTCGAGTGTGAGCGTTAATAATCCGCTTTGTTTTTGTTTCTGTAACGCTAAGTTAAATTTCTCAATTAACTGAGAGGCTCCAGGTGTCTGCTTAGACAGTGCGAGATGATAAGTGCTAGCTACCTCCGCTCCAGGGATAAAATTAAACTTCCCAATTAAATTGGGCCGTTCATTTACTAACGCCTCCTTTGCGCTGTATTTATCAATAAACAGTACATCAATTCGTCCTTTACCAAGTAAATCCAATAGGTTAACGGTAGATGCTCCCGGATACAGGTTGAAAAACGTTTCATTTGATAAGAATTTGGGGGCTGTCGTCCCCCTCAGATACCCGATTCCTCGTAAATTTTGTCGTTTAAGCCATTCAACAAGGTTGTCGGGGCTACTGTTATCCTTGAAATCTTTCGTCCTAATTAGGAACCCACTTGCTCCTGCAGGGATCGCATCAGATAAAAGGAATGCGTCTGTGAAGCGCTCATGATGGTGAACAGGAAATACGCCATCGAGTGCTCCCTTCTTTGCCAACATCACAGCCCTAGCATGAGGATAACGCTCAACGATAAGCTGCTCATCTAGTTCTTCAAAAGCTTTTACCACCACTTCATTTACGTATCCTTTCGACACGTCTTTGCTGTCACTAAAGGGGCTAACTTCCGAGGTTGCAAGCACGATAGGACGAGCATAGGCCAGCTCGCTAATAATGAGGGCAGTGACAAATAGGCAGCGAGCGGCAGTCGCTAAATGTAGCATTAACGGCGGGACTCGAAAGCTAGAGACAAAACGTCTTGTCTGCGACACTATGCAATTCCTTTTGTGGAGTAAGTGTTAGATAAATAGCAGATAAAAACAAAAAGTGCGTTACTATCGTCAAATAATTTACCATTCAATCAACCGACACTTGTTAACATCACCTCAACTCTACTTATCGAGTATAGGCATGCCGCCTGGCACAGCGACTTTCTTAACATTACTTGAGCCTTACAACGCCCCCGAACTTATTAACGCCATAAAGAATGCAACCAGCAACGATGATAAAAAGGCGATACAAGGCATACAAGCCCTGTATAAAATGCATTGGCAGTAGACACGACCATTTGAGAACCACATGGATGTGTTTATGCGTGTTGCAAATTCGCCCCCTCTACGCCTATGTAGTAAAAACGACAACCAATAGTCTAGTATTAATGACTTATCACAGCGCAATGCGTACAATACCGCCCCCCGAAAAACAGGTTGGTGATTTATGAGTTCAGATAGTCAATTTTCAGTTGGTCAACGTTGGTTAAGCAACACGGAAACAGAGCTAGGTTTAGGTGTGATTATGGGCACCGATTTCCGTTCAGTTGAAGTATTGTACCCCGCAACTGGCGAAGCACGTAAATATACCAAACAAGACGCTCCACTAACGCGACTCATCTTTGAAATTGGCGAAACAGTAAAAAGCCAAGATGGTTGGGAAATGACCATTACAGAAAAAGAAGAAAGCCAAGGGGTGTGTATTTATCACGGGCTTCGCGAAGACACCAAAGCGCAAGTGCGTTTGCCCGAGACGATGCTAGACAGCCATATTCAACTAAACCAACCTGAAAGACGTTTGTTCAGCCAGCAGCTCGACAACCCAAAGTGGTTCGATTTACGAGAGCGTGCTTTAGACTATCAATACGACTACCTTCGCTCTAGCACTATCGGCCTAGCTGGCGCGCGTATTTCTCTTATTCCTCATCAGCTTCACATTGCTTCAGAAGTCGGCGGTAGACACGCGCCGCGCGTACTCCTTGCCGATGAAGTAGGGTTAGGTAAAACCATTGAAGCTGCGCTAATTATCCATCAGCAGCTTAAAACGGGCCGCGCTGAACGCGTGCTTATTTTGGTGCCTGACTCATTAGTACACCAATGGCTGGTTGAGATGCTTCGTAGAGTAAACCTACCCTTTGCCATTTACGATGAAAGTCGTTGCGACGCGATAGAAGAAAGCGAAGCGTCTGATGCTGGCGAAGTGAATCCGTTTGAAAACGATCAGCTAGTACTTTGTAGCATCGACTTTTTAAGCCAAAGCGAAAAGCGCCAGCAGCAAGTTCAGGCCGCAAGCTGGGATTTGATGGTTGTGGATGAAGCTCATCACCTGGCGTGGTCAAGCGAGGCGCCATCAGCTGAGTATAAGTGCGTTGAAGCTTTAGCTAACCTAACGCCTGGTGTATTGCTGCTTACGGCAACCCCAGATCAGCTTGGTCACGAAAGTCACTTTGCTCGCCTGCGTCTTCTTGACCCTGCTCGTTTTCATAGTTACAACGCTTTTTTAGAAGAAGAGTCGAAATATAGCCAGCTGGCCGACGCCGTCGCGCCACTGCTTTCAGATGCAGAGCCTAACGACAAACAACGTACCAAATTGGCAGAGTTCGCCCCTGATGTCATGGAGCACACCGGCGATTTGAGCACGCCAGAAAACCGCCATGCGCTGTTACACCAGTTAATTGACTGTCACGGCACTGGCCGCATGCTGTTTAGAAACCGTCGCGCTAATATTGAAGGCTTTCCTGAACGTAAACTGAGCGCTTATGAACTAACCATGCCTGAAGTCTACGCAGATGCGGTAAGCGGCGGCGACCTGACCTACTCGCTTTACCCCGAGCGAATGGCCAACGTGGTAAATAGCTGGACTAAACACGACCCTCGTGTTGAATGGCTGCTTGACTTCATGCAGAGCGTTAAGCCTGAAAAAATACTGCTTATTTGTGCCAGTGCTCGCACTGCGCAAGAGCTAGGTGAAGTCATTCGCACTCAATCAGGCATTCGACACAGCGTATTCCACGAAGGTATGAGCATTGTAGAGCGCGACAAGGCTGCTCACTACTTTGCCGACGAGGAAGAAGGTGCACAAATTCTACTGTGTAGCGAAATTGGCAGTGAAGGCCGTAACTTCCAGTTTGCCCACCATTTGGTGTTGTTCGATTTACCCATTACACCTGATTTACTGGAACAGCGCATTGGTCGACTCGATCGAATTGGCCAAACGCAAACAGTACAAATTCACGTACCGTATCTTGCTAAGACCGCGCAGCATGTGTTGTTAGATTGGTACCATGAAGGACTAAACGCATTTGAGAAAACCTGCCCGACAGGCTCTGGCGTATTCGATGACGTTAAACCGTTGCTTGTTGGTGCATGCTTACATCCCGATGATATGAGCGCTCGTGATGAACTTATCAATATGAGCGTAACGCTGAACAGCCAGCTTGTAGCGCAGTTGGAGGCCGGACGAGATCGCTTACTAGAGTTAAATGCCTCTGGTGAAGGGCGCGTAGAGCAGTTACTCGAAGACATTGTTACCCTTGATAGCGAACAAGATCTATCGCGCTTCATGGGCCGCGTGTTCGACGCTATCGGTGTACAGCAAGAAGAGAAAGGCAACGACTGCTTTATTCTTATGCCTACCGAGTCTATGGTGAGTCAGCTTCCTGGCCTTGACCCTGAGGGAATGACAGTCACCTACAAGCGCCGTGTGGCAACAACCTTAGAGAACGTGCAGTTTCTTAGCTGGGACCACCCTCTTGTTCATACCGCCATTGACGTTATCCTTACGGATGTTCACGGCAAGAGTAGCATGGGCTTTATTGCTGAGCCGTCGCTGCCAAAAGGCGCATACTGGATAGAGGCGTTATTTGTTCTTCATGCTCAAGCGCCAAAAGCGTTGCAGCTTGGCCGTTTCTTACCGCAGACGCCGGTACGCGTATGCTTAGATGCACAAGGAAATGCGTCTGACTTAAGCTTCGATGTGAAACGTAAGATTGGACGTAAAATTTCAGCGCAGCTATTGAAAGCCCTGCAACAGCCACTTGAGTTGGCTATTGAGAAGGCGCGTAAGCTTGCCCACCAGCAGGCCAATCAAAAGCAGCACGACGCGTTGAATACCATGCACTTGACCTTGGGCGAAGAAATTCAACGTTTACGCGACTTACAAAAGCGCAATCCAGCGGTGCGAGACAGTGAAATTGAGTTCATTGAAACGCAAATGAATGCCCTCGATAAGGTAATTCAGGAAGCTGATGTTCAGCTAGATGCGTTGCGAATTGTGGTAAACAATCCGTAACGCTCCTCCTTAACGGCTACTTATAAGTGACACAACGCAATGGCTAACCCGAGCTTTGTTTATAACCCACCAATGACGCCTTATCTTGATATTTTGTATCAGGATGAGGATATGGTGGTAGCACACAAACCCAGCGGGCTATTGAGTGTTCCCGGTAAAGCACTAGAACACCGCGACTCTCTGATTAGCCGTGTTAACACTGTGTACCCCACTGCTACCGTGGTACACCGGTTAGATATGGCCACTTCGGGTATTTTAGTACTGGCACTTAACAAAGACAGTCATCGCCATATCTCTAAGCAGTTCGAGCTTCGGCTAACCCAAAAACGCTATTTCGCGCGGGTTCACGGCCATATAGAGGAAGATTCGGGCGAAGTAGACTTACCCCTTATCTGCGACTGGCCTAATAGACCAAAACAAATGGTGGACTTCGAACGGGGCAAAAAAGCCATTACGCGGTTTGAAGTCATTGAGCGTGCCACTGACGATGCAGCGCGCCGCTATACCTTAGTGGCGTTATATCCCATTACAGGGCGCTCACACCAACTACGGGTACACATGCTAGCCTTGGGCCACCCAATCTTAGGTGACCGGTTGTATGCTCATGACGAGGCGCTTAGTATGGCCCCTCGCCTTCAACTTCACGCTGAAAGTTTAAGCTTGACTCACCCAACATTGGAAAAGTGGTTACATTTTAAAACCCCTATCCCGTTTAGCCATTATCGCCCGAGCGCCCTTTCTATTGATAGAGACTAGCGTTAATTTGCCTTTTACTATGACGTGCCCCCCCCGTTATTCTTTTTAACCATTGCTATAGTTTTTACTTAGAGTGCCGATAACTGTTTCAGTTATTGGTACAAACGAAGCAACGGGTAAAGCACCAGTTAATGGGTAGAACTAAAAGGTAAATCTCTCTTCTATGAAAAGGCAAACTATCCTTCTGTTATTTGCTGTCATCGTATCCCTCTTACCTATGACGGCGCACAGCAACTTTCTGAAAGACGTTAGTAATGCTTACTTACCTGGTGAAGTAAGAACAATCATGGTGGGTGAAGGCGAAGCACCGATCATTGAAATAGGGGCCAAAACACCACTGCCTCTTGGTACAGCCATAGTTCTTACCGAACCTTTCCCATCTAGCCTCACACTTTCACAAGGCAATAGCCTTGCCGATTTGCTCGCAGAAAAAGGCTGGAACGTAGTCATTAGCCCTTTTCATTTACCCGTAACACCCAGTGAGCCAATAAACGAAGATACGATTCCTGGTTCTTCGAATGAGGGTGATAGCGCGCCTTCATCACAACCCAATGAGATACACCCTCGTAGCAATCAACTCACACAATACCTTAGCTTCGAAATGACCGTTACTTCGCTCACGCTTCAACTCAGCGCGTTGAATAATTATTTACAGGACCGAGGCGGCTATCGCATGGTAATAGCCCAAGGCATGCTTGCCACCACATTTTTGTCTGCCACAGAACAACAGCCCGCCTTAGACCCAGATACATTCATTGCCATATCGCCCTTTTGGCCCGAAGAGTCAACCAATAACTTAGTAATAGAAACCATGGCTCAGGCCAACTACCCTGTCCTAGATGTTTCTCTTAACAACTTTAATGATTGGGAGAGCAATACCACATTAAAAAGGAAAATTAGAGCAAAAAACGCACTAAAGTTGCACTACCGGCAAATAAATATTCCAAATAATTCTTTAACCTTTAGTATAAGAGATATTCACAAACCCCCACAAATTCAGATGGTTGCAAATAGCGCCATAGGCTGGACTCGCCACTTGGGCTGGTAATTTATTCACCTACCGATTAGGCTAAATTAGCACCCAAAACAGTTACCTAAGTATTTCAGACAAAATAATACCCTGCCCTGGCACGTGGTAACTGCGTTATAGACTATAATATTTCATAGCAAACAGAGACGGTTGAATTACTTGTGAATGTTCAAGATTTTGTAGACAACAAAGCAAAGCAGCTGTGTTTCTATTTGAGAGCATTTTGGCAAGGAGAGCTTCCTATCGAGGAGATCGAGCTATTTTTCTGGGATAGTATGGAAGAGTGGGGCCAAATTGAATACACGTTAACCCAGCCCTATACACAAAAAGAACGGGTGTTTTGGCATGTACTTCATCAAGTGCATTACTGGAACGAAGAGAAACTGACAAAAGATCAGTTTCTCATTGATGAACTTAATAACTGCGTCAATTTTCTCGAAGGATTAGGTCATTGCCCTTTGGACTGCGTGGGGATACGCCCTTAGGCTCCCGTCTACGGCAAAAATAAGTGACCAACAACGTCACAGGATGTCGATACTTACCTATTGCCGCTCAATGGGTTATTGCTAAACCTCGTACTTCGTGGCTCAATATGCTTTTGAGTTATTGCCAAAGGCTGAAGTTTTGCTTACCGCTTTAAAAACGTTCAACGACAAACGCTATTTAAGTATTTTTCTGTTTGGTATTTCCAGCGGTTTCCCTTGGATAATGATTGGCTCAGTGCTATCAGCGTGGCTAAAAGACGAAGGCTTGTCCCGCTCTGCAATCGGCCTTTTCGGAATTATCTTTGCCACTTACTCATTCAACTTTTTATGGTCGCCCCTTGTAGATAAGCTCAAGCCACCACTATTAGGTCAGCGTAAAGGGTGGATTTTCGCTATGCAAGGCTGCATCGTTTTACTCTGTCTTGGTATGTCGCAGCTAAGTGCAACTTACGACTTGTATTACGTAGCGTTAATTGGTCTGCTCATTGCTGTAGCGTCAGCTACACAGGACATCGCCATTGATGGCTTTCGCATCGATTGTGTGGAAAAAGAGGATAAAGACGGTATGTCAGCAGCGTCCTCTGTGGCGACGGCTGGCTGGTGGACAGGGTATGGTGGGCTTGGTGCCATACCGTTTTTCTTGGCCGACTTAACGACGTGGTCATGGCCCAACATTTATCTTTTGCTAAGCGTAATAATGGTACTTTTAATGTGCGCTACGTGCATAGCAGATGAACCTCAGATTGATAGAGAGGCTTTGCTTGAAAAGATAACAGACGCCAACGCTACGAGCTCGCCACTTGTCTATTGGATTAGAACCACGCTTATCACGCCTTTTGCCGAGTTTTTTAACCGCAATGGTGTGAAACTAGCAGCGTCGTTTCTGCTTTTCATCTTTCTATTTAAAATTGGCGAAGCATTTTTAGGGCGCATGAGTATCGTTTTTTATAAAGAGGTAGGGTTCTCCAACAGTGACATTGCCACCTATTCGAAATTACTCAACTGGTGGGTGACCATTGTTTTTTCTTTGTTAGGAGGCTTAGTTAATATTCGCTACGGCATATATCGAGGGCTGATGATTGCGGGCGTCGCCATGGCGGCGTCGAATCTTCTTTTTGCGCTGATTGCGCAAACGGGCCCATCCACCTCGTTACTCGCCGTCACGGTGATCGTTGATGGGTTTACCGGCGCATGGAGTACGGTAGGGATGGTCGCTTTTATCTCGCTGCTGTGCAACAGAGCCTTTAGCGCCACTCAGTATGCGCTGATGGCGTCATTAAGTGTAGCCGGCAGGACATTGGTTGCCTCTAGCAGCGGTATTGTTGTTGATAGCTTAAACGGCAACTGGAGTTTATTTTTCATCATTACTGCCGTAATGGTTATTCCAAGCCTTTGCTTTTTGTATTCAATTCGTCACCATATAAAGCGCGTGGAAACGGCTTAACACTCTAACTAGCTTGCCTGTTAGCAAGCTAGCGTTGGCTTGTATCATAAACGCGATATTGATTTCGACCGCTTTCTTTTGCGTCATAAAGCGCCTTATCTGCGCATTCTAACCATGCCAGAGGGCCTTTAAACGCTGAACAAAATTGGGCAAGACCAAGGCTGACGGTGAAATTTATCGACTCGCCTTCGTGCTCGACCACCAAACGCTGTGCGAGCTGACGAATTCGCTCAGCGACAATACGCGCATCTTCAACGGTAGAGTCATTGAGGATAATCGCGAACTCTTCTCCACCATAGCGCCCGGCTAAATCGGTTTCGCGCACACAGCGTTTTATCAAAGCCGCTAGCATTTTTATGACCTTGTCGCCCGCCTGATGACCGTAGGTGTCATTAATGCGTTTAAAGTGGTCAATATCTAGCATAACTGCCGTGCTAGGCTTGTCTCTTCTAACGCAAAGCTTATACATTTCGTCAAAACGTTCTTGCCAGTAGCGACGGTTGAATAGCCCGGTTAGGCCATCTACACGGCTCGCTGTTTTAAGCTCTTGATTGAGGTGCTCCATACCTAGCTTACCTAGCGCTTGCTCTGTCACATCGTATACAAGCATACAAAAACGCTCCACATTGCCATCTTTATCAACGATGGGAAACATGGTCACGTTCTGATACATATACTCAGCAGCACAGGTAACGGGGCGATTACAGGCAAATTTGAATAGGTAAGGGCGCTGCTCCCAAATAATAAACACGGGGCTTTTCAAATTAAAAACCGGGTCGACCTTGGTTCTAAGCCACTTTTCTTCTATTTCAGGAAAGTGGTCAAACAGGCTATGCCCGATTATAAAATCGACTTTTTTAGCACTGTGGTTTTCTAAAAATTTGTTCCATACTTGTACGGTGAAGTTTCTATCGAGCACGGCAATACCAACCTCAATAGAATCTAATAATTCCAAGGGAACTTGAGATACCGCACTGCGATTCAAAGTATCAATGGATGCATTCATAGACCTTCCTTGTCATCTGTATCGTAGCTATCGTCAAGTAGGCGCGAATAGACCTGACTCATGGCATCGCCGGGAAATAGCAGCAGTAAATCAAAGGAAATATCTCGCGCTTTGATTGCATAGCCTATTTCAATAGCCATAAGTTTCCCCCAACGTTGTACGTTATCGCTTAGCAGCGCTGATAGGCCTTGATGCTGCCCCAATAACACAGGGTGTGTGTGACTAAACGCCACCTTTAGCTGTTCTGATAACCCGTTTAAACACGCCCCTATTAGAATATTAGACACGTCCATAAGGGCTTCTAGCGCTAGTTTGTCAGATGACGCCGACGGCGGGTACTTAAGCAGCTCAACAATGTTTTGAGAGTTCGTATCGTTAAAGATTACCAGTGCTTCCCCACTAACCCCCTCACTAATGAACCCTTTTGAAACCGCAGACACACTCTCGTTGCGGTTAATCTCGGCTACCGCCATGGAAAGTTCGTTGCTTTCAATCAGATTAACATTGGGAATGGGCAGGTCAATAAACTCACCAAGTAGCTCTGCTAAGCTCTCGCCTGCCCGCCCCATGGCAATGTTCACCATTTCGCGACAGGCGTCTAACTTTTCTTCGGTGCTTGTAACACGTTGACTTGCGGTAGCCTTAGTTTGGCTAGCTTCTTCTACTTTTTGTAATTTGGCACCAGAAGAGTGCGTTTCTCCACTGTAAATACCATAAGACGATAAAATATGGCTGAGCTTATCGTTGTCGATAGGCTTTCGAATAAAGTCCAACGCACCCAAGGCGAGCATCTTTTCTCTCGCTTGCGCCTGAACGTCACCAGAAACCACAATCACTAAACACGGAAGGTCGTGCTTGCGAATTTCTTCCATTGTTTGGTAGCCGTCCATTACCGGCATGTTAAGGTCTAGAAAAACTACATCGCCTTTGCCTTCTCGAATAAGCGTCAAAGCTTGCTCGCCATTTTCAGCAAAAGAAATATCCACATCCCAGCTATCGGGCAAGCTACGCGCCATTTGACGCCTAGCGAAACCTGAATCGTCGCAAATCAATATTGGAGTACTCATGGATACTCCTTATATGGCAACAGGGGCTTTAATATGTGGGTGAGATTGATAATTTTTGAGCGTAAAGTCGTCGAATGTGAACCCAAAAATATCTTTTACTTCTGGGTTAATTTCCATTGTTGGACGTTCGAACGGTTCGCGACTGAGCTGTAGCTCTACCTGCTCAAGATGGTTTGAATACAAGTGAGCATCGCCCAACGTATGGATAAAGTCACCAGGCTCTAAATCGCACACCTGTGCAATCATCATAGTAAGTAGCGCATAGCTTGCAATATTGAACGGAATACCTAGGAAGATATCACCGCTTCGCTGATAAAGTTGGCAGCTTAGCTTTCCATCTAGAACATAGAATTGAAAAAGCGTATGACAAGGTGGCAACGCCTGTTTACCCATGGCGGCATTTTCTTTTGGCGAATAGTTAGTATCTGGCAATACCGCTGGATTCCAGCCACTCACAATAAGGCGACGTGAATCAGGGTTGTTTTTAATTTGCTCTACAACCTCGGCAATTTGGTCGACTGACGTACCGTCACCGCGATCCCAGCTACGCCACTGATGACCGTAAACAGGGCCAAGTTCGCCTTCATCTGTGGCCCACTCATCCCAAATCTTCACGCCATGTTCCTTCAAATAGGCAATATTGGTTTCGCCTTTAAGGAACCAAAGAAGTTCATGAATGATGGATTTAAGGTGACACTTTTTCGTTGTCACCAAGGGAAACCCTTCCTGCAGATTAAAGCGCATCTGATACCCGAACACACTTAACGTACCTGTACCAGTTCGATCTTTCTTTTTCACACCTGTATCACGTACATGGCGCATTAGAGCGAGATATTCTTTCATCGTTATTCTTATATTTTTTTACTGTTCAACACGGTCTTTGCCGCGCGTATACGCACGGACTATTAATCCTATTCCTAAAGCTATCATAGGTAAACAAAGAAGTTGCCCCTGACTGAGGCCCATTTGGTATAGGCCAATATGAGCATCGGGCTCTCTGAAATACTCAACGATAAATCTAAAGCTACCATACCCAAGCAAGAACAAACCACTTACCGCCCCTACCGGACGCTTTTTAGCTGAATATAGCCAAAGAATAATAAAGAGCAGAACACCTTCAAGGGCAAATTCATAAAGCTGCGACGGGTGGCGAGGAATATTGCCCGCATTAGGGAAGATCACTGCCCATGGTACATCCGTACTTCGCCCCCACAATTCCGCATTAAGAAAGTTACCTATCCGCCCCGCGCCTAAACCAATTGGGACAAGGGGCGCTACGAAATCGCCTAATCGTAAGAATGTTGTATTCATACACTTAGCGCGCCAAAATAGTGCAGCTAAAACCCCCAGCAGCCCGCCGTGGAAGGACATACCGCCGGCCCAAATTTTAAATAAATACAAGGGGTCGTCGAGGAACATGCCAAACTGATAGAAAAATACATAGCCAATACGGCCGCCTAATATCACTCCCACAAAGCTCCAGAAAAGCAAATCGCTTAACTGCTCACGGCTCCAGCTGGTTTGCGACAGGCGCTTTTGTGCTAATAAATACGCGGCAATAAAGCCAACGAGATACATTAAACCATACCAACGTACGCTTAGCGGGCCCATACTGAAGATAACGGGGTCGATACTGGGAAATACCAGATAACTGCTCTGTTCCATTACTTTATTCAATTCCTAAAATCATTCTAATGCTTACCAACACGAGTAAGCACGCCAACATTGCTTTTAACACCCGCACATTTACTCGCTGTCCGAGCTTCGCCCCTATGTTTGCGGTAAACATAGAGGTGGCAACAATACCAGCTGTGGCGGGCAAATACACATAACCTAAACTATGTTCTGGTACATCTATCGCATTCCACCCAGCAATCACGAAACTCGTAGTACCAAAAACAGCAATAACGAGCCCGCAAAAAGCGGCGCAGCCAATAGCCGCCCTAATATTCACACGAAACCACACTAGCGCAGGAACCAGTAACGCACCACCGCCAATTCCCATTAGCGCGCTTAGTATACCTGCTGTGCCGCCAACGGCTGCTAATGTACCTTTGGAGGCTTCATTATCTGATGCTTTTTGCTTACCAAAAATCATTTGCAGCGCAATTAATATTACCAATACCGCAAACACATCTTTGAGCAGCTCCCCAGACATGTGGCTGGCCACCTGGGCGCCGGCGATAGCACCAAACGCAATTCCCAAACCAGTATAAAGCACGATATAGCGCTGAATATTACCGAGTTTATAGTGCGCTAATGCCGACGACGTGCCGGTAAAGATAATGGTTGATAAAGACGTTGCGATAGCAACCGACATAACGGTTTCAGTGGTCATGCCCATAAAGTGAACAAGTAAATAGCTAAGTGCAGGGACAATAATAAGCCCTCCGCCAATGCCCAGCATACCCGCAAGAATTCCAACGACAGAGCCTAAAATCAGACAGCTGACGATAATAACAACAAATGGGTCCATATGTCCTAAGCACCTGCTCGGATAAGGCCTCCTAGGCCCTTGGTTTCAAGATACTGATTCAAGTGCACAAAGACTTCTTCATGGCTGACAGACGTCAGGGCCAGCGAAAGTAGCTGCTTACATTCATCCAGCGTTACTTTTCTGATAAGCCAGTTTATTTTTCTTAAGTTAAACCCGTTCATACTAAGGCGACGATAGCCCATTCCCATTAGTAGCAATGCGCCAGCAGGTTCACCGGCAATCTCACCACAGATAGTAACAGGGACCTGATTTTGATTGGCTTTTTGCACCACATCGTATAGCGCCCCCAATACCGCAGGATGATAGCTGTTGTACAGATCGGCAACCCGCGTATTGTTTCTATCTACCGCTAATAAGTACTGCGTTAAATCGTTGCTACCCACTGAGAAAAAGTCGACGTGTTTTGCCAATTGTGGCAATTGATAAAGCACTGAAGGCACTTCAAGCATAATACCGAGTTTAGGCTTATTTAGCGTTTGCCCCGACTCCGCAATCTCATCAGAAATTTCGTAAAACGCCTGATTAATTAATCGCTTTGATTCTTGTACCTCAGACACCGTAGAAATCATGGGTAGCATGATTTGCAAGTTGCTAAGCCCTACACTTGCGCGCAGCATTGCGCGCACTTGAACTAAGAAGATTTCAGGATGATCAAGTGTAAGACGAATACCTCGCCACCCCAAAAACGGGTTCTCTTCATTAATCGGGAAGTACGGTAAAGGTTTATCCCCTCCCACATCGAGAGTACGCATAGTGATGGGTAACTCAGGCGCGGCCTCAAGTACTTGGCGGTAGAGCTTCACCTGCTCTTGCTCTGAAGGAAAACGCTCGCGAAGCATAAAGGGAATTTCGGTACGATACAGGCCGACCCCTGCGCCGATTTGCTCTGCATTTAGTTCAACTTCAGCAGAAAGGCCCGCATTGATGTAAAGCGACATTCTGCAGCCGTCCACGCTCTCGCAAGGTTTATCGGCTTCTGCATCAATCTTCTCTGCAATGGCCGATTCTTCTTCAATCAGCTGAATAAACTCAGACTTAATGTTGCGATCGGGCGAAACGATAACTTCACCGGAATAGCCATCAAGCAATATCTCTTTATCTTCAAGCAATGCTGGGGTGACGTTCTGACAGCCCATAACGGCAGGCACGCCCATCGCTCTTGCTAAAATGGCGGCGTGGGAGTTGTTCGAACCGCGAATGGAAATAATACCCTTGAGCTTATCTTTCGGAAACTCAGCAAGCATGGGCGCCGAAACTTCGTCAGCCACTAAAATGCTGGCTTCTGTAATTACCTTTTCGGTAACTTTTTGGCCATTAGCCTCATATAAAATATTTGCAAGAATGCGGTCTGACAGGTCAACGATGTCAATGGCACGCTCCTGCATGTAAGGGTCGTCCATGGCCCGAAAGCGGGCAGCGTAACTTTCTACCACCATTTTCAGTGACGACGCCGCATCCCACCCCTGTCGAATCTTTTCTTCAACTTCCCGACCTAAGCTGTTTGCATCAAGTAAGTGATGATAAAGCTGGAAGATAGACTTTACGTCATCGGGAATAGCGTCATCGAGGCGGTTGGACAATGTATCGACATGGCCCCGCGTCACTTCGACCCCTTTGCGGTAAAGCTTGATCTGATCTTGCGGGGATTTGGAGCGCTTTACGACCCAGTTTTTGAGGTTAATGGACTTATCGGGCGACACCCCTTTACCAATTGCTAACCCCGGTGAGCCCGCGATACCGTGCACGTGCTTCTGTTGCGCAATGTTATCTGGGGAGTTTGAGAGCGTTAACGCACCGCGAATATCGGCATTGGTGATTTCTAAGGCTAATTGCGCTGCAAGGGTAACGAGAAACGCCTCTTCATCTTCACTGAAGCGTCGCATTTCTGCTTGCTGAAGTGTGATCACCCCCAACACTCGCCTTTGATTGATAATCGGTGTACCTAAAAAGGCGTTGTATTTTTCTTCTTTTACTTCGGGGTAATGCTTGAATCGAGGGTGGCTATGGGCATTAACGATGTTAAGCGGCTCTTCTCTTTGCCCTACAAGACCAATAAGCCCCTCTGAAAAACCTATGCGTACTTGCTCAACGGCATCTGGATGAAGGCCGTCAGTGGCTTTAAGTATGAATTCTTGCGCTTCATAATCGGCAAGATATATGGAACAAGAGTCTACGTTAAGGGTGTGCTTTACACGAGAGGCCAGCCTAAACAATGCGGTATCGAGAGCAGGAATTTGATTCATTTCCTGCACGATACGTTTTAACGTTGTTAACATTGCGCCTTGTTGACTTTGAGGACTCACCGATTCTTCCTTATCTACTCGAAGTTCGCTCGCCGCTTACTTTTTCATACATCGCTTTTCGCTCATGGCCTACTCTTTCGCTCATCGCCTTTTTTTTCGCTCATCGCCTTTTTTTTCGCTCCGGGCTGAATACTCGCTCAGGGCTTTTTGCTCGCGACTCGCTCAGGGCTGCATACTCGCTCAGGGCTGTTTCACGCGATGCATCTTCAGCCCTGGCGTTGTACCGTTAGCCACGCCTTCGCTTTTTTCCACGCTTGTGTGGCGCTGCGCTTTGACGCTGCAAAGGGCGCTGCTGGGCAGACATAACAACAGGTGAAAACTCCTTCATTACCCGCCTGTAAACATCCCGCTTAAACGATACAACGTTCCTAATAGGATACCAGTAACTTACCCACCTCCAGTCATCAAATTCAGGATGACCTGTCTTAAGCACATTAACATCGCGCTCGTTGCAATCTAGCTGCAACAAGAACCATTTTTGTTTTTGCCCTATACAAACAGGGTTACTACCTTGTCGAATTAATCGCTTTGGCAGCTTATATCTAAGCCAGTTACGGGTAACACTTAAAATGGTGACATCTTTCGGTGTCAGCCCTACTTCTTCGTGAAGCTCCCGGTACATAGCTTGTTCAGCAGATTCCCCTTCATCAATTCCGCCTTGAGGGAACTGCCATGAATGTTGACCATAACGTCTTGCCCAAAATACTTGACCCATTTTGTTGCAAATCACTATGCCCACATTCGCACGGAATCCATCGGCATCTATCACATAGACTCCCGGGCACACTATACTGTTATATGTTTTCATTCTTCCACAAACTATGCTCCAATCATAGTCTTAATGTTCGCTCTTGCTTTTCAAACAGGAAATTAACGTCATTTATGCAACCACCAGCCTCTCCCCCCTCTTCGCCAGATAGTCTTTTAAAGCGTTGTCACGCGATTGCCGGGCTGACGCTTGGAGAATTAGCTGAAATGGCCCATGTTGCTATACCGGCAAACCTGCAGCGCCACAAAGGGTGGCCAGGCATGCTAATTGAGAAGTGGTTAGGGGCTAGCGCAGGTTCAAAGCCACAGCAGGATTTTCCAGAGCTCGGTATCGAGCTTAAAACTATTCCTATCGACGCTAACTTCTCGCCCTTAGAAACCACCTATGTATGCTTTGCGCCACTGTTGATGTCGCCAGGTATCACATGGGAAACCTCAAACGTTCGCAATAAGCTTCAGCAGGTGCTGTGGTTGCCCATTGAAGGTGACAGAGCTATCCCTCTTGCCGAGCGGCGTGTGGCGACGGGTTTTTATTGGCGCCCTAATGAACACGAAGACGCCCTACTCAGGCATGACTGGGAGGAACTGGTTGAGTACATTGCAACCGGGCAAGTCGAGTCAATCACTTCCCGGCAAGGTGAAGCCCTTCACATACGTCCAAAAGCGGCTAACGGAAAAGTGCTGACCGATGCATTAGGGCCAGAAGGGCAGCGCATTAAAACCCGCCCGCGAGGGTTCTATTTGCGTAAAACCTTTACGCAACAGATTTTAATGAATGCCTTTGGCGGATAAAAAAGCCCGCGTAGCGACTAAGCAAAGCATGCAGCAACTAATGCCATCTATTGGAGGATAAACCTGTTGGTGCACTCAACACGGTTGTCGCTCTACTTCTTTTGAGAGCGAGTGTGTAAGTGCTTGACCAGATACTCGCTTAAGAACTTTTCTGAATTCACTCCTATACGTTTTGCCACCGCTTCAAGTTTAGCATCACTGCGCAGCAGCACATTTTTCGCATACTCAAGACGATAATGAAAAATAAACCGCCTAAAGTTCTTTCTCTCTGAAAGCTGTAGAGCCAGGGCTAACGACGTAGGGTCGATATCAGCCCCTTTGCAAAACGCGCTCAGCGTAAGAAAGCGGGTTTTATACGCTTTCGATTCCAACGTATAGCGCTCGGCTTTTGAAATAATACTGCTAATTTCATAGGGCGTCGCTTTACCTTCATCTAGGCGCTCGTAATCAAGGGGGGATGGCGACGTACGGCGAATAAAGGTTAATGAAAACAACACGATTAATATTGCAGTACCTAACATTAGGTGATGAAAGCTTTCCCAAAACGGAACGGGAAAAAAACCAAAGGTCGCCGCCGTTACTAGTAAAATACTCATAAACGCGACACCGACCAAGCTGCCCATCACCCCAGCTAGCTTTGGCATTTTTAAATTTTTAATATCTACTGCCTGCTCAGGAAGGTGCCTGTGATACATTTGAATATGTTCGGTAATAAGAATACCAATTAACAGTACGCTAAACCCTGTAAGCAGTGAGGCGATATACGCTGGCCACAAAACAAAGGGCTCGCCGTGAGGTGACGACAACAGCCACTGCTGTTTATCCTCTACGGGGATCAGCAATACGGTGCATTGAAAAAGTGCAGTGACCACAACAGGCCACCACAGACGTTTTCTTGCCGTTGGGTAGGCCAGTAACATTGGCTTTATCGCACGGTAACAGCAGGTAATGGCTAAAACAGCAAAAACGTCTGACAGCCCGTAAATAACCGCTAGATCAGTAGCATGAGCGAGACGGAGCCATTCGTCTAACATGAAAAGTGGCCAGCACACAAAAGCGCCAATAAGCCAACACGTACTGCTTAAATTAACTTTTTGCACGAACAGACGCACAAACCCTACGGCATACACACCCAATAGTGCGTAAAGGCAATAACTAAAGATAGCTGAGGTCATCAGCGCCCTCCATCCTTGAGAAACAACGTACTAACACAGCCCTCACCTGGTAAAAATTGACTACCAGTAAACATCACGTTGCATAGCGACGGTGCGTGTACGTTCCATAATACGTATTAGCGTGCTGAGCTTTTCTGCGGTCCATTTACGAACCTCGTCATGCGAGTCTACCTCGGCATCATCTATCGACTGCTTAAGCATCAAAAGTGCGTTAAGCTCATCAATGCCGGTTAGCAAATCGAGCCAGGGCGCGCGGAAATTGCCGCGTTCTTCAACAAACAAGTCACCAAGTAAGAAGCCGCTCCACAAGGTTTGGCGCAACATGATTTCCACCGCACTATAATTCACTGGCCCCATGGTTTTACTTAACGGCATGCTCTGCTGTACCGTCTGCCAACCTTGTGAAAGCCAACCTTTAGCGTGGTCGAGCACGGGGTGGTCATAGCCTGTCGCTTCTTTCTGCCAAGGTTTGTTTTGAATAAGGCTAATTGCATGCAGCTTAATGTCGGTAGCGTCGTTATCGAAAAACAGCTTTTCAGGTTCGTGGGCCTGCATAAGCCCCGTTTGTCTGCCTTGTAAATAACTTACCACCGCGGGGTGCTTACTTAGTGTTTTACTAAACATGCTCTTTTTAGACAGCAAGTAACGCAGGCTTTGAAGGTCGTCCTGCCATCCCCATTTCTGCGCATGAGCGACGAGTTTTTTGTGCAGTGCCAATAATTCGGGGCATTGAAGGACAGGAAGATACAGTGAAACGCTTTGCAGCAACAGACGTACACTTTTGGCGACTTCCGCGAGCATTTTTATCGACCCGCTTTCACAGAATACGTGCTCGTGGTGCTGCCAATGTGCAAGCGCAGTTTGCACCGCTCGGCTAAATGCTTCTTCTGTCGTGGTGGTATCTTCTAGCGCGAGAAAATCAGGGAAGTGGCGAATTTTCGCATTAAAGCCATGCAGCAGTTGATAACCCTGGGCCGCTTTCGACACATCGCTCAGCCTTACCGGCATGTTGTCATTTATCAATACCGCTAGAGTAAACAGGGTATTAATATCACCCGACATTAGCTCTAGTTCAATTTCATTGATAGGTGAGCTGGCTTTTTCAGTGCTGGCTTTGCCGCAATCCAGCACGATTTCAACCTCGCTGTCATCAAGTGCAACTACATAAGCATTGCGCGTAAAGTGGGTGCTAAACTGCTTTGAGAGACTTGCGTTTTTAGCCGATACATCCCAGCCTTGTGGCCATACGCTTTCATCAAACAGGGCAAGGTCGGGCTGTGATTTTTCAAGGCTGACATTATATTCCATACGTTTGTGCAGGCCGCCGCTAACCACGCCGTTCGTTTTTAGGGTTTGTTCGTACTCACCATTATTCCCACGCACTCTAAAGCCCATTTTTTGATTTTGAAAATCGAGCTTTTCGGTATCGTAATAGTCGTTTTCCAAGCGCATTTCGCGATGCGAGTTAACTTGGATACGGTGTTTTTCAAAAAGAGGAAGGACCCGTTGCGTAAACGCTTGGTGCGCGTCGTCACCTGTAACAAATTTTAATTCTATTTCTGACATGGTTGCGCTAAGCACAGCTGATGATGCTGACACCTTACCTTTGTCACTTAGTTTTCGCAATGCTACAACACCTTTCTTAGGTGCTAAATTTAGACAAAAGTGGAACAAACTTGCCTTTATCGCGGTCAACCAATACCATCTTCACGTTTTAAATTCTAAAATTGGACTTCATATGATTCGAAAGTGGTTAGCAGCAGCCCTTATTGCGTGCTCTTTTCAAGCATTTTCGCTACAAGATATCGCTGATTTAGAAGCGTCTTCTTCACATTACATTCGAGATGACTTATTTATCTTCGTGCATACTGGGCCTGGCCGTAATTACCGTATTTTAGGGTCAATTGAAGCGGGTACCCCCATTACGGTACTTGCCAGAGATAACGATGCCGAGTTCACACAGATTACCGATCCGGAAGGTCGTAAAGGCTGGGTAGAAAGTAAATTTGTGTCGAATACTATGTCACAGGCAGAGCAGCTTCCTATCATCAGCGAGAAACTGGCAGAGAGCCAGAACAGTCTGCAGACCTTACAGTCTGACAACGCAAAGCTCCGTCAGCAGTTAAACGATGCTCGTCAGCAAGTATCGAAACTTACCACAACGAATGACGAGCAAGCCTCGCAAATTATTCGTTTAACGGCGAAGGTTGAAAGCGCGAATAAAGATGAGCTAGTAATGTGGTTTACCCGCGGCGGACTAGTGGCTGGCATCGGTATTTTGCTAGGCGTAATGCTAACCTATCTGCCAAAGCGCAAGCGCCGAAGCAGTGAATGGATGTAAGCGTTAATGCTTTTAAGAAACAACACAACAACGCCGATGACAATCATCGGCGTTGTTGTTTAGGGTGTGAGTAATTGCTGTCACATCCACTCTCGATTCGGGCAACGAGGCATTTTCATCGCGCCCCAGCCACAAAAGGGTCTCTGTTAGAGCGGCCATGGTCTACGCGAGACAAGGTTATTCACTTTTTTATTTTCACTATCTATAACCCGATGAAGCAAAGCTGAACTGCTTCGAGTGACGGCAATAGGCGTTCTTAATTCATGACGAGCATGGTTAACAAAATTTCGCTCTCGGTTAAGCGAATTGCGCATTAGGTGTGCCTATAACTTGACGCACGGCGCATCCCTACCTTCTGTTTACTAAAACATGAAAAGAGCGAATGATGCACCGAACGTGTGATTTCAGTTAACTATTGGCAGCTAGTGTCCCAAAAGCAGGGTTAAGACGGGGTTAAGGTGGGAAAAGTAGGCGTAAAGAATACGTAAAGTGCGCTAAAGAAAAGGGCCAGCATAATCGCCGGCCCTTACTTATGAATTTACATGATAAGGATTATCGCTTATTCATCATCTTCTACTAAGGTCATCAATGAGGTGTTGCCACCGGATGCCGTAGTATCGATACTGATGGTTTTCTCAGTCATCAAGCGTTGAATAAGGTTATCGTTATACTCGGCGGTAATAACCGGCAAGATAGCCCCTTCGCGCGATGACAGCATTGCCGTGATACGCGCCGTACGCTCAGTACTTGAGTCAACAACCACACCTGATAAGTCTTCATCCATTAATAGCGTATCTAAATGCGCAAGACGAGCGACTTGGAATAATCCCTTCGGGGCACCCGTTGACTCAAACTTGTTCTGAATTTCTACAGCTTCTTCATAGAAGATTTCAGAGACGACTGACACTACGGGGTTACCGGTAGAAAGCGCAGTGACAATAGACAGCAACCAGTATTCAAACGTTACTTCTTTATCGGCGAAACATACCAGGATACCGCGCGGCTCTAAGTAAAGCTTGTTGGATTCACCCGTTGGGCCAGGCAAAGTCTGAGGCTTGGCCAATTTACGCTCTACACTGGTTAATTGCTGACGGGCCGTTGCCAACGTGCGGTTCAAGTCGTCGGCCAAGTCATCGACAATATCTACCTTGGCAATTTTTGCTAGTAGCTGGCGTACCATTGAGATGCGATCGTTGATAGGCGTGTGACGCCATTGGATTTCAACGGCTTTAGCCTTGTCCATCATTACGTGGGCACGCTCGGCAATTTTCTCATCCCCGATAAGCGCTGCATCGGTACTATCTACATCATCGATATGAGACGGCTTGGGTGTGGCGCGTTCCATCATTAGACGAGGCAGGTAATTTGGACCACCGGCTTTAGGACCAGTACCAGAAAGACCACGCCCACCAAAGGGCTGAACGCCAACAATTGCCCCAATCATGTTGCGGTTGATATAAACGTTGCCCGCACGACTCTTCGCTGCTAACTCGTTAGCACGCTCTTCAATGCGCGAGTGAATCCCCATCGTTAGGCCGTAACCTGTACCATTGATTTGCTCAAGCACGTTATCGAGCTCTTTTGCCTTAAAGCGAACAATATGAACAACCGGTCCAAATACTTCTCGCTCAAGAACATCGATATTTTCAATTTCATAAAGCGTAGGCGCGAAGAACGTACCGTTTTCAAACCCTTTTGACATTTCACTGCGATAGAGCAACTTACCTTTACCTTCCATATAGTCTTGGTGGTCTGTCAGGCTTTTCAGTGCTTTTTCGTCAATAACCGGGCCGACGTCGGTAGCTAGCTGCGTGGGGTCTCCCACCGTTAGCTCTTTAAGTGCGCCGATTAACATTTCGGTTAGTTCATCGGCAATGTCGTCTTGAACAAACAACACGCGCAGTGCTGAACATCGCTGGCCCGCACTTTGGAACCCAGAATGGATTACATCGTCAACCACCTGCTCTGGCAAGGCCGTTGAGTCTACAATCATACAGTTTTGACCGCCGGTTTCTGCAATAAGCGGTACCTGCTCACCACCTCGCTCTGCCAATACTTGCGAAATTAGCGTACCGGTTTGCGTTGAGCCCGTGAACATGACGGCTTTAATACGCTCATCAGGCAGCAACGTTTCACCGACTTCTTTACCTGGCGATACAATCAGCTTCAATGCATCTTCGGGTAAACCTACCGAGTGCATAATATCGACTGCGCGCTGCGCAACGATACTGGTTTGTTCCGCTGGCTTAGCCACTACCGTGTTACCCGTAACAAGCGCGGCGGCAACTTGTCCCAGGAAAATTGCCAGTGGGAAGTTCCAAGGGCTAATACACAGCACCACACCACGGGGAAGTAAACGCTGATCTTCAGCAAGCTCTTCGGCGCGTACTGCATAATAACGACAAAAATCTACCGCTTCACGGACTTCGTCGATGCTATCTTGCGCTACTTTACCCGCTTCACGCATACAAATAGCAATAAGCTCGGCCATGTGACGCTCGAGCGCATCTGCCGTACGATTAAGAATTTCTGCCCTTTCGCTGACGTCTCGCTTCGACCATGCTTCAAAACCTGCATCTGTGTCGTCTAGCGCCTTACGCATATCGTCTGGCGTAGCGTAGTAATGATAGCCAACAATGTCAGTATGGTCGGTTGGGCTAAGTACAGGTGTTGCCCCTTCCGGCACCTCATCGGTGACTTTGTAGTAATCCTGCCAACGCTCTAGTTCATGCTTAAGTGCAGTAACCGCGTTGGTGTCAGTAAGGTCTAAACCACGTGAGTTATCACGCTCTGGCGCGTATAAACCACGAGGAGTTTTAATAAGCTTATTGTAGCGAACTTTGAGGCGCTGCGTTTTCTCTACTGGGTCTTCAAGTAGTGACTCAACAGGCTTTTCATCATCAACAATAGCGTTTACAAACGACGAGTTCGCTCCATTTTCAAGAAGACGACGAACAAGATAAGCCAATAAGTCTTCATGCTCTCCCACCGGCGCATAAACACGGCACTGAATCTTATCTTCTGTCACGACTTGATCGTAGAGGGTATCGCCCATGCCGTGCAGGCATTGAAATTCAAACCCCTCTTTATCGTCGCCAGCAAGCTCTACGATAACAGAAGCGGTGTAGGCGTTGTGCGTAGCAAACTGCGGATAGATAGTATCGCGGTACTCAAGCAAGCGATTCGCACAGGCGTGATACGACACATCTGTTGACGACTTACGGGTAAATACAGGAAACTCTTCAAGACCCGACTGCTGGGTAAGCTTAATTTCGGTATCCCAATATGCACCCTTAACTAAGCGCACCATCAATGGTCGGCCCACTTCTAACGTTAGGTCACGTAAATGTTCGATAACGTGAATTGCGCGCTTTTGATAAGCTTGCACCGCCAAACCAAAGCCAGTCCAGCCGTTGAGATCGTCATCGCGGAACACCGCTTCAATAATGTCTAAAGAAAGCTCTAAGCGGTCGGCTTCTTCAGCATCTACTGTTAGGCCGATATCATACTCTTTTGCCATCATACAAAGGGCTTTTAAGCGCGGTGGAATGTCGACCATGGCACGCTCGCGATGAGAGAATTCAAAGCGCGGATGAATAGCAGAAAGCTTAACGGAAATACCCGGAGAGCGTTTCGGACCACGGCCATTTGCCGCTTTACCGATAACCTTGATAGCCTTTACGTATGCGTCATAATAGCGGTCAGCATCACGCATGGTACGCGCGCCTTCACCTAGCATATCGTAAGAGTACACATAACCTTTCGTTTCTTTCTCTTTGGCGCGGTCTACCGCATCCTCGATAGTTTCACCCATGACGAATTGACGGCCCATAACGCGCATTGCAATATTCATTGCTCGGCGAATAACAGGCTCACCTAAACGGCCAATCGTTTGCTTCAATAAGCCAAACTGCTCTTTTTTACGCTTGTCGGCATAATTGACCATGTTGCCAGTGAACAACAGGCCCCATGCTGACGCGTTCACAAACAGAGAGTCAGAATTCCCCAAATGTGGTGTCCACTGCCCTTTTGAAAGTTTGTCTCGGATGAGTTCATCTTGTGTCGCGCGATCTGGTACACGCAGTAAGGCTTCAGCCAAACACATCAACACTACGCCTTCTGCAGTAGATAGCGAGTATTCGTTTAATAACGCATCTACGCCACCGTGGCCTTCTTGTTCACGGCGAATTTGAAGCACCATCTTACGTGCACGTTCCCACGCACGGCTTCGTGCACGAGGGTTTACCTCGGCAATGGGAAGAATTTGGTCTACAGCCACAGACTCGCTAATGCGATAGTAGTCTCTTATACGCTGGCGTAGCGGTGAAGTAGTATGAAGTGTATCGTTTATGAGCATTGCAACCCTTTCATAGAAATAGCTGTAACAAAAAGCGTTCCCGCCGTGTACTTCTGCTCACGGTTACATGGAAGCGGCCAAAAAAACAAGCAAAGTCGAAACCGTGCTTTAACGTGTCGTTTTTCTTTAAACTTTATACTTTTGAATGAAGATCACGACAGCGCCAAATTTGCGCGGATGTTAGCACACAAAAAAGCCCTGCCAAGCCCCCACACAAAAAGTTTTTCAGATACCGTGTCAAGCTACATATTCACTGCGTTAGATGACATTTATCACGCTGTATATCCCCTTCATTTTTGAACTTAATTTTAAAGACATTAAGTCAACAACAAGATTGCCGATAAAGTTTAAGTGACAAGCTGCTTGGCGCTATAAGCGGCCATGCCAACAATGATTCTTTTTTGCTCAATTTTAAATCAATACAATGAGTAGAAGTGAGAATAACGTCTACACTTACAAAAAACAAAAAATCCAAAAATAGGTTTGTCTTATGTGGTTAAGAAAATTTAGTTTGATTCAACGTTTGGGCATTATAGCTGCTCTTATTACCCTGCTATTTGTCTTGCTTACTGCACTTGTTTTGAACAGGCACTACGAGGCATTAAAACAAAAGTCTTACGATGAAAATCAGCACCTTGTTGAAGTTGTGCATACCTTATTAGGGAGTTTTGCTAAGCGCGAGGATGTAGACGAAGCTACGGCCAAACAGTTAGCACTTGAGGCGGTTAAAGCGCTTAGATACGACGGCAACAACTATTTTTGGATTCAGGATGAAACCCCTTCCATGGTAATGCATCCGATGAAGCCTGCTCTTGATGGCAAAGACCTTAGAACCTTTAAAGATGGTAATGGCAAAGCGTTTTTTATTGAAATGGCGCAAAAAGTAAAAGCTAAAGGAGAAGGCTTTGTCGACTATGTTTGGCCTCTTCCTGGCGAAGAAGCCCCAACCGATAAGATTTCTTATGTAAAAGCATTTAAACCATGGGGGTGGACAGTAGGCTCAGGTATTTACCTTACCAATCTTGAAGAAGAATATGCCCACCTGCGCAATGTTATCGTGGTGTTTTGCGTGGTAAGCGTAGTTTTAGTCATTCTGCTTATCTACGTAATTGGCGGCAGTATCGTTAAGCCGGTTCAGGAAGTCAGTGAGCGCATGAAAGATATTTCCCAAGGTGAGGGCGATCTTACCCGCTCATTACCGGAAACAGGGCAAGATGAAGTGACGCGCTTGGCGCGCTATTTCAACGAGTACACCGAGAAGATGCGTCAATCTTTATTGGGTATTCGGGAAAATATTAATTCCCTTACCCAACAGGCTGAGCTGGTAGAAACTTCCAGTAAAAACAGTAACGCGCAAGCGCAAACGCAAAATGAGAACATGCTTCAAGTTGCCGCAGCGATGGAAGAAATGACCACGCAAATTAACGAGGTAAGCAATAACGCTGACTCTGCTGAAAAAGGCACCAGTAGTGCAAGAAGTAACGTGCAGCACGGTACGTCTGTGGTAGATAGTACAGTTCAAGATATTCGCTCATTAACATCTGATATTGAAAGTGTGAGTAACGTGGTGACCGAGCTTGCCGCACAGACAGACAGTATTGGCGCTGTACTTGACGTTATCCGCGGTATTGCAGAACAAACCAACTTGCTTGCACTTAATGCCGCCATTGAAGCTGCGCGGGCCGGGGAGCAAGGCCGAGGTTTCGCAGTCGTTGCCGATGAAGTGCGAACGCTAGCAAGCAGAACGGGACAAAGTACCGATGAAATACAGGCCATGATTGAGAAACTGCAGAGCAATGCGAAAAATGCCGTGGATGCAGTAAAAGTGAGTCAAGCTGCGTCGTCTAAAACCGTAGATAACGCCATACAAGCAAACCAAAACCTACAAGAAGCCGACCGTCTAATGACAGAAATCGCAGACAAAAGCAGTGAAATAGCAAGAGCGACTGAGCAGCAAGCGGAAGCGGCGACCGAAGCCAACATGAGAATTAATGCGCTGTCAGGTGCAGCGGATAGCAGCCTTCGTACGGCTGATGAGCTAGCAGCGGCTAGCCAAGCGTTGCGCAGTAGCTGTTTAGCCATTATGGAAATAGCTAATCGATTTAAACTGTAAATTCATTGCGAGGCGTCGGTCAAATTAAGCCTGGCGCTTTCGTTACACACCGCTTATTCATTAGCGATGATACCAGCGAATAAGCTCTGGCAATGTCCAGAGCCTTTCGCCTCCCTCCCTATACTGAACGCCTACGTTGTAGGCGTTTTTATTTAACACTAGCCAACGCCGGCACTCACCGTTTGTTTGAAAAGTAAACGCAGTATGGTGATCAATGAAATAAGCCAAAGACGGCCCGCTAATCGCCCTGTATACTTTCTTCGTATGGAAGATTACAGCGGACTGCATTACACTGAACTAATACCAACAGTGGCTGTCTTTCGCATGCTTACGTGTAATTTTTTACCACAATCACACGTAGAGAAGAATGAAGCGCAATAACCGTTAGATGCGCTTAAAATCAAGGAGTTGAAAATGAGTAGTGGTTCAAAGGGTAAGCCTATTTTATTGTGGGTTGTCGGTTTTTTTGTATTGCTGTTTTTGGTGTACGTGCTGTTCGCCAATACCATTATCAAGTCAATCTTAGAGTCAAAACTTGGCGAATCGTATGGCGCTGAAGTTAATATAGATGACTTCGATCATTCCCTTTACCCAACGACGGTGACGCTTAAAGGTATAGCGCTAACCAACCCCACTAAACCTTCTCACAACCAAGTCTTTGTGGGTGAAGCCAACGCAGATGTGGCATTGAAGCCTCTTCTTGACGACCAAGTTATTGTAAATAATCTTAATTTATTAGAAGTTCAGTTCGATACTGAGCGCCCTTCTGAAGGTGAAGTGTATCGTGTACCTGAACGCTCGCTATCATTTAACGAAATTAAAGCTAAAGCTCAAGAAGCGGTTCCAACCGTTGACGAATTGCTTGCTCGTAACCCGTTGAAAACGACGGCTGCTATAGAAAATGCTAAATCTGCATACGAAACTTATGGCAAAGGTCTGAAAGAAGATTATCAATCATTGCCTAACAAAGAGCGCATTGCGTATTACAAAACACAAGTCGCAGAACTTAAAGACACCAATTACAAAGACCCTCAAGCCTTGGTACAGGCAAAGTCAGCATTTGATAAATTAAAAGAAGAAATGCAGGCTGATCGCGCTCTTATCACTGATTTTACAGCCAAAGCAAGCGATGCGAAAGAAGCGCTGAGTAATAGCGTTGAAGCCCTTAAACAGGCACCTCAAGAAGATTATGCGTTACTTAAAGGCGTGATAGCTGGCGATCAAGCCGCTCTTTCACAAGTAACCTATTTTGTTTTTGGTGACAAAGCAGCTGAGTATACAGAGTACCTAATGTCTGCGATGCAGATTGTGATGCCCTTAATTCAAGGGGAAGAAAAAAGTGAAGCCCCAGCTGAAGTACCGTCTATCTTAGTGAGAGAGGCGAACGTTTCTGTGCTATGGCAAAACGAATCGATTACCAGTAAATGGAACAATATCACCAATGTTCACGAAGTCTTTGGTAACCCTACTACATTTACCATTGAAGCCGCAGGCGATGTATTAAAATCGTTCACGTCAAGTGGCGAATTCTGGATTGATGGTGATGGTGTTGATGCTAGCCAAGTATGGGAACTGGCCGGTGTAAATATGTCTGATGTTTCCTTTAGCGGCAACGACACGTTAAACGCAGTGCTTAAGTCGGCCTTAATGAAAACCAACGGTTCAATGAAGGTCACTGATAATCTACTCACTGGTACCGGTGAAGTAGATTTACAGCAGCTTGTTATGGAAGCGACTGGCACCAGCGATATCACTAGCGCAATTGCTCAAGCGCTACAAACGTTGACGAGTTTAAATATGACCATGCTGCTAGATGGCACACTTTCTAACCCAGACTTCAATATCAAATCTGATCTTGATAATAAGTTGGCAAAGGCTGCACTATCTCAGCTTACCGCAAGTCAGCAAGATAAACTTGATGAGCTTAATACAAAGCTAAATAGCATGATAAGTAGCGAGCAGTCGCTATTGTCAGGCGAATTAGTTGATGTAAACAGCATGCTTAGCGCTGCGCAAGGCGACAGTGCCGCGCTGCAAGAGCTTCTTCAAGCCCAGCTAAATAACGTTGTTGAACAGCAAAAAAATAAGCTATTCGACAAATTGAAAGGTAAATTGGGTCAAGGTGAGTAAAGCGCCTTTGACTCGACGCCGCTTCGCGGCATAATAGCCTACACGCAGAGGCCTATTGCCTCTGCTTTTTTCCGCTTAACCACATTGTCAGGTGAATCTGTGTTGCAAGGTAAATGGCTTCCTATTGTGTTGTTAGTACTATTAGGACTACTGCAATACAGACTATGGTTCGGAAAAAATAGCATCCCCGACTACTTTAGCCGAAAGCAGGAAGTGCAGACACAAGCGCTGCAAAACGCTAACCTTGCCCAGCGCAATGCGCTTCTCAAAGCCGATATTAACGATTTAAAAATTGGTTTAGAGGCTATTGAGGAAAGAGCGAGGAACGAACTCGGCCTGATTAAAAAAGGGGAAACTTTCTATCGTATTTTGCCCGCAGACTCTAAGTGAAGAAAATGACATCACCCCGCGTGGTTGCAGTTATCCCCGCAGCCGGAGTTGGTAGCCGTATGCAGGCCGACCGCCCGAAGCAATACCTCTCTCTAAATGGTAAAACCATTCTTGAACACACGATTGATGCGCTACTCAATCACCCACATATTGATGATGTGATCGTTGCGATAAGCCAAGGTGACGAGTACTTTGACCAGTTAGGGCTTAGGCAGAAGCCTATTCGTGTGGTTGATGGTGGCAAAGAACGTGCAGATAGCGTATTGAACGGCATCTTATCGTTGGACGATAATGACTGGGCACTGGTTCACGACGCAGCGCGCCCGTGTGTAGATGATGCCGACATTTCCAACCTGCTGTCACTTATAGGCAGCGAAGACGTTACGGGTGGCATACTAGCGACGCCGGTGAGAGATACGATGAAGCGGGTAAAGCCTTCGTCAAATATAATCTCTCATACCGAAGACAGGGATGGGCTATGGCATGCCCTTACGCCCCAGCTGTTTCCAGCCATGTTGCTCAAACGGGCGCTTCAAGAGGGGTTGGCCCAAGGTGTTAGCATTACTGATGAAGCGTCGGCCATGGAGTTTGCTGGTCACAGTGTAGCCATGGTGAGCGGAAGCCCGGCGAATATAAAAATAACACACCCGGCCGACCTTCCTTTGGCAGAATTTTATCTTAAGCAAAAATTTAGCGCGCTAGGCGATAGCGCAAAAAATTAAAAGGCACAATTATAATGCGAATTGGACACGGTTTTGATGTACACAAATTTGGCGGCGAAGGCCCCATCACCATAGGTGGCGTGAGCATTGATTACGAGCAAGGTTTAGTTGCCCATTCAGATGGCGACGTATTGCTTCACGCACTATGCGATGCAATGTTAGGCGCTGCTGCGCTAGGCGATATTGGTAAACACTTCCCCGATACTGACGATGCCTATGCAGGCGCCGATAGTCGCGTATTGTTGCGCCACGTAGTGAGCGTGGTAGAAGAAAAAGGCTATAAACTTGGCAACGCTGACATGACTATTGTAGCGCAAGCACCTAAGATGGCACCGCACATAACCGCTATGCGTGAGGTTATCGCTAAAGACTGTAACGTGAACCTTGATGCAATAAACGTGAAAGCCACAACCACCGAAAAGCTAGGATACACAGGGCGCAAAGAAGGCATTGCCTCTCACGCCGTCGTACTATTGGAAAAACTATGAAGCCGTTAAATACCGACCATTGGCAGTACTATTACGCAAAGCCCGTATCGACCGGCATCTTTAAATTCCAAGCCGACGACTTTCAAGTAGTCGAAGACTTAGGTTATTCACCATGTGGCGAGGGAGAGCACCAATTTGTATTTGTTGAAAAAACGAATACAAATACCGCGTTTGTCGCAGAGCAGCTTGCGCGCTTTGTTAACCTCCCCCTTCGACAAATTACCTATGCAGGGCGTAAGGATAAATACGCCGTAACCCAACAGTGGTTCGGCATTCACGCCCCGGGAAAGCCAGATTTCGACTTCAGCAACTTTGAACTTGAAGGTGTTAAAGTACTCAAGCAAGTACGCCATAACAAAAAGCTACGAACAGGCCAGCTCAAAGGTAACCACTTCACAATTACGCTTAGGCAAGTACTTCACCCTGAAGCTATTGAAGCGCGTCTTCAGGAAATTGAAAAGCATGGAGTTCCAAATTATTACGGCGAACAACGCTTTGGCGTTATGCGATTAAACGACATGGGCGAAGTGCAGCGCGGCGGTAATTTAGTTATGGCTGAGCGTATGGTGAACGGTGAGTCCATTAGGCACAGAAACAAGCGCTCTATGGCGTTATCGGCTTTGCGCAGCTGGCTGTTTAATGAAATGCTCTCCACTCGCCTTGAGCAAAACAAGTTCGATACTGTTATTGAAGGTGACGCGCTAGTACTGACTGGATCAAACAGTTTTTTCATTAATGGCGGCGCCACCAACACAGACGAACAGCAAGACGCCCAGCGTCGATTTGACGCTAAAGACGTATGCCCATCAGCACCGCTTTGGGGTAAAGGTGCACTTGTGACCCAAGCCAACGCACTAGCGCTAGAACAAGCGGTAGCAGAACAAAACAGTGAAGTGATCGACTTTTTAAGCCAGTGCGGTTTCGATCAAGAGCGCCGAGCGATAAAAATTTGGCCATCACAGCTTGAATGGCAGAGTAAGGGTGATACATTTACTATCTCATTTGCACTTCCTAGTGGCTGCTTTGCTACTTCGGTCCTTAGGGAGTGTGTAGAGACCTTGTCTCCCATTAACAGGGTTTAAAAACTATAGAGAGCGTGGCACGCAACAATCCATATCTCGCGTAGCTGTGAATAAGAATAAAGGAAAGTACGCAACATCATGAGAGCTTCTAGAAAAGGAGACGCGTTAGCACAACTGCTTTATAACGAGGGAATACGTTCACAAGCAGTATTAAACGCCATTGCTGGTACGCCCCGGGAAAGTTTTCTACCCGATGCGCTGAAGCACAAAGCTTATCAAAATACAGCGTTACCGATAGGTCAAGGTCAAACGATATCGCAACCTTACATTGTTGCTAAAATGACTGAGTTGCTGCTAGATAGCCCCAATAAGCCGGAAAAAGTACTGGAAATAGGTACGGGTTCTGGCTATCAAACGGCTATTCTTGCGCAGCTTTTTGCCAAGGTGTTCAGCGTCGAGCGAATTAAAACATTGCAGTTTCAGGCTAAGCGTCGTATGAATCAACTTGACCTTCACAATATTGCAATGAAACACGGCGATGGTTGGAAAGGCTGGGCGTCGAAAGGCCCCTACGATGCCATTATCGTAACCGCCGCAGCGGCAAGTTTACCGCAAGATTTGTGCGATCAGCTCAAAGAAGGCGGGCGGCTCATTATTCCCGTAGGTAACGAGCAACAATCGTTATTGTGTATAGACAGGATTGAAGGTGAACTAAAAACATCTACCATTGAATCGGTACGATTTGTTCCCCTTGTAGCAGGAGAGCTAATGTGAAGCTTTTTGAGCCATGTTATGACATGGCATTACGCTGGGCGAGGCATCGCCACGCAACTAAATATTTAGGTGGGTTAAGCTTCTCTGAATCAGTATTCTTCCCCATTCCTCCTGACGTAATGCTAGCGCCAATGGCGCTTTCGCAGCCAGAAAAAGCATGGCGCTTTGCATTTATCACAACGATTGCGTCGATATTCGGCGGTATCGCGGGATACTGGTTGGGCTATTTTGCTTTCGATGCGTGGCTTGCGCCTTTAATTGAACAGTGGGGCTACTCCCATAAAATTGAAACCGCTATGCAATGGTTTAAAGATTATGGCGTGTGGGTGGTTTTCCTTGCGGGGTTCTCGCCTATTCCCTATAAGATATTCACCGTAAGTGCAGGCTTTTTGCAAATGGCGTTTTTACCGTTTGTTTTAGCATCAGCAATAGGTCGAGGCGCTCGCTTCTTCTTAGTTGCAGCGCTAATGAGATGGGGCGGCACAGCCATGGAACAAAAGCTTAGGCAGTATGTAGAAGTTCTCGGTTGGGCCGTAGTTATCCTCGCTGTAATTGCCTATTTAATCTTGCGATGACATGCATAGGCATCGGTTTTATTTAACATTATTCTTATATGTAAGTGTACTTCTGGGAGGCTGTGCAGGGCGAACTGCACCGGCCCCTGTTATTTTATTAAATAGCCAGGTTTCAGACGGCAGCGAAGAATATACAAAGAAAACCTATAAAGTGCAGCGCGGTGATACCCTTTACGCTGTGGCTTGGTATACGGGAAACGACTACCGCGACTTGGCAAAATACAACCAATTATCAGCGCCTTATACTATTTTCCCCGGGCAAATATTAAAGGTTACCCCGCCCGCAAACTTAGCTACAGACCGCATTATACCTAAGCCACAGACCAAAAGGCCAGCAGGTCCGACCTCACCGAATGTAGACAAAAGTTTGGTTGACCGCCCCACGCCACAAGCGTATCGTAAAAGTGAAAAAGTTGTTAAGCCACAAAACGTTAGCAGTGTCAAGAAACCGTCGACAAACGTCAAAAAACGGGTGTTAAATAGTTTTCCAGACAAGGTTCAAAGGTGGATATGGCCTGCAGAAGGTAAGTTAGTCGGTACTTTCAGTAAGTCAGAGTCAGGCAACAAAGGAATTGATATCGCTGGTGCTAAAGGCAGTAAAGTTGTAGCAGCAGCAGATGGAAAAGTTGTTTATTCAGGGAGCGCACTTAGAGGTTACGGTAATCTGGTTATTATTAAACACACAGATACCTTCCTAAGTGCTTATGCCTACAACGATACTATTTTAGTTAAAGAACGAGAGTGGGTGTCAGCGGGGCAGCAAATAGCGACCATGGGTGATAGCGGCACAAATTCGGTCAAACTTCACTTTGAAGTTAGGTATCGAGGGAAATCTTTAGACCCGATGAAATACCTGCCAGTATTAAAATAATAAAAATAAATAACAATAAGAAAGGAAAAAGGAGAAACGTCATAGGGTAAACCTTGTAGCAGGAGATTCACAATGGGTAAGTCAAATAAAGCCTTAGAATCAAAATCTCAAGATGACTTAGAAGTCATCGACATGCCAGCTGATATGAAAGCTGACGAAGCCTTGACCAACGACGCTGAACTAGAAAATGACGACGCCATTTTCAGTCAGGACGACCAACCTAAAAACCTAGATGCAACACAGCTTTATCTAGGCGAGATTGGATTTTCACCACTGCTAACCGCAGAAGAAGAAGTTTATTTTGCGCGCCGCTCACTGAAAGGCTGCGAGGCCTCTCGTAAACGTATGATTGTTAGTAACCTGCGCCTAGTCGTTAAGATTGCACGCCGTTACAATAATCGTGGGTTGGCACTTCTTGATTTAATTGAAGAAGGTAATTTAGGGCTTATTCGCGCTGTCGAAAAGTTCGACCCTGAACGCGGGTTCCGCTTTTCCACATACGCCACGTGGTGGATTCGACAAACCATCGAACGCGCCATCATGAATCAAACGCGTACTATCCGTTTGCCCATTCATGTGGTTAAAGAACTCAATGTTTATTTACGCGCTTCACGTGAACTTTCTCAAAAGTTAGATCATGAGCCTACTGCAGAAGAAATTGCAGCGGCACTAGACAAGCCTGTAGAAGATGTCACAAAGATGCTTCGACTAAACGAACGCATTACCTCTGTTGATACGCCTATTGGCGGAGAAAATGACAAAGCTTTGCTCGACATTATTGCTGATGAAAAAGAGTTCAGCCCTGAAGAGAGCCTTCAAGACTCAGACATCAAAAGTAATATTATTACCTGGCTTGAAGAACTTAACCCTAAACAACGCGAAGTACTCGCACGCCGTTTTGGGCTTATGGGATACGAGCCATCGACGTTGGAAGATGTTGGTGCAGAAATTGGCCTAACACGTGAGCGTGTTCGTCAGATTCAAGTAGAAGCACTACGCCGTCTTCGCGATATGCTGGGCCATCAGGGGCTTTCATTAGAGAATCTGTTCGACCAAATGAAGTAGCGACTGAACGCTTCATAAAAATGAAACTAAAATGCCAGCGTTGCAATACCCGATAGTCTAAGGTATCGCAACGCTGGCATTTTTTATTTTGTGCTGAAAAAAGTTAAGCTAACGACTCGAGTGCATTTAGTGCGCTTGCTAATTTAACGAAGCCAACAACAATAGGCTTATAGCCCTACTATTTATCTCGACTAAGCGTGACAAACGTATAAGCATGTTTGTTTTTTTCATCGGGGTCGTTTTCCTCACGAGATACTTCGCGCCATGTTCCTACGGCTTCATAATCTGGAAACTGAGTGTCTCCGTCTACCGAAAGGTCGATGTAGGTCAAATACAGGGTATCAGCTTTATCTAGGAAAGCCTGATAGATAGTCCCTCCGCCAATGATCATTATTTCGTCGCTATCAACACTTAGTGCTTTCGCCACTTCTAGTGCTGACTCTGGCGAATCAACCACGGTCGCATCAGATAAGCTGTAGTCTGCATTGTTAGTGATAACGATATTTGGCCTGCCAGGCAAAGCGCGCCCTATCGACTGGTACGTCTTACGCCCCATAATTACTGCTTTGCCCAAAGTAATTGCTTTAAAATGTTTAAGGTCAGCTGGCAAATGCCACGGCATGTCATTATCAGCACCAATAATTCGATTTTGGGCCATCGCTGCAATCATTGCTATTTTCATTTTTATACCTTCAAAGCTGCGGTTATTTTAAAGCGGCTGCAGTATATCAAGTTCAGCAAAAAAATGTGTAAAGGTAGATTGTTTCGCTTCCACACAAAAAAAAGCTCGCAACTATAAAGTGCGAGCTTTTATATTTTCAAAGCGAATTGTTACGCGCTATTAAGCAACATAAGAGGTAACGACTCTGCTGATCGCTTAGCGACGATACTCAACTTCTACGTCGTAGTCGTCTTCATCCCAATCATCATCATCGAGATCATCACCTAAGTCGTCTTCAAACTCATCGTGAGCTTCAAGGGTATTCTTATGGTACGTATCCCACTTGAATTCGACTTCTTTCTTCTCTTCTTCCTGCTCAGTTTCAGCGGGAAGGGTTTCGATGAAGTCCATAACATCGTTACAAAGCGGGTCTAGGTTCATCTTTTGGAACGCTGAGATTTGGTACACCGGCCCTTCCCAACCTAGCGCATCAATAACGTGCTGACAGCGTTCTTCTACTTCTTCTTCAAGCAGTAAGTCAACTTTGTTAAACACTAACCAGCGAGGCTTTTGGGCCAATTTAGGGCTATATTTTTCGAGCTCTTCAATAATCGCCTTGGCATTGTCCGCTGGATCTGTTTCATCGACGGGGAAAATATCGACAACGTGAAGTAATATGCGACAGCGTTCTAAGTGCTTTAAGAAGCGGATACCTAAGCCAGCGCCGTCTGCTGCGCCTTCTATCAAGCCTGGAATGTCAGCGACAACAAAGCTTCGTTGCGCGTCTTGACGTACCACACCTAAGTTAGGCACAAGCGTCGTGAATGGGTAATCAGCCACTTTGGGCTTAGCGGCAGAGACAGAGCGAATGAATGTAGATTTACCCGCATTTGGCATGCCCAGTAAGCCAACATCTGCAAGAAGCATAAGCTCTAGCTTAAGGTTGCGAATTTCACCTGGTGTGCCATTGGTCTTTTGACGAGGTGCGCGGTTAGTACTGCTTTTAAATCGCGCATTACCCAAACCGTGGAAACCACCTTGGGCTACTTTAAGCTTCTGACCGTGGCGTGTAAGGTCGCCCAACACCTCACCCGTATCGCTGTCGGTGGCGCGTGTACCTACCGGAACCATAACCGTAAGGTCTTGACCTTTTTTACCGATACAGTTGCTACCTTGACCATTTTGGCCACGTTCAGCGCGGTGAAAGCGCTCAAAGCGATAATCGATCAATGTATTTAGGTTTTCATCGGCCTGTAAAAATACACTGCCGCCGTCACCACCGTCGCCTCCATCCGGGCCGCCTTTAGGTACGTATTTTTCCCTTCTAAAGCCAATTACACCGTTGCCGCCATCTCCGGCTTCAACGCGAATTTCAGCTTCATCTACAAATTTCATTTATCACTCCGGGCTTCAAAGCCGTGGGTTATTAACTTGTTTACTGCGAATACTAAGTTTACACCAAATCGCGCGTCGGCGCTTTTATGTGTAACCAGAATTCTAAAAATTGAAATGTAAAACCTTACGCAGTATCAACGATACACTAGATTTCAGTGCTACTTAATTATGAACAGAAAAAGAAAGAAAGGTTTCACAAAACAAAAAACCCCGCTTGCGCGGGGTTTTTCTAAGCCTGTTCGGCGAGAAGCTTTCGCGCTTACTCAGCTACGATGCTTACAAATTTACGGTTTTTCGGTCCTTTAACGTCGAACTGAACTTTACCGTCTTTTAGTGCAAACAACGTGTGGTCTTTGCCGATACCCATGTTGTCACCAGCGTGGAAACGAGTACCACGTTGACGAACAATGATGTTACCAGCAAGAACAGATTCGCCACCAAAGCGTTTAACACCTAGGCGTTTACTCTCTGAATCACGACCGTTTTTGGTACTACCACCAGCTTTTTTGTGTGCCATGTGTTCGTGCTCCTATTATGCGTTGATACCAGTGATTTTCACTTCTGTGAACCACTGACGGTGACCCGCTTGCTTACGAGAGTGCTTACGACGACGGAACTTAACGATTTTTACTTTATCGCCACGACCGTGTGTAACAACCTCAGCAGTCACCTTACCACCAGCAACGATTGGTGTGCCGATTTTTACGTCGTCACCGTTGCTTACCATTAAAACTTTGTCAAATTCAACCGTTTCGCCTGGGGCTACTTCGATTTTTTCAAGACGAACGGTTTGGCCTTCGGCCACACGGTGTTGTTTACCGCCACTTTGGAAAACCGCGTACATAGTTAACTCCGCTCTGCGTCCACTGACGCTTCAATTCAAAAAACAGGGCGCGAATTGTACGTGAAACATCCGTAAATCACAACCCCGATTCGCAGAAAAATAGATTATTTTTCCAACATGGGCAGAATTATGCCCCAATTGCCTATTTGATGCAGCTTGAAATGCACCTAAACCAGCAAAAAATAGAAAAAAATTTGAATAAACGACAATGTTACCACGCGACTTATGCGTTGGAATAAGACGTTGAGCGCAGCATTTTACCCACGTTTTAGACCATAAATAAGCCTGATCTGAGAGACAGATCGGATTATGATCGGGTCGAAAAATAAAACGATCCCAAAAGCGATCCGCGCTTGTGTTCTTCTGACAATTGCGTTTTTGATAATAAAAGTTGGCGCCTATTCATTACATCGTCACCCCAAAATGTTCTGAAATAACCCTTTGGCAGGAAAAATTGATGAGAGTACCTATAATTCTAAATATGAGAGGGTAATGTGGCATGAACACATCGAAGTGGTGCGGATTAGCCTATTAGATAAAACCCTAGAAATTGTATAAATCTATTGAGCGTATTTCAGGAATTACACGTAAATGCGTTAAGCCGTCATTTTTTAAGACAATTTGGTGGATAGTACGGGTGATTAAGGTACAATCGCCTCCAATAATTGCCCAAGACGTAAGAGTAAGTATTTATTGCCATGCCTATGGATATAGACCAAATCCGCGCCCTGTCTAATGATGATATGCAGGCGGTTAATCAGCTGATTCAACAACAAGTCGACTCTGAAGTCGCCCTTATTAATCAGCTTGGTTTTTACATCGTAAACAGCGGCGGCAAACGCTTACGCCCACTTCTTACCGTATTAAGCGCGCGAGCCATGGGCATTGATAACAACGAACATCACACCTTAGCGGCGATAGTAGAGTTTATTCACACTGCCACGCTACTTCACGATGACGTAGTGGACGAGTCAACCATGCGCCGCGGCCGTGAAACCGCTAACGCGATTTTTGGTAATCAAGCATCGGTACTGGTAGGCGACTTTTTATATACTCGTTCTTTCCAAATGATGGTAAGTCTTAAACGCATGCGCGTTATGGAAATATTATCGGAAGCCACAAATCAAATTGCTGAAGGTGAAGTATTACAGTTGATGAACTGTAACGATGCCGGCACTACCGAAGCCCGTTATTTTGATGTTATTTACGGAAAAACTGCTCGATTATTTGAGGCCGCAACACAATTAGCCGCAGTACTTACCGAGCAAAACGAGCACATTGAGCGTGCGATGCAAGAGTACGGCAAGCATTTAGGTACAGCCTTTCAATTAGCCGATGATATTCTTGACTACATGGCTGATAGTGAAGAAATGGGTAAAAATGCTGGCGACGACTTAGCAGAGGGTAAACCTACCCTTCCGCTGCTTTACGCCATGTGGCACGCTACGAATGATGGCGACAAAGCACTTATTCAAGAAGCGATTGAGCAAAGCAATGGCCTACCACATTTGACGCGAATTCAAGGCATCATGGAAGAAACCGGCGCATTAGACTACACACGCCAATGTGCGCAAAAGGAAGTGCAGATGGCCATTGATAGCTTAAGCGCTATTGAAGACTCTAAATACAAAGAAGCGCTGATTGCGCTGGCGCATATTTCAATTGAGCGTACAAGCTAGTTATCGATAAGTAAGGTACGAAGGCGTGTTGTAATCAACACGCCTTTTTTGTTGGGGAGACCTAAACAAAATATAAAACATGGGCTTGTAGACTTATTGGCACACAGAATGTTTCTTGTGCTCTGGCAAGCCGTTTCAGTAAACATTTTTTCTGCATTAACTAAGCATTACAGCGATGTTTAGGCTAAACCTACTTTTAACAAGTTAGCCTTCAAGCATAAAACCTATCATCCCCACTAAGAAACCAAGAATACCGCCAAGGGGTGGAAGCCAATGATTTTCCATGCGGATTTGCGGGGCAATATCCTGAAATACCGAATATAGAATTCCCCCTGCGGCAAAGAGCATAATGCCACTCATAATCACAGGAAACTGCGCCAAGTAATAAAAGCCCACAAGACTAAACAGAGGGCCTAGTAAGGCCATACCTATGAACAGCAAAATAAGCTTTGTACTGCGCTGTTTATTTTTAGGCAGCATTTCTCTGTAGGCATTAAAGCCTTCGGGTAAATTTTGAACGGCTATCAAAAGCCCTAGCAACATAGTGCCGCCACCTAAAGCTGCGGTGGTGCCAAGAGCGATAGATTCGGGCACAAAATCGCTAAGCATGGCGGCTAGCTGGCTGCCCGCCGTTTGCTTCTTGGCCAAATAAATATCTAGTGCCATGAATGCGAGCGCACCGCCAACAAAACACGCGATAGCGGCAAAGACAGACACATCTTTGATGCCCTCGGGCACAAGCACCAGCCCTACCGCTGAGATAAGCGCGCCGGCTCCTAACGCCAAAATGCCGTGGCGTAATTCTTTCTCTAGCCACTTGGGCTGAATACCTTGATAAGTGGCTAAAATGGCGCCAGCGGGCATCGCAAGCCCAGCTACCGTTGCCATGATGAGTAAACCTACAATGTCGCCTTGTGGCATAGAGACTCCTTTCAACTATTTAAACTTTCTAACATTGTTTACTTATTGCAGCATCAATGGTTTACATAAAAAACAAAGGTAACGACCAATTGCTAACCCAATGCGCTTAATACAAATACGCCACATCTCAGCTTTTCATTCAAATAGTGACTGCCGTCACAAGCTAACGGTTATCACCTGATGACTTCGTTCTTATTACTTAAAAGCTGACGAGCTTAACGAAAAAGAACAGCTTTAAGCTGCTCTTTAATAACACTATGACTATTTTTACTCGCTAACAACGAGATACAGATTAACCTATTAGTTTAAATCTAAATCTCGGGTCATATCCTCGTTTTTATCGCGGTGCACAATAATATTGTCTTCAATACGAATACCGCCAAATGGTTTGTAAGCATCAATGGTATCCCAATTGATAAACTTAGACGCAGGCGTTGCTTTAAGGTCGCGCAGCAGGCTCTCGATGAAATACAAGCCAGGCTCGATGGTGAACACCTGTCGGGCTTCTACCATACGCGTGCAGCGCAAGAACGGATGATCATCAGGCGCAGGCTTAGGCGTACCGCGGTCGTCATTTACCAGCCCGCCTACATCGTGCACTTGTAGCCCTAAGAAGTGACCGATGCCATGAGGGAAGAAGGTGCGCGTTATACCCATTTCCACTATTTCAGGCGGCGTTAAATTTACCATGCCTGTGTCGTGAAGAATTTGCGCAATACCATCATGCGCCAGTAGATGAATGTCGGTGTAGGCGACACCAGGCTTTAACGAGTCGACTAAAGTTAAGGTAACTTTATCTACCGCCTGTATAAGGTCGCGGAACATCGCTGAATTTTGAACGTCGTTTTGACTGTAGGTACGGGTAATATCAGCCGCATAGCCGTTATAGTTAGCTCCCGCATCAATCAAAAATGAACGAGACTCTTTTGGTGCCACCGTATCACACTGCATGTAATGCAAAATCGAGGCATGTTCATTTAGCGCTACAATGCTGGTATATGGCACATCGTTATCGCCCTGCCGGCTCGCCATTGCATAGGCAAGGTTGATATCGAATTCGCTTTTACCTTCACGGAAAGCTTGTTCAGCAGCTTTGTGGCCAGCTACAGCAAGCTTATTGGCCTCGCGCATGCAATCTAGCTCGTAGTCGGTTTTGTAGGCGCGTTGATAATGCAAATAGTGCAATACGCGATCTGGGTTTACATTCTCAAAGCCCAACGCTTTCGCTACTTCAATATATTCGCCCACATAAGCAAAGCGACGCTTGTCGTAGGGTAAAAACTTTTCCACCGCATCGGCTTGCTGAAGCAACTTAATATCGAAACTGTCTGTCCAGAAGTCGTTTGGTTCAGGTGGCACTTTGTGCCAGAAGTCTTCAGGGCGATAGAAAATAAGCGTAGGCTTATCTACACCGTTAACCACCAGCCAGCAGTTAGGGTTATCAATAACCGGAAGCCACGCTTTAAACTGCGGGTTTACCTTAAACGGATAATGGTTGTCATCTAAGAAAAGGCGCTTGCCCTGCCCCGAGTGAATTACTAATCCGTCTAGCCCTTCTCGCTGTAGTGCCTCTCGGGTACGCGATTGTAGCTCTTCTATATGCTGTTGGTAGGTTGCTTGATGTTGCGACATAGCCCCTCTTATCTTTTTAGTCGTTAGATCCACTAGTGTAACACGAGGCCAGCATGACATGCATACTGGCTCAGACCGATACGCTTTCATTTACGCTAAGGCGCGCCTAAGCACGCCCTAACGGCATGTTGCTATCGCGGCGCTAGCTGCAAAGTGCCCGTTACCGGATGTGTACTTACCGCTTCTGCAGAAGGGATCATATCGCGGGTAAGTTGAGGGAAAATATTCTCGTTTCCACCTAACTGCTGGTCATAAATATGCTGATAGGCCATTACCGCTTTCACATAGGCTCGGGTTTCCTTGTAGGGAATGTTCTCAATCCAAATGTCCACGGGTAAGGCTTCATTAGCGGGTAACCATTCCAACACTTTGCGCCACCCCGCATTATAAGATGCCGAAACCAATACGGGGTTATTGTTAAGCTTATCCATCAAGTAACGCAGGTACTGTACGCCGTATTCAACATTGTCGTTTACTTTGAACAATTCACTTCGGCTTACTTTTTCTTTTGCTACATAGCGCGCTGTGCCCGGCATAAGCTGCATAAGCCCTGCTGCACCTACAGGTGAAATAGCGTCACTTCTAAACGAACTTTCTCGACGAGCAATAGCCATAGCAAAGGATTTTGAAATGCTGTAAGCCTGAGATTTTTTGCTAAATACATCGCTAAACGCTAACGGAAAGCGACGCTCCACGTCATCCCAATAGCCACTGCGTGCAAAACTGGTAATGGCCTGATCGTAAAGTCCCCACTCATAGGCTAAAATCCCTGCATCGGTCACTTTCGCTTCAGGTAAATGAGAAAGCAAGTAATACCACTCTCTGCGGGCCTCTGTGGTTCGGTCTAGTCTAAAGAACTCAACTGCACGCATGGTGGCTGGGGTTTTAGCTACACTGGCGATGGCAGCGGTATCTCTAGGTGCTGGCGTATGAGCAAGAGAAGGAATTTCACCTATATGCGCACTGGCCATAAAACCATAATAATGACGCTCTTGAGCTAATTCTTTGTATAGCACCGTTGCCTGCATACTTTGACCTAGCGCTTCTAACGCTCTCGCCTTCCAATAACGGTAGTTTTCTTCTTGCTGCAAACTTGCCGGTGCGCTGTTAATAACATCTACCACTTCCTGCCATTTATTCGTGCGCAATAAGTGAGAAATGTGCCATAACTTAACGTCATCGCTAGCGCCATTTACGTCAGCGAGTTCAAGCCAATGATGGGCTTGAGGTAAGCGGACTAATGTATAGCTAAGCGCAATAGCTCGTCGCATCATATGCTGTTGCGCTTGTGAAAAGACCTTCTTATTGTTGTAGCGCGAATAAACCTGACTCGCTAAATCCGGATTTCTCCACGCAAGTTTTTCTACCGCCCATACAATAATGTTGGCTTCATGCGAAGCATGTTTCAGCGGAAACAAAGCGGTTTTACTTACTCGGCTGGTATCGCGGGTTACTGACAACCACGCATCAGCTAAATACTGCTTATTGCTCGGAAGTTGCCGCTTAAGGTAGGAAATAATACTTCTATTCCCCTCTTTTGCGGCAATTTCAATTCGCTTGATGACCATTTCTGGCGTCATCATGCCCGCTTTCTTCCACTTTGCAAAAAGCGGGTCGCATTCATCAGGCTGAGACTGACCATGAAGCCACAGTGCATTGACTTCTTGTAACAGAACCTGCTCGCTCTCCCCTTCTTTTAACCGGTAGTTCAGCGCAATACAGGTAAGCCTTGCCCCCATGCCCGGGCGGTAATTATCTAAAAATGTACTGCGGTAGTTATTTTTAGCTAAGTAGTTAAGCCATTTATAACGCAGGCCATAACTTACGGGTTGACCATTAAAATCGGCTAAAAATTGCTTCACTTCACGCTTCGTCCTAATGGACATGGTGCGGTCTAGCTTAAGCCTCAATAAATAGGGGTATAGGGGGTATTCGGCCAGCTCATATATGTCGTTGTCGAGATTTCGGACCCTGCGCTTAGAATAAGTTAACAGCTTTTTTTCGACTTCGAGATATCGCGCTCTTTCTTCCTTGTAAATATCTTCGGGCAAGGATAAAGATTGTGATGCGTTGGCGGCTATAGACAACACCGAACATACTATCGCGCCCACCACAGTGGCGATAAATTTGACGTTGACTGTCAACGCTCGCTGACGCAACTTAGCACTAAAATAAAAACCAGACACAATAGAATTCCTACCCTGCTCTACACTCGAACGCTTATGAGCGCTGGCGACTTTGCCTAATCGAGCTGATTGTAAAATGTTGCTGAAAAAGCAGCATTGCGACTGACCCACTAGGTTTGTTTGACAAACAAAGGGAAATTTTCAGCCTTGGCTCCTTGCCAAAGAAGATGTTGTGCCAGCTGTCGTTAGCTATGCTTTACAAACATAGTTGACATGATTGTAGATTATTCTTTTGCTGGATTGGCGCTTTGCGCCAATAACGCTCATTATACAACCACCAATGCCGAAATGAAGCTTGAATTCGATATTTGCACTTGAATTTAAGTCATCGGACCACTACCTTAGACAAATTGAAACGCTTGTTTGATTTTTTGTTGAAATTTTGTGTGGCTTTGTAAAGAATCTAGCCACCCTAACGCGTTAGTGAATGCATACGACCCTACAAATTAGTTGGATTACTTCACTAACATCCTGGCCAATGCCGAAGGAGATGATAATGATATACACAGGCAAAAGTCTTTCCGTCAGCCTGTTAGATGACGGCTTTGCTGAGCTGGTATTCGACGCCGAAGGTTCAGTAAACAAGTTCGACCGCCAAACAGTGAGCGAACTTGACGAAGCAACCCAAGCCCTACTTGCTAAAGGCGATGTAAAAGGCTTAGTAGTACGCAGTGCAAAACCTGCATTTATCGTAGGTGCAGATATCACCGAGTTCACTGGTCTTTTCACTATGGACGATGCTGAAGTACTACAGTGGGTTGCCAATACGTCACAAGTATTCGACCGCTTCGAAGACCTACCTTTCCCTACCATTGCTGCTGTTAATGGCTTTGCGCTAGGTGGTGGTTGTGAGATGGCATTGGCGTGTGACATGCGTATTGCAGACACAACAGCTTCAATCGGTTTACCAGAAGTTAAGCTAGGCCTTATGCCTGGTTTTGGTGGCACGGTTCGCCTTCCTCGCTTAATAGGTGCAGATAACGCCCTTGAGTGGATGACTACTGGCCGTGACAGAAAAGGCGCGAAAGCCCTTGCTGAAGGCGCGGTTGATGCCGTTGTTGCTCCAGAAGCACTTGTTGAAGGCGCACTTTCAATGGTGAAAGACGCTGCAGAGGGCAAGTTTGACTGGCAAGCTCGTCGTGCGGTTAAGAAAGCCCCACTACAGCTAAACAAAAACGAAGCTATGATGAGCTTCAGTACTGCTCAAGCCATGGTATTCGCGCAAGCTGGTAAGCATTACCCAGCTCCGCACAAAATGGTTGAGACGGTACAAAAAGCAGCGGGCCTAGACCGTGACGGTGCACTTAAGCTTGAAAACGAAGGCTTTGTGGCCCTTGCGAAAACCGACGCAGCGAAAGCACAAATCGGCATTTTCCTTGCCGACCAGCTAGTTAAGAGCAAAGGCAAGAAGCAAGCAAAAGCAGCCACTAAGCAGTCTAAGCTTAACGCTGTTCTAGGTGCAGGCATCATGGGCGGCGGTATTGCATACCAAAGCGCAGTGAAAGGCACACCGGTAATTATGAAAGACATTAATCAAGGTGCACTAGACCTTGGTCTTTCAGAAGCGGCCAAAATTCTTGGTAAAGGTATGAAGCGCGGTAAAGTTGATGCGACTAAAATGGCGCAAACGCTTAACGCAATTACACCTACCCTTGAGTACAGCACGCTTAAAGATGCAGACCTTGTTATTGAAGCGGTTGTAGAAAACCCGAAAGTAAAAGGTATTGTACTTAAAGAAGTAGAAGACAATGTAGCGGACGACGCTATCATCACTTCAAACACTTCTACTATCTCTATCAATCAGCTAGCTAAAAGCTTAGACAAGCCAGAACGCTTCTGTGGTATGCACTTCTTCAACCCAGTGCACCGCATGCCGCTTGTTGAAATTATTCGTGGCGAAAAAACGTCAGAAGAAACCATCAATGCAGTAGTAGCCGCTACCCTTAAAATGGGCAAAACCCCAATTGTGGTTAACGACTGCCCAGGGTTCTTGGTAAACCGCGTATTGTTCCCATACTTTGCGGGCTTCAGTAAGCTACTTATCGACGGCGCTGACTTTGTTGCTGTTGATAAAGTAATGGAAAAAATCTTCGGCTGGCCAATGGGCCCGGCTTACCTAATGGACGTTGTAGGTATCGACACAGGCGATCATGCAGCAGACGTAATGGCAGCAGGTATTCCAGAGCGTATGGCTCGCCTAGACAACGACCCAGTAACCCTGTTCTACAAAGAAGAGCGTTTAGGTCAGAAAAACGGTAAAGGTTTCTACAACTACGGTGTTGATAAGCGCGGTAAGCCTAAGAAAACACCTGCTGAAGAAGCATATGCACTAATGGCGCCCCACGTAGCTGAGAAGACAGACTTTGAAGCTGACGACATTATTGCACGCCTTATGATCCCTATGGCAAACGAAGCAATTCGCTGCCTAGAAGAAGGCATTGTAGATAGCGCAGCTGAAGCAGACATGGCGCTACTTTACGGCTTAGGTTTCCCTCCATTCCGCGGTGGTATTTTCCGTTGGATTGAAACCATTGGCTTGGCGAACTTTGTTGCTATGGCAGACAAGTACGCTGAACTTGGTCCAATTTATCAGATTTCAGATGGCGTTCGTGAAATGGCCGCTTCTGGTAAATCCTATTTCGCATAAGACCCGGAGGAAAAACTAATGAAAGAAGTGGTCGTAATCGATTGCGTACGTACCCCAATGGGTCGTTCAAAAAACGGTGTTTTCAGAAATGTGCGTGCAGAAGACCTATCTGCAGCACTAATGACCGCGCTACTAGAGCGTAACCCTGGCGTAAACCCAGCGGAAATTGAAGACATCATTTGGGGCTGTGTTCAGCAAACTAAAGAACAAGGCTTCAACGTTGCACGTAACGCGCAACTACTCACAAAAATTCCACGCACAACGGGCGCGGTAACGGTTAACCGTTTATGTGGTTCATCAATGCAAGCCCTTCACGATGCAACAAGCGGCATAATGAGCGGCCGTGGTGACATTTACATGATTGGTGGTGTTGAGCACATGGGTCACGTACCGATGAACTACAACATCGACTTCCACCCTGGTCTTGCTAAGTACACGGCGAAAGCGTCGGGCATGATGGGTATGACAGCCGAGCTACTTGGCCGTCAAAATGGTATTACTCGTGAGCAACAAGACGCTTTTGGCGCACGTTCGCATCAGCTAGCGCACAAAGCACACCTTGAAGGCCGCTGGGCTAACGAGATTGTGCCTGTTGAAGGTCACGATGCAAATGGCGTATTAAAGCTAATTGACTACGATGAAGTAGTTCGCCCAGAGAGCACTGCTGAGAGCATGGCGGCGCTTCGCCCAGTGTTCGACCCAGTAAACGGTACAGTGACTGCGGGTACGTCTTCTGCGCTGTCTGACGGTGCATCAGGCATGCTGCTTATGTCAGCAGACCGTGCGAAAGAGCTTGGCCTAACGCCACGTGCGAAAATTCGCTCGATGGCTGTGGCTGGTTGTGATGCGGCAATTATGGGTTATGGCCCAGTGCCAGCAACACAAAAAGCCCTTAAGCGCGCTGGCCTAACTATGGACGATATTGAACTTGCTGAGTTTAACGAAGCGTTCGCAGCACAGGCACTATCTTGTATTAAGCAGCTTGGTTGGATGGACCACCTAGATACTAAGATTAACCTTAACGGTGGTGCTATTGCACTTGGTCACCCGCTAGGTTGTTCTGGTTCACGTATCTCAGGTACGCTTATCAACCTAATGGAATCACAAGACGTAAGCCTAGGCTTAGCGACTATGTGTATTGGTTTAGGCCAAGGTATTGCTACCGTATTTGAGCGTGTATAAGCGTTTAAATTAGCGCTTTTAAAGCTAAATTTTGAAAAGGGCCTTCGGGCCCTTTTTTGTTTCCGTGAACAAAAAACTAAAACGCTAAATTAGAAAGTGGGCTGACGACACCATTCGCTCCTTGTTGAAGTATATGGGTATAAATTTGAGTGGTTCTAACATCGGCATGACCTAGTTGGTCTTGCACCGTTCTGATGTCTGCGCCAGATTGCAGTAAATGAGTAGCAAATGAATGACGAAGCGTGTGAGGCGTAACATGCTTGATTATTCCCGCATCACTTGAAGCACGACTTACCGCGCGTTGTATCTGTTTTTCATCTATATGATGACGCCGTAATAGCTTGCTTTCTGGATCGATACTTAACTTTGATGCAGGGAACAAATACTGCCATTCCAGCGTTTTATTGCGCTGTTGATACTTTTTCCTCAACCCATGTGGAATCCAAGCACCAGCAAAGTCTGGCACCATCAAATCTCGTTGCAAAAGTTTTTCACTTTCACTGATATGATTTTTTAAAAGTGGGATAAGTGATTCTGACAGCGTTACCACTCGATGCTTGCCCCCTTTCCCAAACCAAATTCTCACACACTTGTAGTCGAAGTCTATATCTCCCGTTCTAAGACGCACGCACTCCATTAATCGAAGGCCGCTGCCATAAAGAAGTGCTACTGCTAAGTAATGATGGGTAGGCACCCTACCAAGCAATGCTTTTACTTCTAACTGGGTTAGCACAACTGGCAGCTTTCTTTCCCTTCCGCTTCCTACAAAATTCATGTCAGAAGGGAGTGGCTGTTCTAAATACTTGTTGTACAGGAAGACCAATGCATTAAGTGCTGTGGCTTGTGTAGACCGCGCATTTTTTCGCTTGGTAGATAGATGAGTAAGGTATGCTTCAACATGCAACACGTCGAGATCTTTCGGGTGCTGAAATTTGTGAAAACGAATGTAATCTGAAATCCAGTTTATGTAGGTTTGTATAGTACGCTTTGCATAGCGCTTGAGCATCATGTGCTCGTACAGGGATTTAATAAACTGAGACTTCATATTCGACTCCAAAATAAAAGAAGTCTATTTGATAAATCGCAACGAGATAACTGACTTTAGTGCCTGTTTTGTTGCAAAGGCACTCACGAAATATCCCAAATTCACCTGCAACCCGATTTGGTGTTTTTAGCTTTTGAGTAAAATACACCAAAAACGTATTTTACTAATCCTATCGATAGGTTATGGTTTAATCATATTTATAACCAAACGGACAAAAACCCCGTTCTGGTTCGTTAAATCGCCCCGTTTAGGGAACGATTAAATTGTTAGGCGTCATTTACTTACCGCATTAAGAAGTAGGTTCAGCTGTGACATTACAGCATCAAGGTTGTTTCACTAGGTTGTCTTTACAGCTTGCTTTTTCGGTAGTTCCAACGACTTTAGCAACGAGCTTTTCATTAACATAGCAACGCCAACATTCAACACTACAAGTTGTCAAAACTCGCTTTTTTATCCAGCATTACCGGTAACATCTGGCATTTCGCACAGGGTTGTTTTATCTTAAATTCAATAATTTAAACACGCGGTCTATTTGGCTAGTGGTGGCAGCAAAGCTGCGTACGTTTCGTTGTACGCCTAACAAAACGCTGTTGGCACTCCCTTCGGTCGCTGGGACGCTAACACGGGGGCTGGCTCGCTTCGCTCGGATTTTAGCCCACGTGCTAGCGCCCCAAAGCTTAGCGTTAGGTGTCAGGGATGAAAACGATATTACTGTCATTTATTGTCATTGTGTTAGCTGGGTGTACATCAGTCGCCAAACCTACTATCCATCTGCATTCCAACGGAATTAACGAAGCAAAGCTAACCAGCCTAAGAACCAAGTTAGAAAAAAGTGGGTATACAGTAATCAATAGCAATCAAGACTTTTCTCATTTCTTGTTTACGCCGCTCATAGTTGTTCCAAAAAACTCTAAACTCAATACACCAGAGCTTCGACAACAAATAACCGACACTTTAGGCTCTATACCAATTGTAAAACGTGGTAACTTTAAAAATCATAAGTATTCGGTCGGCCATATTGGTGTGTATCTTCGAGCAAACAATGCCACCTAACAAAAAAATTAAGTCACTCACTTCGTTCGCTGGGACGCATACATGCGGGGCGGCGTCGCCATTATGCCCCACATGCCTGCGCCCCTTATTTAAAAGCGTTATATTTCTTTCAAACGGCAAGGATGTAAATTTTGGTTCGAAATAGAAACAATAAAGTGACAGTTGCCTACAGTTTTTTGTTTCAATCAGACGCATCAGCTAAAAGTGGGTTTAAGGTTATTCAAGAGCGAACAGCCCCCTCAGAATGTTCCATCCGTTATACCAAGGAAGGCAAAGTTATTCTTCGTATCACTAGGCTTCTGGAAAATTCAGAACAAGCTCTATCTAACGTAAAAGAGGAATTGGAATCAGACCTTAAAAGGTATGGGGGTGAGTTTCAGAACTGGAAATATCACGTAATCAGCTCAAACGGATTATTGAAACCTAAGGCCATAACTCGCGCATCTACTTTACTTGCCTGGTTAACCCCTCCTGGAGATGCAAGAAACTATCGCACCTACAAAATGCCTTTTTACTCATTAGTATTTGTATTAGCACTAGGTTTAATTGTAGTTTTGTGGGTATGAAATATAACAATACGCTGTTGGCACTCCCTTCGGTCGTTGGGACGCAAACACGGGGCCGCTTCGCGATTATAGCCCCGTGCCTGCGCCCCAAAGCTTAGCGTTAGGCGTCATTTACTTACAACATTAAAATGTGGGTTTGGATGTGACATTCCAGCATCAAGGTTGTTTCGCTAGGTTGTCTTTACGGCTTACTTTTTTCGGTAGTTTCAACGGCTTTAGCAACGCGCTTTTTATCAACAGTGCAACGCCAATATTTAACATCACCACTTTTCTAAACTCCCTCTTTTATCCAGCATTACCGTTAACATCTGGCATTTCGCACGGGGTTGTTTTATCTTAAATTCAATAATTTAAATAAGCGGTCTATTTGGTTAGTGGTGGCAGCAAAGCTGCGTACTTTCAGTTGTACGCCTAACAAAACGCTGTTGGCACTCCCTTCGGTCGCTGGGACGCTAACACGTGGGCTGGCTCGCTTCGCTCGGATTTTAGCCCACGCGCTAGCGCCCCAAAGCTTAGCGTTATATTCACTGGAAAGTTCTGAATGGATGTTAAAATTGCTTCTGTTTTGATAGGTGTTTGTTTAGGTTGGTTTCTAAGTCAGCTAACGACACTTACAAAACATTTCTTCCTAAGAAAACAAAAAAAGGATGCTATATACACTGAATTGAGTGATTTATCAGCTTGGCTGGATAGGTACATAAAAACATCTGAATATAATATTCTCTTGACCATGAAGGGCAAAATAGCAACTAACCTTCCAACTAAGTTACACCCATTCATAATCAATGAATATTTTCCAGTAATTTGCGCTCACTTGCCTCGTGGCGCGAGATTAGGTATTACAGAATGTATTAGCCAAATTGAGAATCTTAACGATATTTCGAATCAAATTGCAGCTTTGTTGGAAAAACCATCTGAAATAAAAAACCAAGAACTGATCAATAGGTATACATCAATGTTCTGCAGCGCATTCGAAACAAAATGGAAGGTCGACTTCCTCTTAGAGAACAAAGATGGTGATTTGAACAAGCTTTCTGGCGCTGCTAAAGAAATATCATCAAAGTTGAAAGTAAGTCTCAAAGAAATTGAAAAGAAAGCTAGTGACAAAAGTGTCAGTGATATTCAGTTCGACTACTACGAGAAAGAGTGAACATAACAATCAAATTAAGTCGCTCGCGGGCTCGCTGGGACACAAACATGGCGGCTGTGTCACTTCGTGCCAATTATAGCCGCCACGTTTGCGCCCCTTATTTGGGTGTTAGGCGTCATTTACTTACAGCACTAAAAAGTGGATTCAACAGTGACATTCCAGCATTAAGGTTGTTTCGCTAGGTTGTCTTTACGGCTTACTTTTCGGTAGTTTCAACGGCTTTAGCAACGCCCTTTTCGTCAACTCAGCAACGCCAGCATTCTGCATCTCCAGTTGTTTAAACTCGCTCTTTTATCCGCCAATGTCGTTAACATCTGGCTTTTCACACAGGGTTGTTTTATTTTAAATTCAATAATTTAAACGCGCGGCCTAATTGGCTAGTGGTGGCAGCAAAGCTGCGTACTCTAAGTTGTACGCCTAACAAAACGCTGTTGGCACTCCCTCCGGTCGCTGGGACGCTAACACGGGGCCGCTTCGCGATTATAGCCCCATGTTAGCGCCCCAAAGCTTAGTGTTATGTGTCAGTGGTAAGTTGAAACTTATGAGCACTAAAATCAAAGCCTCAAAAGGAGATCTATTCTCTATCCAATTATCCTCAGAGACGTTTGCATTAGGACAAATTGTAGAAACTGTGGGCGACTTGTTATATCTAGTTGTTTTCAGTCAAAAGTTTGAATCAGAAATCAGAGATTTCAATATCGAAAAAATGGAAATTGCTCTAGCTTCACTTTCAACGGATGCAAAAATTTGGCACGGCCACTGGCCAATTCTCGGAAACACAAGAAAAAACCTAAACTCAATTCCCAAGCCATTTTTTAAGGTTCATTTTTACGAAGAAGACCAATACTTTATTGAGTCCCTAACCAAAGACTCAATTCGGCCAGCTTTAGACGAAGAACTAAGCAAGTATCCCAACCGATTTTCTATAACTCCAAAACGACTAGAAAACGCTACAAAAGCTTACTTTGGCTTTGAAACGTGGGATGAACGTTTTAATAAATTGAAATTTCACGCATAGTGGACAGGATGGTTGTTTTTAGATGACACATAACAAGCAAATTAAGTCACTCACTTCGTTCGCTGGGACGCATACACGTGGGCTGCTTCGCATTATAGCCCACGTGCCAGCGCCCCTTATTTAAAAGTTAGGCACTTTATATGAATCCCATACAGCAAGCATCCAATTACGATAAGATTGCAGAGCATTGGAATAGCGATCGCTTCAATAGAGAAAATGGTATTTCTCAGCATAAGAGAGCGCTTAACTTTGCCTCGAAGACGGGAAAAGCTATTGATATAGGTTGCGGTAGCAGCGGACGTATAATCGATTTATTATTAAAGTATGGATATGATGTTGAGGGGCTGGACCTTTCAGCCGAGATGCTAAGGCTTGCTAAAATAAGGCATCCTAAAGTCATATTCCATCATGCAGATATTTGCAACTGGGTTCCAAGTAACAAATATGCGTTCATATCGGCGTGGGATAGTATTTGGCATGTGCCCCTAGAAAACCAAGAAAGTGTAATTGGTAAACTCCTTGAGCATCTGGAAGTGGATGGCGTAATAATTTTTACAAGTGGGGCGGTCGATGAAAAAGGTGATGGTAGCAATCCATTTTTAGGTCAAGACTTATATCATGCAGCTCTTGGCATTCCAGCACTTTTAAAGTTATTGGAAAGTCACAACTGCGTGTGTCGACACTTGGAAAATGATGACTTTCCAAACAAACATTTATACGTGGTCGCACAAAAACGTGCCTAACAAAACGCTGTTGCCACTCCCTTCGGTCGTTGGGACGCTAACACGTGGGCTGACTCACTTCGTTCGGATTTTAGCCCACGCGTTAGCGCCCCAAAGCTTAGCGTTAGGCGACAAAAGGAATTTTTATGCCTCAAGTACCATTTGACAATCTGTATAAGACTCTTTGTTTCATTGGTGTTTTCTTGCTCGTTGTTCCGACACTCTACCTTGAAAAAGAATCCTCCGAGTTAAAAGTTGCAATTGCTGTTCTACAAGCTGAAATAGATTACAAGCGAGCACAATCGGATTTCACGTTTTCTTTGGACACCACAAAAAAATTAGCTGAGATTAAGGTTAAGAATGACATCCTAAGTAAAAGAGTTTCATACATATATTTTTTCCTTATCGGCGGCGCTTGGTTCACACTTGCAGGGGGCATTCAGTGGTACTTAAAAGTGCAAAAGCATAAGGACTTCCTGCTAAGTAAGGAAGCAGAGTTGCAAAAAGTCGCCTAACAAAAAAATCAAGTTCGCCCGCTGCACGGGCTGGGACGCAAACATGTGGGCTGCTCACTTCGTTCGGATTTTAGCCCACATGCCTGCGCCCCTTATTTAAAAGTTAGGCGTCATTTACTTACAGCATTAAAAAGTTCGTTCGGACGTGACATTACAGCATCAAGGCTGTTTCGCTAGGTAGTATTCGCGGCAAGCTTTCTCGGTTGTTTTAACGGCTTTAGCAACGTGCTTTTCAGCAGCATCACAACACCAACATTTAACATCATCAGCTTTCTAAACTCGCTCATTTATCCCACATAGTCGTTAACATCTGGCATTTCGCACAGGGTTGTTTTATCTTAAATTCAATAATTTAAACACGCGGTCTATTTGGCTAGTGGTGGCAGCAAAGCTGCGTACGTTCCTTTGTACGCCTAACAAAACGCTGTTGGCACTCCCTCCGGTCGCTGGGACGCTAACACGTGGGCTGGCTCGCTTCGCTCGGATTTTAGCCCACGTGCTAGCGCCCCAAAGCTTAGCGTTAGGCGTCATTTACTTACAGCATTAAAATGTTGGTTCAGTTGTGACATTCCAGCATCAAGGTTGTTTCGCTAGGTCGTGTTCGCGGCTAGCTTTCTCGGTGGTTTCAACGGCTTTAGCAACGCGCCTTTCATCAACATCGCAACGCCAACATTCAACATCACCAGCTTTCTAAACTCGCTCTTTTATCCAGCAATGCCGTTAACATCTGGCTTTTCGCACAGGGTTGTTTTATCTTAAATTCAATAATTTAAACAAGCTGGCTAATTGGTTAGTGGTGGCAGCAAAGCTGCGTACTTTCAGTTGTACGCCTAACAAAACGCTCAAGCCACTCCCTCCGGTCGCTGGGACGCTAACATGTGGGCTGACTCACTTCGTTCGGATTTTAGCCCACATGCTAGCGCCCCTTAGCTTAAAGTTAGGCGTCATTTACTTACAGCATTAAAAAGTAGTCTCAGCAGTGACATTACAGCATCAAGGCTGTTTCGCTAGGTTGTATTTACGGCTTACTTTCTCGGTAGTTTAAACGGCTTTAGCAACGGGCTTTTCATCAACTCAGCAACGCCACCACTCTGCATTTCCAGTTGTTTAAACTCGCTCTTTTTTCCAGCAATGTCGTTAACATCTGGCTTTTCGCCCAGGGTTGTCTTATCTTAATTTCAATAATTTAAACACGCGGTCTATTTGGCTAGTGGTGGCAGCAAAGCTGCGTACGTTCCTTTGTACGCCTAACAAAACGCTGTTGGCACTCCCTCCGGTCGCTGGGACGCTAACACGTGGGCTGGCTCGCTTCGCTCGGATTTTAGCCCACGTGCTAGCGCCCCAAAGCTTAAAGTTATGTGCCAGGAGAGTAAGATTAGTGCCAAGTAAACGTTTTGCATTTGTATCGGCCTTATGGAGCTTTCTTCCTAGTGCTTTAGTTATTCTGTTATTTGCTTTAACTGATATAGACCTGTATCAGAAAACATCTCAAGCAGCAGAGGGCTATCAATCTTTATTCTTTTTTGCGCCAATAATTTTATTACTTTTTGTTATTTATCACACAATTGTTGGCTATATCCAAACCACAATAAAGCAGCCTAAATTTTTGTTAGCTTTGCTATCTTCAATAGTCGCATCCGTGCCTTTTCCTCTTTTGGTAGCTTTGTCAAAATCAAATGCGACACAAGACGAGCGTTTAGCTCTTGTTCTTACGGCACTCGTAATCTTTGGCTTATTTTGGCTTTCTTTATTTACAGGTTCTTGTTATCAATGCCTTAAAATAAAAGGGCATAACCAGCATGGCACATAACAAAAAAATTAAGCCACTCACTTCGTTCGCTGGGACGCATACATGCGGGGCGGCTTCGCCATTATGCCCCACATGCCTGCGCCCCTTATTTAAAAGTTAGGCGTCATTTACTTACAGCATTAAAATGTGGGATCGGACGTGACATTCCAGCATCAAGGTTGTTTCGCTAGGTAGTCTTTACGGCTTACTTTCTCAGTTGTTTAAACAACTTTAGCAACGCGTTTTTCATAAACATCGCAACACCAACATTCTGCATCACCAGTCTTCTAAACCCGCTCTTTTATCCAGCATTATCCTTAACATCTGGCTTTTCGCACAGTGTTGTTTTATCTTAAATTCAATAATTTAAACAAGCTGGCTAATTGGCTAGTGGTGGCAGCAAAGCTGCGTACTTGCAGTTGTACGCCTAACAAAACGCTGTTGGCACTCCCTCCGGTCGCTGGGACGCTAACACGGGGCCGCTTCGCGATTATAGCCCCATGTTAGCGCCCCAAAGCTTAGTGTTATGCATGTGTATCAATTTTTGGAGAGCCTCCCATAATCTCAAATTTTTCTAAAAATGAGAGTGCAGATAGATTATTTTCATTTGAAAGTCCTTTGGATTTATTAAATTCTATATTTCCCCGTATCGCATCAAACATATTAAATTTTTCGTTCATAATAGGGTCTGACTCGGTGGGGTTCCGAAACGTACCGTTTCCAGTGGGAATTAACACCACGCTATGTGAAAAGAATACGGAGGAGAGGTCCGCGTCCCCAGATTTCATAAGTGCATTTGCCATTGCGCGGGCTTCGTTCCGAGACATGTTGGTTGGGTCAATAGTTTGAGCCAAATCTCTTAATGGGGTTGTTTTCTGTGGCTCAACAGCCTTCTCTGTCTTGCTAGGCGGCAAATTGTTGCCGCCTTTATTGATAGGTGTTGCCGTTGTTGTCTGAAAAACACTATTAACCTGCATGACTATCTCCTTTTTAATAGTTGCCTGATGGAGAGCAAGGTTTAAGCCATACCGCCGTTTATTGGGGGTAGCATAACAATCAGCTGCAGCGGAACAATTTACGCTGCGCTTCAATTGCCCGCTGAGCTGGGCGTTAGGCGTCATTTACTTACAGCATTAAAATGTGGGTTCAGTTGTGACATTCCAGCATCAAGGTTATTTCGCTAGGTTGTCTTTACGGCTTACTTTTTTTAGTTGTTTCAACGGCTTTAGCAACGGGCTTTTCATCAACTCAGCAACGCCAGCATTCTGCATCTCCAGTTGTTTAAACTCGCTCTTTTTTCCAGCATTACCGTTAACATCTAGCTTTTCGCACAGGGTTGTTTTATCTTAAATTCAACGATTTAAACGCGCGGCCTAATTGGCTAGTGGTGGCAGCAAAGCTGCGTACTTTCAGTTGTACGCCTAACAAAACGCTGTTGGCACTCCCTTCGGTCGCTGGGACGCTAACACGGGGCCGCTTCGCGATTATAGCCCCATGTTAGCGCCCCAAAGCTTAGTGTTATATGCTTTTTGGAAAGCTCATCAATAGGGAAATATCATGAATATAAATCTAACAATTTGGGGCCAAGTATCATTCATTATTGGCGTAATTGTTATCTTCTACACTATCAAATTTGCTAAAGGAAAATCTGATAACATTGGGTTAGTAGCTATTTATTCTTTCTTGCTAAATTTCTCGATTCCTCCTTTTGGTTGGTACTATTGCTACCGCTGGGCTAAGAAATAAGCGTAAAAAAATGAACGTCGTCTTACCTTATTGTTTGGGCACAATTTGGTAAGCTGGGCGTATACAAGGTTTTTAAATGCACGCATATAACAAACAAATTATAGCACTCGCTGTCGCTCGCTGGGACGCAAACATGTGCGCGGCTTCGCCATTTTTGCACACATGTCTGCGCCCCATATTTGGAAGTTAGGCGTCATTTACTTACAGCATTAAAGAGTACGTTCAGACGTGACATTACAGCATCAAGGCTGTTTCGCTAGGTTGTATTCGCGGCAAGCTTTCTCTGTTGTTTTAACGGCTTTAGCAACGTGCTCTTCATAAACACCGCAACGCCAACATTTAACATCACCAGTCTTCTAAACTCGCTCTTTTATCCAGCATTACCGTTAACATCTGGCATTTCGCACGGGGTTGTTTTATCTTAATTTTTTTTAAACACGCGGTCTTTTTGGCTAGTGGTGGCAGCAAAGCTGCGTACTTTCAGTTGTACGCCTAACAAAACGCTGTTGGCACTCCCTTCGGTCGCTGGGACGCTAACATGGGGCCGCTTCGCAATTATGGCCCCATGTTAGCGCCCCAAAGCTTAGCGTTATAAGGCGTCAGCCTAAACTCCGTTTGGCTTAATACAAATCCCAGTGCAACTCCCCTCGCCTGTTTTCATTTGCATCGCTCTAGCTTATGGGAGGGTTATATCCGCCGCTTTCAATTCAAAGGTGGTGTAATAGGCGCTTTATCGCCAAATTCTTATTTTCGTCTAGTAAGCGCCATTACACTCGGTAGCTCAAATGGCAGCTACCTTCAATCAAATCAAAAACATTTGTGCACAGTCGTTTTGCTTGTTTGTGTTAACAATCAATCGTATGCTGGCTTCAACAGTTTTTAAAAAGACCAAAGGAGCTGGCTCTGCTTATAACAAAGCGCTTAAGTCCACTCCCTTCGGTCGCTCGGACGCATTTACGCGGGGCGGCTTCGCCATTATGCCCCACGCAACTGCGCCGCTTAGCTTAATGTTATATTGCAATAAACATTGGAGGTTTGAAAAGTTGAATTCGAGAGTGCTTGCATGTTTTCTTATGCTCTTCCTTTCATCGGCCCAAGGAACAGAAGAGTATGTTTGGGATACACTAGCGTCACTAGATAAAGGGGCGATTGAAAAGAGATCAATCTCCTTTGTATTAGAGAAAATGCCTCATCTAAAAGGTGTTGAAATTAAGCTCGTACAAATAAATGCTCAATATCATAAGAATGGCCCAACTCTCAGTTCCTTGTTTATTCATGCGAACTCTTTTAAGCCAATTTCAGAGAACAAAACTCTTGGCTTTCAGGATCTAAGCTACGGCATAAGCCATTTTGCAGAGTTTGTTAGGGTGAATTTTTCAACTGCCGGCGTACCTGAAAATATCAGTTTTAACGAATCTCTTCTCGGGCAAAATGAAGAGGAGTCACTAGAAAGGTTCAATGAGCTATATAACTTCTATTAGCCTCAATGTCTGGCAACATAACAAAAAAATTAAGCCACTCACTTCGTTCGCTGGGACGCATACACGCAGGGCGGCTTCGCCATTATGCCCTACGTGCCTGCGCCCCTTATTTAAAAGTTAGGCGTCATTTACTTACAGCATAAAAAAGTGGGTTTAACTGTTACATTCCAGCGTCAAGGTTGTTTCTCTAGGTTGTCTTTGCAGCTTGCTTTTTCGGTAGTTTCAACGACTTTAGCAACGCGCTTCTTATCAAAATCGAAACGCCAACATTTAACATCATCAGTCTTCTAAACTCGCTCTTTTATCCAGCAATGTCGCTAACATCTGGCTTTTCGCACAGCGTTGTTTTATCTTAAATTCAACAATTTAAACACGCGGTCTATTTGGCAAGTGGTGGCAGCAAAGCTGCGTACTTTTAGTTGTACGCCTAACAAAACGCTGTTGGCACTCCCTTCGGTCGCTGGGACGCTAACACGGGGCCGCTTCGCAATTATTGCCCCATGTTAGCGCCCCAAAGCTTAGCGTTAGGCGTCATTTACTGACAGCATAAAAAGTGGGTTTAATCGTGACACTCCAACATCAAGGTTGTTTCGCTAGGTAATCATTACAGCTTGCTTTTTCGGTAGTTTCAACGGCTTTAGAAACGCGCGTTTAATCAACATCACAACGCCAACATTCTGCATCACCAGCTTTCTAAACTCGCTCTTTTATCCAGCAATGCCGTTAACATCTGGCATTTCGCACAGGGTTGTTTTATCTTTATTTCAACAATTTAAATAAGTGGCCTTATCGGCTAGTGGTGGCAGCAAAGCTGCGTACTTTCAGTTGTACGCCTAACAAAACGCTGTTGGCACTCCCTTCGGTCGCTGGGACGCTAACAAGGGGCCGCTTCGCGATTATAGCCCCATGTTAGCGCCCCAAAGCTTAGCGTTATGTGACAGGTGGAAAATTAAACTTTTATGGCCTTAAGTGAATTCGAAATAAAGAAGATAGAAAAAGCTGCCAACGCTTTTTTAAATAAGCGTAGGCCACCAGTGCATATTAGAAATGAGTTAGACATTGGTTGGCGGCTGGAGAAGCAATCAGTTTATATATATGAAACGCGTCCTGTTTGGAACAGCCCAAATGAATATCATGACCTGGACATGGCTAAAGCAACTTTTATCCGCGCTCAAGGTAAATGGAAAATTTTCTGGATGCGACAAGATCTAAAATGGCATGGCTATGAGCCAAATATGTATGTAAAAACTATTGAGCAAGTCTTTGCCGTTATAGATCATGATGAATACGCTTGTTTTTTTGGGTAAGTCACATAACAAACAAATTAAGTTCGCCCGCTGTGCGGGCTGGGACGCAAACACGTGGGCGGCTTCGCCATTTTCGCCCACATGTCTGCGCCCCTTATTTGGAAGTTATGCGCCAAAGCGTAAAGGATTTACATCCATACTTTTATGAAGAATTCTTATAACCAAAATTTCTTGGTTACCAGTTTGCTTGTAGAAAATAACGTGACTACCTTGCGGAAACTTTCTGTATCCGTCTCTTATTTCGTCGCAGCTTTTTCCGATATCAGGATTTTCAGACAACATCCAAAATGAATCATCGAACTGTTTTAGGTATACATTACGCTGTTCCCGCCCCCATTTCCGCTGTGTAAATAACGCGATATCTTTTAAATCGGATTTTGCGAGTATAGTTAACTTAAATGGTTTCACTCTTTTAATTCACCATCTAGTTCTGATATCAGGTTCTCAAGGTCGTATTCAGCCTCGCCGCTTTCTTCGCCTGCTACAAGTAATTGACGCAAAGTGTTTAATTTGGTTTCCTGTGTTTCTAGCAAGCGAAGAGCTGAACGAATTACTTCGCTCGCTGAGCCATATCGACCAGTTTGAATTTGACTAGCAATAAAGCCATCAAAATGGTCACCAAGGGTAATGCTGGTATTTTTAGCCATTTGCTTTCTCCAAGTACCAATATATACCTAATTATGGTATTTGTGCACTGTAAGTCAATAGCGCATAACAAACGCATTAACACTCGCTGCGCTCGCCAGGGACAAAAAAACGTAGGCTCCCTGCGCTTCGCTTGGTATTGTAGCCTACGTATTTTTGCCCGTTATGCGGGTGTTAGGTGCTTCTAAGGATTGGAAATGAATAATTCAGAAAAATTTAAATCTTACCTTCTCAGCTATCAAAACAAAGATATTGAAGCGATTTCGAACCTTTTTGCTCCCGATATTCATCTGAGAGATTGGAAAATTTCTGTTCATGGTAAAACTGTCGCCATATCGGAAACTCAGAAGAATTTTGACAACGCTTCAAGTTTAGAAATCGAAATCTTAAACATTATGGAAAACGATAATTCGGTCTCTGGAGAGCTCAAGATTGTAGTCAATCAAACAGAAGTACTTTTTGTCGTTGACGTTGTAACATTCAATAATGACGGTTTAATTTCTTCTTTAAGGGCTTATCTTGGCAGGGAAAGCTAGGATGTATCTACATGCACCTAACAAAAAAATTAAGCCACTCACTCCGTTCGCTGGGACGCATACATGCGGGGCGGCTTCGCCATTATGCCCCACATGCCTGCGCCCCTTATTTAAAAGTTATGTGCCAAGGAAACTCTATGTATAAAGGTTTTAAAGGATTGGTGTTTACAACTGTTTTTTTTGCGGCACTCTTTTCTAATGCAGCTCAAAGTAAGGAATTAAAAATGTCAGGTCCTGCTCAGAATGGTGTGCTCATCTACTCAAGCAACTTGCCACACCTTGCAGCGTTTTATGAACAACTATTTGGTATGCGTGTTACAAGGGAAACCAAAGATTTTATCAGCTTAGATAAAGACGGCTTTAATCTCATCATCCATGTCCCACCGTTCGATATACCCAAAGGTTCTTTCAGCCCAATTAAACTATTCATGTCAGTTCAAAATATGGAAGCAACAAGAGAAAAAGCAGTCACCTTAGGTGGCGAGGCATTCGATGGCGAATGGGCAAACCCAATATTCAAAGTGTCTAACATCGCAGACAGAGAAGGTAATCATATACAGATCAGGGAATTCAAAAATCCCGGCAAAGGCTTATAAGTAGTTTTGTGGGCAGGGCACATAACAATCGCATAAACTCGCTCGCGGGCTCGCTGGGACAATAACACGTAGGCTCAGTCGCTTCGCTCCAATTTTAGCCTACGTGTTATTGCCCGTTATGCGGGCC